>DASPQK010000244.1:0-30014 GCA_035624985.1 Syntrophobacteraceae bacterium | reverse complement strand
TCCGTATAGACCATTGCCGGCGACAAGGTCCTGGCAGGGTTACCAGCGACCGGTTCGCCGATATAGAGCCAATACGCATCGTTTCTTCCGGTGCTCATGACGTCGGCACTGCTCAGGTCGGCCCCGGCGACAAGATTAAATCCCCAGGATTCCTTCCCCGTATCCGACAGCAAAGGAGAATAAATGGATGAAGGGTGGTCGACCAGGTTTGCGTATATGTTCAGATTGCCTCCTGCCCTCAAGGTCAGAAAGCCGATGCCGATAGCCTTGTCCCAACTGTAGTTGCCGCCGGTGGTGAAGTCCCAGGCATCTTGAAGTGTGATGTTGCCCTCGGAGCGGACTTCGAGGCCCGGAACAAATTCTGCGTGGTTGCTGTCCTCCAGCTTTAGATGAGTAAAAAGTCCTTTCTCGATTGACTTGCCCTGGCCGTTCATGAAGACTTGCAACCCACTCTTCCAATTCCAGATATCCGCACTGGTAATAGTCTTGTCCGTGACATACGTATAAGGCTGAGCCTGGATGCCGGAATCGTCGCCGTATAACACGCCTTCCGCCAGCACCTGATTCGCGCCGTTTATGGCGCCGGCAAGATTCATGTTCACGGCATTGAGGCCGCTCCTCATAGAGCTGCGGAAATGCACTGTGCCTTCTGCCTGGCCGGATTGACCGGCGACATCAATCGATCCATAGAAATTCAGGATTCCCGGCTGATCCAGTTTGCCGTCCGCAGTGTTTAGAAACACGGTTGCGCCCGGACTCAGGATCTCGCTTCCGGCTGCCAGCGTCAGCGAGCCCCCTGAGTTGAACTGGATGGTCCCTCCTCCGCCGACTGCCGTAGAATCGACTTCACCGGTGAAATCAATGGACCAGTTATCGGCTGTAAGGCTGAAATTGCGAGCAACGATCTTATCTCCAATCGTCAAAACCTGGTTCGGAGTGTCTACTCCCGTCAGGGTTAAATCGATGTTTTCCGTAAAGCCGCCGTTAAAAAGATTCGTATTCAGGGCGGAGAACCCTTTGTCGGGTCTGGAGTTGCTGGAGAGGTCCAGGGCGTTCAGTATGAAAGAGCCGCCAATGCCTTTGACTGACGACTTGTTGTCATAAGACGTCCACGTTCCGGCAGCGCCCTTAAGTGTCCCCTGGAGATCGGCAGAGCCGTGTGAATAAATGGAAATGAGGCCGGCATTTACTCCGAGGTCATTTGGGTCGGCGAAAACGTTATATTTGATGCCATATTTACCGGCGTAGTAAGCATTGTCCTCCGAGATCCCCGAAACATCGACGAGAGCACCAGCCATGATGTCCACCGAGCCGTTTTGTGAATTCAAATATACACTGCCGGCCGGAGAGCCGACTTCTGTGATGTGCCCATTGACAACTATCGCTTGTGAAGTCCCTCCATCCAGCACCTGGGCGTTGTTTTCCAGTTTGACGCCTGTGGTCCCGTTAAGCTTGAGCGTCCCTGACGCCATCTGGATTACACCCGATACGTCGATGCTGTTGCCGTCAATTTCCAGCGCGCCGCCCGGTGTGACCGCGACCCCAGGCGTAGCGACCCCCTTGTCGGGCGGCGCGATATTCACTGCCGCATTCGCCGCTGAGACGGTGAAGCTTGCGGCTGTATAAGGGGTCCGGATGGTTCCGTCCGGATTGAAGTCTTCGTAATAGGAAGTGGTGAGACGTGCCGATGAGAAGTTCAGGTTGTCGGCCCCGGTGACCAGAGAGCCGGTTCCCTGGAAAACGACATCTTTTGCCGCGTTGAAATTGAGGGAGGAAAATCCGTCGAGCAGCAGACCGTTTTGCAGATTAGGATTGCCTGGAGTCAATCCGTTAAGGAAAGCGCCTTCTCCAATGTAAATCTGGCCGGCGTTTAAAGTCAGCGTACCGAGGTTCGATAAGCTCGGGCTCGGCGGGGAAGGGCCGCCTCTGTCCAGCAGGCTGATGGTCGGGGCGTCGATAGTCACGGCTCCAGCCGCGCTATTCAAGAACCCTTTAATAGCGGCCGCATTAACGGTGAATGAATGCTTGGCGGAAAGAGTCATGCCTCCAAGGAAACCGACCAGGCCCTGAACTGAGCCGTCTGTATAGCCCCCCGAAGCAGAAATGGTTACGTCATCGAAATTTCTGAAGTTGCTCCAAAAGGCGTTGGTGAGATAGAGTCCCAAAGGGTCGGGGCTTGATGGCGAAGACCCCTGCTGCGGAATAAAGTAAACATTTTGTCCAGTCAGGTCCAGCGCGCCGTGGTCGATCTGCAAACCCTGCGAGCCGGCCTGGTAGTTCAACTGGCCGATTGTCATGTTCACCTGGTCTGAAGCATGGACCAGGGAATTCTGCTGCATCGTCAGCAAACCGGTCGGGGTGATCAGGCTGGCCGAGCCGTTGCCTTTTCCGCTCGAATCGACCGTGACTATCTGCGCTCCCGAATCCAGCGTTATTGTATTCTGTGCGGAGAGGACCACTTTGGTCGCACTGAGGACACTGCCATGTTCCATTGTAACCGTTTGGGTAATTGCGCCTGCACTCGAGTTAAGGTTTCCGATTTCGATTTCGTAGAACCCTGTTAAGGCGTCGGCGGCAACATAGAGAGTTCCGGTTGCAGGGTTCGCGGGAGTTTGGCTGCTTGATTCTTCGATGAAAGCATTTGTCCCGCTAAGGGAGATCGTACCACCCTGGTATCCGTTCGGCGCCTTAGTCGAGGAGGTCCCGTCCACAACCACCGACGTGTTGCCATTCAATGGTTTCGCGAATATTGTTCCGTCCACAATGGTCGTGTTGGCGGTAATGGTTACGCTCCCGGCGTTGCCGGCAACAGACGCCTGAGGGCTAAAATCTCCCTGCGTCAAAAGATATGTTGCAGGCTGTACTTCGAAAGCGTCCATGAGAGAAGGCCGGATAGAGGTTCCCCTACAGGTGAAATAGCCGGCCGCAACAGGAAAACCGTCGGCGGTTTCTAGCTGGGTTCCAGAGGCAACCTTGGTGCCAGTATCGGTAACGACCATAGCTCCCGGCAAAAAGGCGTACTGTTCAGGAAGCAGAGTGTACACACCAGCTTTGAGACCCCGAACGCCCTCCAGGTAGACAGCTTGCCCTACCTGCAGGCCTGCTTGGGAAGCAGCGCTGGGCGTAAGCGAGTAATCACTGCCAGGCACAATGACATATCGATTTTGCCATAGCGTTTGACCAACGTTATTCGTTCCCACGAAAAGCAGGGGGTCGACCGTGCCGTCGGTGCTCTCCTGAAATTCATAGGTGAAGATACTGCCTCCTCCTGAGACGTCAATGGTCGATCCGCGCTTCGTAATAACCTCATCGCCGGTAATCGAAATCGATCCTTCCGGCGCACTCTGCGATCCACTGGTGGTATAGGGTCCGTAATTTACCGGAATAGAGGTCCAGCCCTTGGTCGAGATCGTGCTGCCGTCGTCCAGGGTGACGGTCCCCGAGGTCTGGTCGGCGACCAGAGAGATCTTACCCATGGGTGCGGCCAGATAAGCGCCGTTTCTCATCTCTATGTTTTGTGCATCGATCGAGATGCTCCCACCCGCAGAATAGATCGGAGACTGGTCATGTGAACCAGTGCCCTCGATGGTGACATTACCCCCGGAGTCTTCTATCGTGAATGAGGATGAATAGGAGGGCTCGAACATGGACGGGTAGATACGGGCGGCCTGAAGGGTCAAACCGGTTGACGTCATAATCATCTGCCCTTGCGAACCGCTCAATGTGAAGTCATGCTCTGCGGACAGCGTGACGTTTTTAAACCCTGATAGTGAAAACGCGCCGTACAAATCTATCCACCCGCCTTGAAGCGTGAGTGAGCCGGTAGTGGATGGAGTTGGGCTTCCTGGACTGGAATTGTAAGTGTTTCTCAATTGTATTTGGGGCGCCCACAGGTAAGTGACGCCGGACCCGGTGAAAGATGGTGCGTCGAGAGTAAGCCTCCTTGCGACGGTGTCGGAACTGTCCTTCGTCCCGGAGAAGCCTTGGAACGCCAGTGCATAATAACTTTGGAAACTGATGGCGTCGAAGCCGTCCACCAGATAGTTCTTGAAATCAGCGCCGTTTATGACGTAACTATTCCTGGTGTCCAGGCTCGTGATGGATAATGTCCCGCCTTGCAGATTGGGCTGGTGGGCCGCCATGAGTTCACCCTGCAAGGAGAGCGTGTTTCCGGAAATAGTCACGCTCCCCGCATTGCTCGCGACTGCCTGAGCAATGGGTACCCCGCCCTTGTCCAGGACCCAGGTCGTTGCCGTTGGCGACCCTGAAACGTCTATCTCGGAGTTGTCTGCAGTAGACACCGATCCCGTTGACGACAGAGTAACGGCGCCTCCCGAAAGAGGGCTGCACCCCAGAGGGAAACCCTGCATCACAGGTGATTGCGATGGTTCGTTATAACCGCTCGCCTCTATTTTTGCCCCTTCTTCCAATGTCAGCGTGCCTGGGGTTGACGCGGTGCCGGCAGTAAGGGTGACCGTGCCGGCGGGAGCATTCAAAGTTCCATATACAGCGATATCCGGGGCCTTCAAAGAGATCGATCCCGTCGGCCCAACGCTGACTTCAGCCCTCGTCAGCACCTTGATTGTGGCGGTCGTGCTCGGGATTATTTGCTCGCCGTAGGGATCCACACTCCAAAGCAGGCTCCCGGCGGTCAATGAAATTGATGATTTTCCCATCAAATCTTGTGGAACGCTGACCAGGCTGTCCTCGTCGCCGGACACGCCGGGAATGGGGACAGAGAACTTGACAATTGAGGGTGAAAAACGTGTCTCAGGCCCGACCGTTATATCATTGACGCTTTGCAGATAAATCTTCTCAAAACCGGTGTCGTCGAACTGGTCCTGACCCAAGACCAGCGAGTTATCCTCATTTGCTTGTGAACTCGTAGCTATTGTGATGCTTTGGGCATGCAAGGTTATGCTGCCTCCATTGTTGCCTTCAATGGAGTATCCTTTTAGAATCGAGCCGGGGTTGAGGGCGATCCTCTCGCCCGCGACGCTCAGAGATCCTGCATCTCCGCCCGTTACCACACCTTTCCGACTTATGCCGTATCCTCCGCTCACATCGATGAGGCTCCCGGCCGCAATGGTTACTCCGTTTGTATAATTGTTGCTCCCATGAAAATAGCTGCTGTCATAAGTGAGATCGTCGATCGAAACAGTACCGCCCGCGATGTAGGTAAAAGGGGTTGTGCCCCCTACACCGTTTGCAGCGACAGAATCATCGATGCGCTGACCCGCAGCGATGATTTGGCTGCCTTTTTCCAGGCTAATCCCTTCGGAGTTCATCATCTGATAGCTGCTGAGATTGCTGGGGTAAGAGGTGACGTTGTCTTCAGCCGTCAGGTTGATGTAGCCGGAAGGGACATTGATTTTTCCCCATACATCTATCCAGCGCGCAGCCAAGGACAGAGTGGCCTTTGTATATGAATTTTCAGCAAGTTTCGCGATCCCCGGATTCAGTACAATTGCGGCATCCGAGGTAACCGCGATGGAAGTATTGGCGGCGATTTGCAGGTCAGTCAAACCGGCCGCGCTCAGTTTTTGGGCTGAAAGATAAGTAGAGTTCGAAGAAGAAGGCAATTGGTCATTGGGACCATACAGGACCACGGAATTGACCACGGCATCCTGACTCTGAACCGAATTAGTTGGCTGCGCCCCGATAAATAAGGTCCCCCCTGCCGGCATCTGCACTCCGAGGGAATTCTGGTCACCTATGGTATTAAGCAGCTCCGAAGTCCTGGTTTGGTAAATTCCCGCCGTCGCAGCGCCATGGATATTGCCATCCAGCACGATCTTTCCGGCCAGCAATGAAAGCGTACCTGCGTCAGCCCCTTCCACGTAGCTGCCAACATATTTGTTGATGCTGGTGATGCCCGTATACTGCAAGGCTTCAGGAGCGCTGCTGATATCATGGATTTGACCGTTCGAGATCAATCCAGTCGTCGTTATATACCTTCCACTGTACCTGGTGCCACCGCCGCTGAAATCAATAGAAGCTCCCTGATTGACAATTACTTTTCCGGTGTCCAGAGTGCTGATCAGTATCGAGCCGCCCGAAAGGCTTCTTTCCTGCGCGGTTTCATCCTTAGTGGTGAGGTATCCTGAGATATCTCCGATAGAGGAGCCAAGGTGGTTATCAACTGTAATGGTCGCACCGTAAAGAATACCGTTTTTCTGATCGGGGTAGTCCCTGAGTTCCACGCTGTTGAGCTGGACCTGAGTGGTATTGGCTGAGGCTGGCTTATCGAGCCACACGCCACTTACATCGACGCTGCAGAGGCTTTCCAGGGTGACACTGTTTTGGGCCACTATATCAATGCTGCCGGATGGGGCTTGAATAAGTCCGTTGAGCACGATCTCCTTAGGGGCAGTTGCTGTGGTCGGCCCATTTAGGTTGCTGGGGTCCAAACCAAAAATCCCTATACTTCCGGGCTTATAAGCAGACTGCTCGTACTCGGTGTCTGTTGAAGCAGATATAAACGTGCAGGTTTTGCTCTGCGGACCAGTCGACACCTCTTCCGATGCCATGAGCTCAATCTCGCCATCTGTCTGGAGTGAAGTTTGGGCGCGAATTACTCCGTTCTGATCCACTCCCGTGCCGTACATGCCGATAAGGCCGCCTGCTTCGGTCGTGATTAGGCCATTATTGACGGCGTGGCCGTTATTGCGGTCGACCGCATCTCCGCTGGACTGCTCGACAACGTCAACGATTTTCCAGTCCCGTACGGATACATTTTGGTAAATATCGATAACCTTCCCCGCTGCCAGTCCGATCTGACCAGTTTGTGCTGTGATAGTCCCATTGTTCTCCACATATGGAGCCAGCAGGAAGACTGAACCCACTGTATCCGTATAGATATCCCCTTGGTTTTCGACCACGGCGTCCGGGTTGCCGGATTTCAGTTCGAAATCTAAACCTGGCTGCCCGTTTGGAAGAGTAAACTTTCCGTTGAGGAAATCCCGATCGACAACGTTGATATCGAGCGAAGAGGCTATAAGGGTATGCAGGTCCACTTGCGATCCGGGCTGAAACAGGATGCCGTTCTGGTTGATGAGGAATACTTCGCCGAGGGCTTGGATTTTTCCGAATATCTGACTGGGGTTCAGGTCGAAGATGCGGTTGAGGCAAATCCAGCTCGAACTCTTCTGGCTGAAATCCACTTCGGCCTTGGAGCCGATGTTGAACGATCGCCAGTTGATAATGGCCTCGGACGCGTCTTGCGTGATGACCATTTTGTCAGGGACTGTAGTGATATTCTTGATGCCCCCGATTATGGTCCATCCCTGGGGAAGCTCATCCGGAGAGACGGCAGGCAACGATGAGGTGGCATGCGCTGAGGCCGCCTGCGTTTTCTTCGGGGCCACCGTCAGGTCGACTTTAAGCTGTGTCGCCGCTGCGTCCGGCAATTTGGGCTTCGGAAGAGGGGGCAGCAGGGACTTGTAGTAGCCGGGGGGCTTATTAATGCCTGCACCCGCATTGGCGATCGCAGGCACAAAGGCGATGCACAAGCATAAAAGAACGGCCAGTCCTTTTTTCATCACCCCCCCAAAAACCGCTTGGACACAGATGGATACAGTGTCTCAATAGAGATACTTAACTCTAAAATGCACCCGGCTGTCGCCAGCCTTCGTGTAACCGACCCCGGACTGTGAGGTCGACAGGGCGGTCGCCCAGCATGTTTCATACTCAACACACCGGTAAAGCCCTTTTACGCCGATGCCCGCCCCTTCGAGGTCGAACGTGCCCTTCTGGCCGGGCAACGGATCCAGTACAAGAATGTGCGCCTCGTCGTAGAATACATACGGTGTACATTTTAGTTTTCCATTTCCGATGCCGTGAGATGCGGCCATCTCGGGAGCGAGCAACTGGACTGTGCAATGCTGGGCACAGTCGCCAAGCGCTTCGGTTTCCCTGTACCCCCTTACACTCTCCAGCCCCCCGCCGGCATACTCTTCATTGTTTATGAGCGGAGAATCGGAAAGCTGGCCGTCTACTTTGACGAACAACTTCGCCCCGGCAATCAGGTCCTGGGTCCGTTCCACGCAGCCCGTCCCATAGAGGTAGTTTCCCCGCGCTTCTGCCCGGTTTGCGGTAAACACCTTCTCATCGGAGATCAGTCCGCGAAAGGCCATGTTCAACCCTGTTGAAAATTGAGTCACCCCGTGCCGATCGGCGAGATATGAGTTATATGTAAAAGAAAGAGGGAAGTATGTGACGGGCGGGTTTTCGCCACTACTTTGACTGCTCGGCAGGTTCGCCAACTGCAGGGGGAGATTCCGGAAATCCTTGTAGTCGACCCCGGCGATGAGATTTTGGGTAAAGTTCGTCAGGGCGGGTAGGGGCATGACATAGCGAAGGCCGAACTGGTGTCCTCTGCCAACTGTAGTAAATCCTTCACCGCTTGCCGTGTTGCTGTCGCTCCAAATTCCGGTGAGCAGAATAAGGTGGTCCGGGTTCCATGGAGCCGGCAGGGAATAGGACGCTGCGCCGACTTCGACCTCGTTGGGATCCTGAGGTGAATTCTGATACTGCAGCGAAAGGGAATGGTCCATCTGCCAGAAGTTGTCGTAGTGAATAACGGCATTGAGTCGCAGATCGGTGGTATGGGGGCTCGAACGGTTGTTAAGCTCCACGCTTGCATGCAACGGCAACTTGTCTTCCACTTTGAGGTCCACGTCAACGGTCCCCGGTTCGCTTCCCTGGGTGAGTGAAGGGGTCACTTTGACGTCCGGGTTTTCATTTGCCTTGCCGAACTCCTTTTGGACTTCCGGAGCATACGGGACCTCGCCGGGCTTCATCGAAGGGAGGCTTCTCAGCAACTTGTCCGCCGTTACGTAGCGATTCTCGGTGGTGGTTACCTTCGCGATCTTGCCCTCGGTCACATCGAGCCGTATGATCCCCTCCTGAACGCTCTGCTCTGGAATGCTGACCAGGACCGTAGGATATCCCCTGGAATGATAGAGCTTCTCGAGAGTCTCTCTTGCAACTTCGACGTCGTCTGATTTCTTGCCTGGACCGATCATGCTCTCGATCGCATTCTGCACGGCCTCCGGCGGCAGAAGGTTGTTGCCTTCGACCAGAAAGCCTTCAATTGGAAAGGAAAGCTCCCGGGCAGGCTGCTTCTGGGCGAAGCACCGGGCGGCGAGGGCCGGCAGCAAGCAAATCGGCAGCAGGACGGCGATGGTGAGAAATCGTTTCGGAAGATAAAAAGCGCCCACTTTGCCCATGTTCACATCTTTGTTATTTTGCTTTCGACAGCTTGTCCCCGGAAATACGTTCGGCTTTCACTTCACACGCCAGCGGCTCACCTCCGAACGGGTCGCCAAAATCTATGGTGAACATCTTTTCCCGCGCATCGGAAATGCGGCCGACAATCGGCCCCATCCTGACCAATGTTCCTCTGGCGGCTTCGATCACTATCTCGATTCTATCCCCGTTTTCCCGGACGGTCCCTTTTCCGAAAGGCGTTTCAATTACCGATCCCGACTGCGCCGAGCAGCGAACCAGGACCTCGTTTTCAGAAACAGAAGCCACTTTGCCCGGTATATCGGGGTCCAGCGCATATTCTGCGCCAAGCTCCGGGTCCTTTCCCGCACGTGACTTGTACTCATCCCTGCTCATCCTGATCTCTTTCGGCCGTTGCATGATCCTGGCCAACTCTAGGAATTGCTCCTTTTCCGGCACAGCAACGGGCCTCTCGGAGCGAATCTCGATAGTTCTCGTTTCATCCGGCCTCATTCCCGGGACAGACGCCGCGATCCGGGTGACTATCTCATCCAGGAACGGGACCGGAAAGCGCTTCTCAGCGGCGCTCTGCCCGGCCGTTACCTCTAATGGATCGTCCTTGGACCTGGGCAGATAGACGGCTGACTTGCGAAGCGATGAATCTTTGGCTACGGCCGACGATGTGCTGGCCGCAATTTCTCCGTTTGGGAACCGGCAAGTAAATTGAATCCCGACTTTGTCTCCGGGTTTTATCGTGTCCTTTTCAACTGCATATGGACCTGGATTGTGGAGAAAGCAGAAAAAACTTAAAAAAAACACAGTACCTAAAACAAATTTGAAGCGATGAAGCATTTTGACATTTCCTCTAAATTTCTTCCTGAAATCAAAAATTTCAGCCTTTGCGGAGGCAAAAAAGCCCCTCCTCCCAGGTCCCTTGACAAGCGCCGCTGCCTGGGCATTCCAGCATGCTACAGGGAGTGTGTTACGCGTTGGTGACAATTTAATGAAGTTTCTGAGAGTGAAGAGTAAACTTTTGTCTGTCAGCCATTGCCGGATATCCAGGCTGTAGAATCAAAACAGAAAGCCCCTCAGGCTCACTATCGAGAGGATACATACAAACGCAAACACAACGTTTGTGTAATTTCCCCTGAGTTCCCCCATAAGAACTTCGCAGCCAAAGAAGAAAACGATGACTTTTGCCGCAATGAGGCTCATGTGAGGATTTCTGATGGGGCCTCCCGGCAGGTTGGGAACTATGAGCGCTACGAAGAGCACGATAAAATCCATGGGAGTCGTCTTGAACCCCTTTTTGCGCCGCGTGAACCTGAGGGTCAGGATGATGAAAAGGACGAGCACCGCGAAAGAAAGGTTGTAGACATCGGCCAGCGTCTTTCCCAGCCGTGAAGCCGCATCCATTTCACTCAGATAAACGGCAAACGGGATGAAGAAATAAAAACCGAGCCTTACTGCCCCTCCCATCCATTTCTTTTTCGTAAACCAGGTCGCAATGACCAGGGCCGCCAATCCTGTTGAAAGAGCACAGACGTAGACCGGTACTCCCACCGGCAGGAAGGCCGTAACAGCGAGCAGCAGAATGATCCCCGTTTCTAAAACTTTGAAGGAAATCTTTATAATTAAATAACGGTTTTTGATACTCCGGGTCAGCTTTTCCAAAGAAGAATGCCGTTGGTACAGCCACCCTGTCTTTTTGGCCTCGGCCAGTCCGAACAGGACTGCTGCCCCAAAACACACGCTCAAAGCAAGAGCGAGCCATTCGGTGCCGAAACGCATGAGGTAGGCCGGAATTATCATGGAAGCCTGAAGCGCATAGACCACAAGGACCGTTTCGGAATGTGAAAGCCCCAGTTCCATAAACCTGTGGTGAAGGTGGTTTTTGTCAGGCATAAAAGGAGATTTTCCACTTGCGATTCTCCCGAGCATAACTGAGAAGGTATCCAGAATGGGGATTCCCAGCAGCATCAGGGGCAACAGCTTGTTAAACCCATGATTAGCCTGGGTGATCTTCAAAGACAGGCTCACGGCCCAGAAGCCAAGAAACTGACTCCCTGCGTCGCCCATGAATAAAGTGGCCGGATAGGTGTTAAACCGCAGAAACCCGAATATGGCCCCTATCATAGCCAATGACAGGAGGACCACCATGAGATCGTCCGCCACATAAGCCAGGTATGCGATGCAGATAAAGCTCATTATCGAGATTCCTCCCGCCAGTCCGTCGAGGCCGTCGGAGAGGTTGATAGCATTGGTGGCGCCAACTATCACTACGACGGTCAGGGGAATCCCAACCCAGCCGGGAAGATGGACCCCTTGAGGCAGAAGAGCGCCCAAATCGGCGATCCACACTCCTCCATAGCAGGTCACGACCACGGCGGCCGCTGTTTGCGCGGCGAATTTCCACAGGTAGGACAGCCCCCTGGAATCGTCTATAAACCCAAAGATAACAACAATCGCGGCCCCGGAGAGAATGGCCTTCAGGGAGGCATCGAAGGGGAGCCAGACAACGATGGGTATGAGAACGCCCAAGGCCATTGCAAGCCCCCCGCTTTTTGGAATGGGGCGCGAATGGATTTTTCTTTCGTCCGGGATGTCCAATATGTGGAGATGGACCGCAAGGCTGCTCAAAACCGGAATGAGCGCTATGGTTGTGAAAACCGAGATGAGAAGGGTGGATATGAAAATCATCGGGGTGATGCGTGACGGGTGATTCCGCGAAGCGCGGGATCGAAAGGGAAAAACAACTAAAAACTGGAAACTAAAAACTAAAAACTTGCAACTGTCCGATTTTGCAGTGCCCTGCCAGGGATGAATGGGTCGAGGATCGGCACTGCTTTGCTCAAAAATTCATTGAGGCGGGAGCAAGCCTCATCGGTCGATTCGGTTCCCGACATCTGCGTGAGAACTCGAACAAGAGCGCCGTCAGTGCGCTGTTGGCTCAGTGCATCCCAAAAGTTATACAACTTCAATTGATAAATGTTGGTAAGGTTGCGGCCCCTTTGTGGAAACCAGAAGTAGCCGAGCATCTTTTTGCCAAGCTGCTCCACTACGACGCGGTTTACTACGAGGTAATCGGAGCCGTACTTAACCGGGATTGTCAACGTGGCGGATTCTTTGAAAACCCATCCGTTGCCCGGAAGGCACGTTTCCGGTGAGTGAATGGACCCGCCTTTGAATTGCGTTTCGAAATAAGCAACATAGAACTTGATATCCTGCCCGGTGTTGTTCCGATAGTCAATGAGGGTATAATCGCTCATGGTCAACGAGCGCAAATCCCTGGGATCGAAGTGCTGCCGGGATCCGCGCCATTCTGCGATATCGAGGGGGAATTTGCTCAGAGGCTCCCGGATCGGTATTTTTTGGCGAAGATCGATAGCCTGGAAACAGATCAGGTTGGCTCCGAGCAAGACAAGAAGCGTCGCAGCGCGCGGCAGATGCGCCTGCCTGGAGATGCTCCCCTCGCCCCGGCCCTTTTCCATTGGAAGAGGTCGATGGCTGTATCGTTTCTCTTTCCCGGCTTTGCCGATTTTTCCCAGCAGCCACATTTCTCCGACAAGCACCCCAAGCGACACCAGGAATATCATTAAGCCGGAAAAGTCATGAAGAAATCCCTCAGCGGCCCGCGGTCCCCATTTTATCCACAGAATCCCCGTGAGCGCGATCCTCATGCTGTTCCAGAAGATCGTCAGCGGAACGGTCGAAAGCACCAGCAAAACCCTCTTCCAGATGGAAGCGCGGAAAAAATAGGCGACGATCAGACCCAGGACGAACAGCGGGAAAACGTACCTGAGACCGCTGCATGCCTGCACAACCTGGAGCTGGGTCGCTCCAATGTCGATGACGTTGCCTTCCCTGTGGGCTACGATGCCCACTATCCGAAGCAGGGCCGCCCCGATTTGTGATGATATCAGCTGGAGATGGAATGAGATCTTGTAGTAAAGAAAAGTTGGAAGCGGAAAGGTTGTCAGCATGAGGAAGAGCGGAAACGCCAGAACTCTCATCTTTTTTTTGCCCAGGTGCAGCCACAGGATCCCTGCAAGCATCGACCAGGACGATACGTATAAAGTGTAGTACTCTCCGCCCAACTCTCCGAGCCAGAAAAGCCCGATCCCGAGCAGCAATGGAGCAATCCCCCACCACGCGCCTTCCACCGGCTCCGCGCTCAACCTTTGGCGCTTCTCCCATATCAGGTAAACGACTACAAAGGGGATGAGCCATGCGTAAGAATAGTCGCCATCGCCCCAGTTCGAGAGCAGCAGACCCAGGGATGACCTGTAAAGTCCCCAGAACAGAAGTCCGCAAACAGATGCGAAGACGACCCACGCGATCGGAAGCTTCAGAGAAGCCGGAGCAGCCCTTGGGTTATTCACAGATCCCCCTCATTGACACAGCAGGTGGCAGTCCCTGACCGGCAGTGACCGCAATCAGTTCCAAATAACTTTTTGCCAGCACGTCACGATCGAAGCGCTCCCTGACGAATCGCCCGCCGTTTAACCCCATTTCTATCCCCGCGCCGGGGTCTCTGGAGAGCCGCAGCACCGATTCCGCGAGGTCGTGTTCGTTTTCGGGTTCGATGCAAAGCCCACAGTTTCCCTGTTCGATAATTTCCCTGCTCTCGCCTTCAACTCCAAGGATGATGGGACGCTCCATCGCCATTGCCTCGAAAATCTTGGAGGGGATCACTGTCTTGAAGAGGTCCCGCTTCTTGAGCAGCACCAGGCAAGCATCAGAGGCCGCAAGAATAGGGGGCGTTTGCTCCTTTAGCTGCTGAGGCAGCATGAGGACGTTTTCGAGCCCCATTTCGTCACGCCTTGCCACAAGGCGTTCCCGTTCGGCCCCGCTCCCAACCAGAAGGAAGACTATGTCCCTGTTCTCACGCAGCAGATCGGCCGCCCTCAGTACAGTATCCAGACCATGAGCCATCCCGATGGTGCCAACGTAGGAGGCGATGAATTTTCCCTCCAGGCGCAGCTTCGTCCGGATTCCGTTCTCCCTGCAAAGCGGCTGGTATCGGGACAAATCGGCCCCGTTGGTCATTACGCTGATCCGCTCAGGGGCGACCCCCCGCCTCATGATATGATGCCTGATAGATTGGGTAACCGAAACAATGTGGTCCGCGCGGCGGTAAAGGAACGTTTCAATCGATTCCAGGGTCTTCATGATGCTCCGGCTGCGTATGGCCCCCACCGCGATAATGCTTTCTGGCCAGAGGTCCCTGACTTCCAATATCCACGGGCGCCTCTTCAATAAGGCGACCCAGAGTCCCGCCATGCCGCAAAAAAACTGGGGTGAAGTCGATATGACGATATCGACCTTGTTCACCAGACAGCTAAGCAGAGTGGCGGAGACCATGTATGAAAGGTAGTTCAGTGTGCGCTTCAAAAAGCCCGCGTTGGCGCTCAGATAAGTCATCACCCGGAGCACGCGGATGCCTGCGGTTTCCTCCCATTGGCGGATACGGTTTTGATAGCCCGGATACAGGACCCCGTCCGGATGGTTCGGCGCGCAGGTAACGACCGTGACCTCGTGACCCTCACGAACCCACCTGCTGGCGTTCTCGAAGGTGCGTGACGCAGGCGCGTTAACTTCCGGAGGGAAATAGTGTGTGAGAAAAAGAATGTGCACTATTCACCGTTCACTGTTCTCAGCATCCAGCATGCACTGTAGGGAAGTTTGGCCCGGCACTGCCAAACTCTCAACACAGTGCATCTTCTCCGGATGCCGAATTCCGGGGAGTACCAGCCAGGGACCGTCTCAATCTCGCCTCCCCAGGAAAGAAAGACTTCGACCAGCTTTTCATGCCTGTCGCTTATGAGCACCGCGCCGTTTTTTTGCCTCACTGCAAGATCCGGGTGAATATGGAGGCGGGATTCAATGCTGTGGGTTCCTTTGCCGTCAACATAGTCCCGGATTTCGATCCCATTGGCGGTCCAGCGAATGGAGCGGTGGTGGATTGGACTGCCCGGGAACCTTCTATACCCATCGTGCGCTCCCTCGAATACTATCGCGTTATCTTCGCCTTTGCCCAGCCGCGCATAAAGCGGGCGAGCGCGTCGCCCACAGCGATGAGCCCCCCAGACCTCCGACTGGTTGCCGCTGTCAACGGAAATGGCGTTGTGGCCGGCGTTGCCGCGATTATACCTGCGAATCTCCCCTTCTGCGTACCGCGAGCATCCTGAATCAACGATAACTCTTCGCCCTTTCAGAGAAAGCTCGAAACTCAGGAGGTCGCAATGAGCATGGCCTGGCTGGTAGGCCGGTCCAATGGCCCCGCAGTCGGCGATCAGCCGGTCTCCCGGGCGCGGCGCCATGACGAAAAAGCCGGAATAGGGAAACGACCACAGTTTGCGGCCGCAATCTTCCGTCTTTCTGCCCGTCACTGCTTCGCAATATGAAAGAAGTTTTTCGGGGTCCTGTTCGATCCCAAAGGCCGCGTCGTTAAAGAGCGGTATCTGTCTGTCCGGATGAACCATTCCCCGGAGGAATGCCGCCATCTTCGAGACAATCTCTTGCAGTTGAACGGTGGCGTCATCGAAGTTGCGCGTCGCCGCCTCCCCGCCATCTGACCTCATGCCGGTGAGAACGTTCAGCAGATCGAGGCAGTCTTCGAGGATCATGGAGTGATACATAGGGCTTCGCTCGAAGTGCCCGCCATCTGAAAGGACCTGTTCATTCAGCTCTTTTCGCAGGATCTTTAGACCCTTCGCAAGCCATCTCTCGGCCTTTTTGCCGCAAAGGAAGATCCCTGAGAAAATGAGCGCTTTGGCATTCTTGAACAGGTGGTTTCCCAGCAGATGGTATTCCAGGCGGTCTTCCAACCATGAGGCCTGCATACAGGCGGAGCGGACCGCGCTTTCTGCCCACACGGGGATTGAGGGCGTTGTGCTGAGGTATTTGATCCAATTGACAAGACGAAGAGATATTGGAAAAGGGTCCCAGGAGTCTTGAGTCCCCGGAGGGTTTTTAGCGATCCAGTGCTCGATCAGATGCTGGGCGCTCTGTTCGCTGATACCCCCGTCGGTCAGCAAATATGAAAAATAATGCAGGTTATAGCGCCATAACCGATCTTTGCCTTTCGCAGCCCAGTCCGGGTTATTGCCCAAGTCGGCCTCATCGTTTAAGAAACGGAACCGGCCCCTGACAATGTCGGCGGCGTCGAAACCAAAGCTGGCAAGGAAAGGGACTGCGGGCCTAAGAGGCTTCCAACAGTTGCCATTTGACCAATCCCCCCCATTCCCAAAATCTCCACAACCACCCCCGTTCTTAGAGGGCTCACAGAGAGGGAATTTGGCGTTCCGCGACTCAAAAACACGCGCCAGCCGCCGCAAACCATACCAGGCCCTGTAGATCAGCTGCTCTTTTCTGAGATACGAAGCGGTCCTCATGTAGAGCAGCGAGTTTTGGAGTGAAGCGTGAAGCGTGAAGAGCGAACGGCCAAAGTACGTCAATGCCTGAATTTCCTCAAAAAGCCGGGGCAATGGGACAATCGGTTAACGGGTGAATGGGAAGAAAGCAGAACGCACGGTTTTTTTTACCCTTCACCTGCTTGTCCGTTCACCCAAATCGTTTTCGCCGTGTTGAGGGCTTCATGTATCGCAAAGGTGATTCGAGTCGTCTCGATCATCTCATCCAGGGGAATGGGAAAAGCGCCGTATTCGGCAACCGATTTGACAAACGCTTCGACCTCGGCCTCGAAGCCCTTGTCCTGCTTCTTTCTTATTACCTGCTTATCCCGTCCTATGATGTCGAGGCGGCAGTAGTCGTCTAAAACGGCCACGGCGCCGCTGGAGGCTATCTCCAAATGTTCCTTGGGGTATGCGCTGCTCCCGCATGCGTAATAGAGGATTGTGCTCAGGGAGCCATCGGCATAGGTCAGAGTGACAGCCACGCAATCACGGTTTGTATCAAGCGCATTCTCACTGCGAACGCACGCGGCCTGAACGCCTTGAACAGGTGAGCCGACAATACATCGCAGGGTGTCCACGAAATGGCAGACCTCTCCCAGGATGCGGCCTCCTCCCTCCACAGGGTCCTGGATCCAGGAATCTTTGGGAACGAAGCCGGCGTTTATCCGGTAAGAGGCCACAAGGGGTGCGGACCTTGCGGCAAAATGCGACTTAAGTTTGCGGACAAACCGAGAGAACCGGCGGTTGAAACCCACCATGACAATTGACCCGCCACCGTTTTGTGAAGTTTTTTCGTAGTGGTCCAGGATCGCTTCCATTTCTTCGATATGCAGACAAAGCGGTTTTTCGACAAAGACGTGTTTCCCTGCTTGCAGGGCTTTTAATGTTGTCGGGCCGTGAAGGTCATGGCGTGTGGCGACAACGACCGCGTTGATCGAGGGATCTTCGATGATTTCATCGATACTTTCCGCGCAATAGGAAAAGCCGTACTGTCGGGCAACCGCCCTGGCCGTCATCCCCCTCGCCGTGGCAACCCCGCGGAAAGAGACTTTGGGGTTTTTCTTGAAAGCCGGCAGAAGAATGCCCCTGGCGAAATTGCCGGCCCCAATCAGCCCAAGTTGGACATCGGATGTCGGTTGTCGGGTGCCGGGTATCGGATGTCGGATGACGGGTGTCGGGTATCGGAGGTCGGGTGCAGGATGTCGGAGGTCGGATGAAAGGGATGTTGAATTTCTGATACCCGACGCCTGATACCCGGCATCGGTTCCGTACTCGAGCACCACGCCCAGATAAGGCTCGCGCCCTTTGAGAATCAAATCGTATGCGTCGAGGACCTGTTCGAATGCAAACCGGTGCGTAATGAGAGAGCGGACGTCGATGCGCCCGGCAGCGGTCAGATCGAGGAAAGCCTGCATATTCCGCTGTTCCGTCCACCTCACATAAGCAATGGGGTAGTCATGGCCCCGCTCTTCGAACTCAGGGTCGTATCTGCCCGGCCCGTATGAGAGGGAAAGCCGGATATCGAGTTCTTTTTTATAGAAGATGTCACGGGGGACTTGCATGCCGACCAATCCTACCACCACAACCCGTCCCTTCATGCGGGAAATCCGGCCGGCAAGCTCGATGAGGCTGCTGTCGGAACAAGACGCCGTTATCACGACAGCATCGACGCCCACCCCGCCGGTAAAGGATGCGGCTGCTTCCTCAAGATCGCGGCTAAGCACCGCTTCGTCACCACCTAGCTTCTTTACCAGTTCCAGCCTGGATGGATCGATGTCAGCCCCTATCACCCGGCAGCCGCTTGCAACGCACAACTGGGCGGCAAGCTGCCCGAGAAGCCCAAGGCCGATCACGCACACCTTTTCCCCCAGACAGAGGGCTGCCTGCCGGACGCCCTGGAGCGCGATCGCCCCTACTGCCGCAAAAGCCGCTTCCTCGAAACTGTGAAGAAAAGAGCTATTCAGGGGGATGCGCGCACACAGGTTCTTAGGGACCAGGTTCATTTCGGCATGATTGGCATACCCGGCGCCTCCGCAGCCCACCAGGTCGCCGGGCAAAAACTCATCCACGCCCGGACCTGCCTCCCTGACGACCCCTGCGCACGAATATCCAAGCGGAATGGGGGTATCCAGCTTGCTCCGGACTTTTTGGAGCGTATTTTGAACACCCTCGCGTTTTGCCGTGTCGATCACCTTTCTTACGAGGTCCGGCCGCGCCCTGGCTTTTCCGAGCAGGGACTGCCTGGCAAGGTCCACCAGCATCTTTTCGGTCCCCGCTGAAATGACGGAAGCCCTGGTTTCCACGAGCACCATGCCACGCTGCCGCTGAGGACAGGGCGCCTCCGCAACGGTCATTTCTCCGGTTTTGTAGGATTGGATGATTTGCTTCATGAAGCACTTAGCCCGCACATTGCCATTTGCCGCCACGATCGAGGAAAATGCGGCACCAGACCTCGATGCAGATTATCGCAAAAATGGTATAGGCAGCATCGATTTTGCCAAGCCGGTCCATCCGTACTAATTCCCGCACTTTACCCGGCTCGAAAATACCTCTCCTCGCCAACGAGGCCTCCGACAACACGTTATCGACAACTGACTTAAGCTCCACTCGCAGCCAACGTCTTAAAGGAGCTCCGAAACCTGTCTTGGGTCGATTCAGAATTACACGTGGGAGATATGGTTCGGCGGCCTTGGTAAAAATCCACTTCCCGGTTGTCCCGTTCTGCTTGAATTTCACCGGCAGGCCGGCGGCTAGAGCAACAAGGTCCAGATCGAGCAGGGGAACGCGAACCTCCACACCTGCCGCCATGCTCATCTTGTCCGTATAATTGAGGTTGTGATCGGCAAGGAAGTGCTTCGCCTCCAGATAAAGCATCCGATTCAATGCGGGAGTATCTTTGGGCAGACGAGAAAGTGTCTCGATAAGCGGGTTGAAAGCATCGGCATTGTTAAGTCCTTCTTTCAGGAGTGGGCCGGCCAGGCCGCTGACAACAGATGGATCGATCCAATTGAAATAGCTGACCAGGCGCTCGTCCCCTTCCAGGTGCGCGTACTGGAAAGCTTTAGCTATCCTCCTGCCGGAAGGGGTTAGCAGCGGCATATGCTGAGTTAAATCTCGCAGGCCTCTTTTAAAAGACTGCGGCATCCAATCCCAGTATCTTTCAAGTGACAAGGCTTCATGACGCCTGTAGCCTGAAAATATATCGTCGCCGCCTGCGCCGGACAGCAGCACCGTAATACCATGCTCCCTGGCGAGCTTGCTGATAAACAACACGTTCAAAGGGGCGGGATCTCCCTGAGGCTCATCCAGGTGATAAATCATATCCTCCAGGTGATTCGCCATTTCCGGACCGACATAAACCGAATGCAAATCTACACCAAGGTGCTCGGCAACCTTTCTCGCATACGGAAGGTCGTCCACCATACCTTCGACCGATGAGGCCGAATCGGGGAATCCGATAGTAAAGCACTGCAGCTTGCCATTTGTAACATAATCCTTTGCCAGTGCCGCTACCATGCTCGAATCCAGCCCGCCGGACAGAAAGGCTCCAACGGGAACATCGGCCACCATCTGCCTTTCCACAGCGTTTCGAGTGGCTTCTCTAACCTGAACCACTGCATCCTTATATGAAATATTGGCGATTGGTCGGTGATAAGGCAGGTCATAGTATCGTTTATGCCCGGTAATCTTCCCGTCTCTTACAATCATCAAGTGTCCTGCCTCGAGCTTTTTGACCCCCTTGAGAATTGTGCGGGGCTCCGGGCTCCACAAATAGGTAAGGTAACAGGCAATGGCACGAGGGTCCAGGTCTCTTTCAATGCCTGGTTCTTCAAGGAGCGCCTTGATTTCACTGGCAAAGATGAACCCCTTGGGTGTCTCGGAGTAATAGAGAGGTTTTACTCCCAGTCCGTCCCGCGCCAAAAACAAGATCTCCTTATTCTTATCCCATATGGCAAAGGCGAATATGCCGTTCAACTTAGGCAGCATTTCCGCCCCGTCGCGCAGGTAGAGGTTCAAAAGCACCTCAGTGTCGGACTTGCTTCTGAACCCATACCCCTCGGCGGCGAGAGAAGCTCTTAACTCACGGTAGTTATATATCTCGCCGTTGAACACAATGAGGGCGCTCCCGGTTACGTCCCACATTGGCTGATGGCCCAGCGGCGACAGGTCTATGATGGACAGGCGCCTGTGTCCGAGGCCTATGCCTTTTTCAGCTATGATACATCCCCCGGCGTCATCCGGACCGCGATGAGCAATCCTTCGAACCATCCTGTCGAGCAGGTCCGATTGGAAGTCGCCGGAAAAACCCGCTATGCCGCACATTTTTGGACTCTCTAAGAGGATATCGATCTTGAACGGGGAAAAAGCTTTGCGAAGCGCCGTTTCTTAGTTCAAATATCTTTGATTTGGTGTGAAATACTTGTATCGCCTGGAACAAGGAATATATAAATCCTTGCTTTCCATCCATAAAGCCATACCTTATAAAATACTTGTACAAAAAAACATAAAACGGGGATCCGAAGAGACAGAAAAATCTTGTCCTCAACCATCTTCTTCTTTGTGCCTGAGACCCAAATAGAGATGATTTTATTTCTCCATTAGATGACTTAATAAATACACCGGCTTCCCAATTTGAATATTCGTTGTGTTTGCTGATATATCTGGACATTGAGTTAACATTTTCATGCCTGATCGGGTTTTTTAGACGGCCTGTTTTTCCACTTACGATAATGTGTTCATGAACTTCTATATCGGACATCGACCTGTCCTGATTATCGAGCCGTTTCTCATAGCGCCCCTTTCCTTTACGGAAAAGGAACAGTTTCCACAATTGCGTATCGCCGTACTTCAACCGGCGGCCCAGAAAATAAATCTGGAACCTCAGCCAGTAACCGTCGTATTCGGTTGTTTTGATTGCTTCCCCAATTTCATTCCTGATGGGTCCTTCCACGATCTCATCGGCATCCAGCAACAAGATCCATTCATTTCGAAATGGATAGGTATCGAGCGCCCATTGACGTTTCTTGGGCAATCCGCCCGTGTAATAAAACTGGATGACTTTCGCTCCGAACGATTCGGCTATCTGAACGGTATTGTCACTGCTTTGCGAATCGACGACAACGATCTCATCAGCCCATCCATGCAACTCTTCGAGGCATCTGCCTATGTTGGCGGATTCATTCCTGGTTGGAATCAAAACCGAAATCGGCGCTGTCACAATTGCACTCCCGTTTTCATTAAACACTGTAATATCAATAAGTAATGCACTGGACCCCGGCTTCCGCCGGGGTGACGAAAATCCTAATCGTGCCATCAGTAAATTCAATAACTTACGCGCTTATTTGAGCGCTTACGTGGTAAACCCTGACCCTCCGTAGGGGAGTCAGTCCAGCCGAACCCACGCCGGCGTCTCGCCGCCTTTGAGCAGCCACCTGTAAGTCATGTGCATCATCCGCCCGATTTTCGGCCAGGAATAATTCCTCATCATCCATTCACGGCCGGCCCGACCCATGCTCGTCAGCTCGCCGGGGGACCTGGACAAAGCATTTTCCAGGCAGGCGACCAGCGGATCGACGCCGATCTCGATCCACCACCCCGCCCCGTTCTCTTCCAGGCCGCTCCAGGGCGCTCCCTTGCTGACTATGGCCGGTGTTCCGGCAGCTAGCGATTCGGCGACAGTCACCCCGAAGTTTTCCGTGTGAGTCGGCAGAACATACAGATCGGCTTCCTGATAAGCAGCCTGTTTGGCTTCCCCGTAGAGAGGCCCGCAAAAGACCACGCGCTTGAGCCCCAGTTCTTTAGCCGTTTCCTGCATTTTGGGCAGGTAGCCGTCGTTGTCCGGTCCTGCGATGCGAAGTTCCCATTCGGGAAATCTGTGCGCAACCGCCGCCCAGGCCCCAAGGAGCATATCGATGCCTTTCACGGGATGGATGCGCCCGAGGAACAGCAGTACTCTACTCGGGGCTGCGGGTTTGGATTTCATTTCCGGCAC
This sequence comes from Syntrophobacteraceae bacterium, assembly GCA_035624985.1. Lineage (GTDB taxonomy): Bacteria > Desulfobacterota > Syntrophobacteria > Syntrophobacterales > Syntrophobacteraceae > SbD1. The sequence continues at coordinate 7,376 of DASPQK010000244.1, read as the reverse complement.
GTCGATGCCGTTGGGGATCACACAGATGGGCTGCCCGCGAAGACCTGCGGAACGAATGTCCTCGTATTCATGCTCTGCCGTGGCATGGAAGCAGCTTGCGCGGCGAACGGCCGGTCCTTGCAGAAGCGCCCAGAAAATCCGCTTTTTCCAGGCCGAACGCTTCAGCGCCCACCGCGAGAGCGTGCCCCGCGGGGACACCACGAGCCGGCAAGACTTGCCGCGCACGGCCCACCCGGGGTAGACGTTCGGCATCATCCACAGGCTGTGGTTGTGCAGGATGTCTGCATGTTCGGCGGCCCCGACAAGCCGGCCATGCATTCGCGGTGACAATCCCAGGCGTCTGAACATCGGTCTCATGGGATATGTTTCAAGGAAGGGAATCGTCTCGGAGCCGCCATTGCCGTCTAAGGCGACAAGGCGCAAGTTCTCCCCAATGGCGTACAGTTCCCGGCACAACCGCACCACGGTATAAGAGGGTCCGCTGGCTTCCTCGCCGACTCTGGGGACGATATGCATGATTTCGACAGGCCGCTTTCCCTTATCCATGGCGATTCCTGGAGGCGGCAGTCAATGCTTGAGCAAATGAACGGCAAGGCTGCCGATTGGCTCCGGGGGCATTTCTTCTTTCACATTCCGATCGTTGGGGGTGCTGCGTTCTATTTCCGCAAATCCTGCCTTTTCAGCTACTTCTTTTACCAATTCGTAGGAATATGCATAGCGATGTTGACCATCACAAAACAGATAATTGATAGCTTGGGCGGATGGAGATTCGAAGGCGCGAGGCCATTTGGACTCAATCTCTCCGTTACAGATCCGGATTGCATGATCAAAGTCCGGCATAAGAAGCCTAGCATATCCATACGGATTCAGAACCCGATATATTTCTGCAATCAGGTGAGCAGCTTCTGATGGATATAAGTGTTCCAACATATGACAGGAATAAACGTAATGCATGGAATCGCTTGGAAAAGGGAGACCCGCCCTGATATCCAAGAGATAGTCCACTTTACACCGATAGTTGCCATCAATGTTTATAAATCCTTCCATATAGTCATTTCCGCATCCAAGATGGACTCTTTTTATATGTGTACGAAAACATTTATAATGCATTGCGAAAAACGGTTTCAACACCACTGATACTAAATACATCAAACAATAATAAATATTTTTGATATTTTGATGAATCATGTAACGCGCCTGGGATATGAAGTGCTTGAATTAGTGATTTCAAATATCTTTACTTTAGTGTGAAATATTTGTATTGCCTTATACACACAATATATAAATCCTCGCTTTCCATCCAGAAACCCAAGTTTTAGAAAATACCGGTATAAGAACATGTATAAAGGAGACCCGAATATCTTCAGATATCTCAATCTCAACCACCTTCTTCTTTGAGCCTGTGACCCAAACGGGGATGGTCTCAGTTCCCCAACAGCCGCTTCCCGATATACTCCGGTTTCCCAGTTCGAATATTCGTTGTGCTTGTCAATATATCTCGACAAGGAATTAAAGTTTTGGTGCCTGACGGGGTTGATTAAACGCTGAGTTTTCCCATCGACGATAATATGTTCGTGAACTTCGATGTCGGACATGGACATGTCCTGCTTCTCAAGGCGCTTCTCGTAACGTCCCCTCCCCTTGCGGAAAAGAAACAATTTCCAAAGATGCGAATCTCCGTATTTCAATTGGCGTCCCAGAAAATGAATTTGAAATCTCAGCCAGTAACCATCATATTCGGTTGTCTTGATTGCCTGCTCGATTTCGGATCTGACAGGCGCTTCGAGGATTTCGTCAGCGTCCAGCAATAGAATCCATTCATTTCGGAATGGGTATGTATCGAGTGCCCATTGACGCTTTTTAGGCAATCCGCCTGAGTAGTAGAACTGAATTGTCTCAGCTCCGTAGGATTGGGCAATTTGAACTGTATTATCCACGCTTTGAGAATCGACAACGATGATCTCGTCAGCCCATCCGCTCAGTTGTTCAAGACATCTGCCTATATTATTAGCCTCATCCCTGGTGGGAATCAGGACCGAAACAGGTACTGGCAATTTTGTACTCATAATCCGGATTGAGCCGCACGGTCAGTTGTCCATTGAAGCCATGGGGCTTTCGGCCGTTGCCCGGCTCCGTTCTCAAGATACCCGATTATATCCAGAAAATAGCGGGCCACGGCTTCACCTTCTATGCATTGCGACCAACTTTGGATTTGCTCTCTTTTCGAATTATCGAGCTGCCCTTTGGAAATCCATTTTTGGAGCGCTTCTCTTAGGGACGCGACAGAATCACAACGAAACACCTCGCCGTTAAAGCCGTTTTGAATCAGGTCAGCCGACCCGCAGTAGTCGCTGCATATTACCGGCACCCCCGACATCAGGGCCTCATTGACCACGGCGCCCCAGCCGTCCCAACGGCTTGGCAGGATGAGAACGTCAGACGCGGCCAACTGCCTTCTGGTGCTCCGATTATCGAGGACGCCCATGAAATGCACATATTCGTTCAATTTGAGGCGGCAAACCAATTCTTCAAGTGTCGGCTTTTCTTTTCCATCCCCTATGATACTCAGGGACCAGTTCCGGCATTGGGCTCTATGGAGGCTTTCAACCAGAAGGCCGACCCTCTTTCGCTCGATGAGCTGACCGACAAAGGATAGATTTACGCCCGAAGAATCCGACCGCTCAGGAAGTTCGTCCACCCGTTTTTCAACCGCGTAACAGAATGGAAAGAGTTTCGCCGCATCATATCCACATTTGATAAACCATTTTATCGCGACGCGGCCGATTGCCAGCACGAAATCAACCCGGCTGCGGCATGCTCGCTCATGGAAAAGACTATGGGCCTGTCGCAGCCTGCCCTTCCATCCGCGCCAGTCACGGCCTTCCGATGCAATTCCGACCAAGGCGTTCGTCCGCAGGCACCTTGTCAACAACTCCCTGAGCATCCAATCGCTGACCACTGATGAAAATACATGGACGGTCCTATCCTGTTCGACACCGATAAGGTTATCCAGTGAATCTGGACCGGTTTGGTCGGGCAAATACAACACCGTGATCTTTTCGCCGAGTTCCGGGACATGCCAACCTTGAGACAGCCGCTTACCGCTGACGCTTTGCCTAAAAACGGCAATTGTCCTGCCTGAAGGCAACAGCTGCGCAAGCGCCTTGATCCACGCGGCTTCGTGCATACTGGGCATCACTTGCCACAAGACTATACGATCGTACATCCTTGTCCTGCCTTGAAGTCCTAAGCACATAGCCTATCAATATCAGAAAATAGAGTCCGTCCGAATTTGCCGAAAAGAAAACGAACTCACCCAGGTTGACAAGCAGACAACTCAGAAATACGCACCTCAGGCTGATGTCGGGGTTTCTCAAAGCGCAATTGGCCAAAGCCAAGAGAAGAATACAAAAGAACAACGTGCCGATTATTCCAACCTCCTCAAGTATGGCGACAGGCAAAAATAACTTTTCGGTGGACGCCGATATCGGGATACCAAAGAACTCCACGGCCTTGAAACGTCTCGAAGGCTCGACCCCGAAACCCACTCCGGTCAGCGGATTAGCTAAAAAGCGTTTCCAGTAATAGGCTATCCCCTCCACTCTGGAGTGTTGCACCGATTGCTCTATGCTCTTTCCCCCCTTCGCCAAAAAGCCCGACAGAAAAAGCGAGACCACAATAAAAGAAAAAAGAAAGAGACTAATAACCGCCAAACGCGCCTTTGAACGATAATCTGAATCCGTGTTTCCTCTCCCGCACAAGGATACAAGGACCATCGTGATGACTGAGAGCGATACGGACAGGGCTCCAGTGCGGCATTGCGAGAGAAACATAGCCAACCACAGTAGAGCCACGAAACTTTTATGAAAGAAGCCCGCTCGGCGTTTATAAAATACTAAGTCGGCTGTCACCCAGGAAGTAATTGGGGCTAAATACACCCCAAGAGTCTGCGGATTGTTGAACATCCCCTGAAAACCGGCCCCCCAATAATGAGCCGCTCTCGGGAGCAGCGCAATCGGAATAGACAGTAAGAGGAGCGAACCAATTAAGCTAAAATAAAACTTTTTGAACTCATCGATAAGGCTGGCTTCCTGGCTGTTGAATCCAACAAGGATTATCAGGAACGCAAAGGTGAATGACACAAGTTTAAGAATAGATACAGCAGCGTTGTAGGAAAAGAATATTGAAAGCGTACCGATGGTTATGAAAAAGAGGATGAGCGGGATAAGGATCCCAAGCTGGCGGGCCGCGGCCCCAAGGTGCGGCAACACTCGCATGCCCGCACAAAAAATGATTATCCATCCCATTACGAAAGCTGAACTCGAGTAATGATATATGGCGGGATTCAAGGATCGGAAGACCAGACTTAAGACCAACGCCTCTACCGCACGCTTTGGATCAATAATTACCCAGATGCTTATTAGAACGAGCGCACCCGTAATGGCGAACGAACAGGTGGCAAGAAGCAGCAGGGTGCAGCTAAGTATTATTACATACGCAGACGACACACAGGTCGAGGCTGATGCTTCCTTGCCGGGGTAGATTTCACCTGTTTCTAAATAGTCCACCACTCCCCCGAAAGGCAATATTCGGCGCCCCGCACCCCTCGCTTAAATCTCGCCACCCCCTGCGATTGCTTCTCGTTTATGCCGCCCAGGTCAAACCAGAGACACGCGAGCTTGCGCACTTGAAGCATGCCGTTCCACAGGAGAAAATTACCGGCATTCAGTTTGCGGCCGTCCCGCGACGACCACCCAACCAGGTAAGTGGCGGCCCGGCCATGTTTTACGATACCCACACCCGCCACTGGTTCGTTCGCAAGGATGGCGCGCAGTACGAGGAAATTCTGTGGATCGGCCGAGTGGAATTGACTCAGCAATTCATAGCCGGGAGCCCCAAATTTCTGCTCCTTCATGTGTTCTTCATGCCGCTGCAAAAGCCAGCCGACTTCTTCCGGGGAAGAGGAGATCTCCAGGCTTAAACCGGACCGGACTGCAGAATTCAATTGGTTTCGCCACTTGGGAGCAAGACCTTTGAGTAAGTCGGACTCATCCGGCCTGAGATCGATCCAGGCTGATCGAACCCCTGTCCCCTTGCGCCGGCGCCATCCGGCGGATTTCAGCAATTCTGCGTTCTCAGGCGTGCAATCCAACTCGGGCGCGATCAAAGAAACCACCCCCCACCTGAGCCTCAGAATAGATCGCAGCAGTCGAAAGACCTGCCCCTTTTGTTCAGGAAGTTGGGATGCGCCGATGAACAGCGGTCCCCTGTTGATACGGACCACCAGGGGCAGTCCGATTACCCTCTTGAATAGAACCTGGCAAATGGCGACAAGACCTCCCCTGCTTTCTATGCCGATTCGCTCCACCCGCCAGCCCTGGACCTTCCCTTTCGCCTCGCCGTAGGCCCAGGACTGCAGCAAATTGGATTTCTCTACGCTGTTAAACGATTCCTCCCAAAGGGGCTGCTCTTTGATGCTCCGCCACTCGTACAAACCCCCGGTTCCATTTCTACTCATGACGTTCATCCGGCGAAGGCCCCCTCTGCTATTACCTCGAGGCGCGCGCGATCCTAGGTGTACAGGTGCGATAATAATCCGTGAGACACGGCATCGTTATTCGATTGATCTGCAGTAAACGTCAAGGGCCTTATTGAGCGAATTTGGGTCCAGATCTTGATGAACCGGGAATGCAAGGATGGATTCCCGCATCTCAAGATTCCCCGGATACAAAGACAAATCCAGGGTCGGATGAAATTGAGCGCCGAATCGAAAAGTCTCCACACCTGAAGCCAGGAGGCGGTTCATCAAGATATCTCTGTCTCGTACCCGGACACAATAGAAGAGAGGAGAGACCCCATCCGGAAGGTGGTCCCATACCGCGTGGTGTTCTTTGAGGCCGGAAAGCCGGCCATGGACCCTCTGCCACCTCCGCCTTCTTGCCGATACGATGTCATCAGGACTTGCGGACAGAGCCAACCGCCGCGAGAGAAGGGAAAAGCCTTTGCTGTAGCAGGGCGCCTGAGTCTCCCAGGGCGCCTTGGGTGGGCCCTTTCGTCCCGATGCCAGCCAGCGGCGAAACGCTCCCATGAGGCGAGAGTCCGCAGTTCGTCGAATCGAGTCCTTAACGAACACCTTGAAAGGAACGGTTGCACGCTTGAGGCGAGGTGTGATTTTGAACTCAGAGCGGTTAATCTGTAATGCCCCACCATCGTACAACGGCAGCGACTTCCTCAGGCTGTAGACGGACGCGTCTCCAAACGAACCCAGTGGAGTTCCGCCAAGAGACGAAAACAATGCATGAGCACAATCTTCAATCAACACCGAACCCAACTCCCGGCAGAGTTGAGAAATCATTTCTACGCGCGTTTGGGGAAAACCGAAGTAGTGAATCAGCAATACTGCCCCGGGGCAATTTCGCAGTCGTCGTTCCAAATCCTCCACGTCGACGGATAGATCAGGAGCAACCCTATAGTAACGTACCGTAAACCCGGCATCCATGGCAGCCTGGATCTCGACGCCGCAGTTAAATGAGGGCATCCAGGCGGTACTGCCTTTGGGAAGTCCCGAACCCCGAAAGGCCCAGTAAACCGCTGCCGTTCCGGAACCGAACAACGCGGTGTAGCTGCGAAGCCCGTTGGCGAATAGCCCCTTTTTCTCCCGAAGGGAGCGAAAATTTGGGGCTGGAAATGCTGTAATAATGGGATGCATTGAGATGAGAAATATTTTCCCCTCAGACGCCTGATTGTTTCTGATCTAAATTATCTTTCTCTGCGTCCTCTCGGTCTCTGCTGCGCTGGATCTCTCCAGTTGGGGCCGTGCTTTTGCGGTGAACCGTTGCATGCCCCCTCCGCCATTATATCGAGGCGCGCGCGATCTTTGGTGTACAGGTGCGATAAAAGTCCGTAAGACACGGCATTGTTATACGCCGGCGGATAGTCGAATCCAACCGAGTCGCGCCTGATGGCCAAAGGGTGGGTGTGAGAAGTGTTGAACCCTCTCACGCCGGAGAATACGAAATCATATTGAGCCTTTGCGGTCATTAGAACATCGGAATTTATGCTTGCTATATCTCCGAAAGGATATGCAAAAGATCGTACTTTGAGGCCGCTCCTTTTTTCAATATCGTATGCGGAGCCGATGATCTCCGCTTCCAGCAGGGCTTTGCTGCTCACCTTAATCAACGATGCGTGGTTGCGGGTGTGCGAGCCTATTTCATGGCCCTGTTCCGCAAGCCGGGATACATCGTCCCAGCTCATGTTGCGTATGCCTTCTCTGATTGAAGCCGCCCCGGCCCTGAACAGCTTCTGACTCATAAAGGCCCTGCGGTCGTCATCGTTGTCGAGGTCGATAAATCCGGTTGTAATGAAAAACAGCC
>DASPQK010000243.1:0-11470 GCA_035624985.1 Syntrophobacteraceae bacterium | reverse complement strand
CTCAGATAAAGCATTAAACCGCACGCGTTGCAGTATCACCCGACACCTCTATCGGCTTTTCGATAAAGGAGGGGAAACTTTTGCCCATTGAGCATCCCGCACGCTCAAGGATTTTCACGGTAAAGCATGCCGGAATGACGGGCAACGCAAACCGGACTTATGTATCGAATTTCTGACTCTGGACAGTAGAGTGTAGAATGTAGAATAACTTGGAACGAATTTAGAATAATGAATGTAGAGTGAGAAATGATGCTTGCGACTCCGCCCCAGCCGACCGGGGCGCAAACATGCGGCTCATTCAGGACTACCCACTGGAAGATACAACACGCCGTGATTTAGACGGCCAGCAACTGGGAGATGTTTGAGAGACTTTGGCGATAAGGAAAAGACAGGCTACGCGGAGACTTGACTTTCCGGCTCCTATGGGCTACAACGTAGCCCATAGGAGGTGATTGAATATGGCTACGAACTCTGTCGTCCGTGCACGAATTGAGGACAAGATTAAGACTGAAGCCGAGGCCGTTCTTGCCTCTATAGGGCTTACTGTATCGGATGCTTTCCGCATGATGATGATGCGCATCGCGAAGGAAAAGGCTTTGCCCTTTGAACCGCTCATTCCTGATGAGGAAACCATTGAGGCCATGAAGGCCGCAAGGCGCGGCGAGCTTGTTAAGGTTGGCCCCCCCGATCGTTTGCTTGAGAGCCTGAATGCGAGAGATTAGATACACCAGCCGCTTTAGACGCGATTATAAGAGGGAGAAATCAGGACGGCATGGGAAAACGCCCGATGCCGTCCTCATGGAAGCCGTGAACTTACTTGCCTCGGATGTGCCTTCTTGACAAGCCCGCCGACCTCATGGAAGGATCGGCGGGCTTTGGAGGTCAAAGTTGCGAGCGGCCGGACCCGGCGCGCCTATGGCCTGTTCGCCTTTATAGCTTCCGACAAGGCTTTCTGGTCAACAGGGGGCGGCAGGATACCCGCTCTCTCGACCAGGGTAACCGCATCAGAGGGACATCCGCTCGCACAGACACCGCACCCGATGCAGCGGTCCAGATTGAGCTGCGGGCCTTCTTCCCCGGTCATGGTCAGGGCTTTGGTGGGGCACCGGTCGATACAGACGCCGCAGGATGTGCACATATCGGGGTCGCGCGAGGGTTTGAATCCGGAATTCAAGCTCAGCCCCGGTTTCGGCTGGTCCAGGGCGGTCTTGAGAATCATGCAATGACAACCGCAGCAGTTGCACAGAAAGTCGATTTCCTGGCGATTGATGGTCGCATGCACCAGCCCGGCCTCTTCCGCCTTATTGAGGATTTCAAACGCCTCTTCCCCGGAAATCTCCCTGGCGATGTTGCGATCGATTGCGAACCGGGCCGTCATGCCGAACTGCATGCAGACGTCATCGGGTTTTCCGCAATCGTCCTTTTCGTCGATCAGCTTGGCCTCGTGACGGCAAAAACATGTAGCCACCGACAGGGGACGATATTTTTCGATGTAAGAGGCCACCTGCTGGTAAGTATGGATGGTATTTTCAGCCTGAATCTTCCGGTTCACCGGGATCACCCGTTCTATCGGAAAGCCAATTTGCACGGGGCCCCTCTCCGCATCCACGGCCTCCTTGTACGCGTGGATCAGATGGGCAAGCTTCCTGTCCCGGTCAGTTCCAGTCCCCCTCATGAATTGATACTCAAAGATCCCCGGCACAAAAACGGGCGCACCATAGAGGGTGACATCTCCCCTGGAGCCGGTCATGCAAAGCCCTTTGTAAGCCATCCTTTCCAAAATGGACCTGGTTTCATCCGGTTCCTTGCCAATTTCCCCGGCAATCGCCTCCGCCGGATGAAATCCTTTCGGTATGGCGTTATAGACTGCCGCCTCTTCGGGGGTAAACAATTCTTCGACCAGGGCATAAAACTGGGGGATGTCCATTCCAGGGTATTTTCCCCCCCGTTTGGTCAGTATCCTGCATAATTCATGATAGACTTGTTCGGCCATTTTCGACGCCTCCTAAAAAGAAGTGTTTGCTTTTCCCGTCGCATCCACCGCAAAGCCCGCAGTATTTCCAGTGAATCGACACGGGTTTTGTCCCAGGCGGAGCAAAGCATGTATATACATATTACTTGGAATAAAAAACCGGTTTATCCGGTCAACTTCTTAAAGGTTTTCATCATAAGCTCGACGCCTTCTCTGCCTAAAACCCGCTCCATGTCCAACTGCGCTTTCTCCCAGAGCGGGATAGCCTCATTCATCCTGGACACCCCAAAATCGGAAATCTGAATTCTCCTGATCCTATGGTCCGCCATCTCCGCTTCGAGGTGAATATAGCCTGATTTTTCAAGCACCCTCAGGTTCCTGCTCACGGTGGTCTGGTCCATGACCAGTGATTCGGCCAGTTCCGAGACCGTGATGGAAGGGTTTCCGGCGATCTTGGCCAGCATACCTAACTGGGTTACCTTGAGGCCGCTCGGTTTCAGCCAGTTGTCGTAATTTCGGGTGACGATACGCCCGGCCTTCCTGATCAGGGCACATAAGCAGGGGTATCGCGAAGTCGTCATCGGGCAATCCTCCGATTTGCCGTTTCGGCGGCGGGTTGATTTATGTATATACATATTTCTGGTTTCCGTCAAGGTTTTTCTGCGGGGTTTTTCTGGCTCGTCCGGCAAATGAGTACCTGCGGTGGTCGACGAAAAGCCTCTGAGATCCCTTTTCGCGGCGTTCGTGCCCGCTTCGTGGAAGTTTTAGCCAAACCCTTTGCGAAGATGGAATTAGGAGGTGATGGATCTGCTTTATTACTTTTTTGAAGCAAAAAGGTTTCATGTCGATTCTTCACTTTTTATCTTCTTCGTGGCTCTTTCCCCGCGCCTCGCGGGGTTCGTGGTGACTCCTTCCGCCCGCCGTTTTTGTTCAACCACGAAGCGCACGAAGATCACGAAGCAAAGCGCTTGGGCGGGAAAAGTTCAGGGTACAAGAGAACGGCGGATAATGGAGCATAGAACATTTCGTTTTTCGGTCTTCGGTTTCACAATGTACACTTGTCTTTCTTCGCGTTCTTCGTGTCGTGGCGGTGAAAGAAGCATCGTTGCGAAGAGGAAGATGGCAGCAAGGCGTTGCGGCCGGAGCGCCATGTTGACAGAATTGCCGTGTACAGGGGGGTCGAAGACCAAAACCAGCTTGAAGCCACTCGGGGCGGCTTGGCCGTGACAGGGCAGCGTGGCCACGAACCCCGCGAGGCGCGGGGGAAGAAGGCCACGAAGAAAGCTCGGGGTACTCGGTTGCCGGAAGCCGCGTTTTTCTGCGGAGACTATTTGTAAACAGTCTCTACGCGATCGCGGGGAGATCTGATTTTGCGGCGCGGGTCCCATTGGCGTTTTTCCGGCGACAGGGTGAGAGGGGGCCATTCCAGGTTGGGGGGTGGGACCGGAATTGGGTTCATCCGGAAAAATGAGTGCCTGCGGTGATCGACCAAAAGCCGGCGAGCGCCCCTTTCGCGGCTCTTCCGCCGCAGTTCGCGTGGTTCTTGGCGGTTGCTTCCGCCTGCCGTTTTTGTCCAACCACAAGGGCACGAAGAGCACCAAGACAGCGAGGCGTTGCAGCCGGAGCGCCAACCCGGCAGAATTGCCGTGTGCAGGGGAGCTGAACGTCCCAGATTATTTTCCCACTTATCCGAACGCAACTTCGCATTAGACCTTGGTGACGAGGAAGAAGCGGGCGGCGTCGTTATACGTTCCGGCTATTCGGTCCAGGGGCCGGTTTCAAGATTTACATGTGTTCTTATCGCTTCAATATAATACGATTTTTAGCCGGAACTTAACAATTCTTTACATTTCTGTAAATCGATCTATCCCCCGGCAACCAGCCGGAACCTTATAGTGTCGGATTTCTTTACACTTTCCACTCGGTGACCTGAATCTTTTACTGACGCCAATTCCTGGAGCCGATTTTCCGCCGGAAGATTAGTTGCTGTCGGTAAATTTTACATTTTTTATGATAACCCGGTTCGTTACTTAGGTTGTAATTGCTGGATATCAATAGTAATTTCCATTTTGGTGCGATTTTTGCTGAGAATTTGCTTGACTTCTCATCAACTTCGGACCCGAGCGAATTAAGGAGGAGAACCATGCAGCATTCACGCGGAATCAGTACTATTTTTTTGTTTTTTTGTGTAATTCTTTTGAGTGGCGGCGTCCTGTTGGTGCCGTTGCAGAGTGCTCAGGCCATTTCTACTGGTGGTGTTTTTTCTTCCATACCCAATACCACTAACACCTTTCCCACAAATCCAATTTCTATCAGCACTAATGGAAATACCGTCACCTATATAGATGGAAGTTTTGACCCTGGATATGTATGGGTAGATTCATATCTATTCTCTTGGTCTGGCGCAGACATGACGGTAACAGAAACCGGGAAGTATAATCCTTTCGTTGATGTGGAATTGACATTGATCAACGAAGGAACAACACCAATGACTCACACGGGTCCTGAGGACCTCACACTAGCTGCGTCGGGGTACGATTTTGGCTATCAAGGTCCTGGAAACTACATATTGCAGGTGGAGTACGTAGGCGTGGAGTACGTAAGCGATCCTCCATATGAGCTTGGGTTTAACGGGCCTATTTCAGATCCGGTCCCCGAACCCTGCACGCTCCTCCTTGCCGGCAGTAGTCTTGCGGGACTGGCGGCATACAGGAGGAGGTTCAAGAAGGCCTAGCCGGGTAAAGATACCGCATTCACTGAAGGCGGGGTCGGCGACGGCGAGCCGGTCGCTTAACGTATTGAAAACTGCTTAACATTTGTCCCCCTTGCAGATAGAGTCTGTCAGGGGGATTCTTTTGCTCAGGGGACGAAACCAGATCGATTAACGCGTTCCGGTTAAAGCCGGCACGATCCGGGTTTTCACATTTTAAACAGGCTCCCAAAGCCATTCAGGAGATTCACAATGTCTAAAATGGAATACCCTGTAACCATTTTCTACAGCGAAGAAGACGGCGGCTATATAGCTGTTGCGCCTTACCTGAAAGGATGCTCAGCTTTTGGCGAAACCCCGCAAGAGGCTTTAAGGGAAATGGAAATAGCCATGGAACTGTGGTTGGAAACAGCACGCGAGGAGGGTGACCCGATCCCCGAGCCCACGAAATACAGGGACGTGGCGTAGATTGACGATAAGCCGAAAGCGCCGGGACAATGTTGGAGGCTACAAAACAAAGGCTGCACGAACTTGTTGACGCCTTGCCGGAAAGCAAAATAGAAGCAGGAAACAAGGTATCTTGAGAGTCCTGCCAGTGATGATGAGGCCTTTTTCGAAGTCCTTCTCAATCTACCCGAAGACGATGAGCCATTGACCGACTAGGATTGGAAAGCTATCGGAGAGGCCGAAGAGGACACAAGGGAAGGCCGGACGCGACCGCTCGATGAGGTACTGAAAGAATTCGGTTATGAGAGTTTAGACTACACCTCTTGAGGACGTATTGGGGGAATTCGGTTTATGAGGGTTGGCGAGTATGTTATCTTAGAGAAGAATCACAGTTGAAAACAACGAATACGGAGAGGGACAAATGGCCCGAAAAAACTTAAGTCCTCAGTACCTTAAAGATAAAACAGGAAAGAAAGCATTTGTGGTGCTTCCCGTTGAGGAATACGAATCCCTTCTTGAAGACCTCCAAGACCTTGCCGTAATCGCTGAACGACGTGATGAACCAAAGGTCAGCCTGGAAGATTTCGAGAGGGAACTCAGGACCGATGGCCGCTTATAATGTCGTTTTTTCCAAATCCGTTAAACGGGACGTTCGCGGCGTAGAGAATATCCACCTTGCCCGAATTATGGAGGCCATCCGTGGTCTGGCTAATGACCCGTTTCCGCCAGGGCACAAGCGACTGAAGGGTGCGAGATCGGGTTATCGTATCCGTGTCGGTCAATACCGCGTAGTCTACGAGGTGGATATTCAGGCCGCAAGCGTTACCATTTTTCATATTCGACATCGAAAAGAGGTATACAGATAATCCGGTTTCCAGGGATTGGGCTGAATAAAACCATGAAGAAGTGCTCAATTCGTTCATGTGCGGGTGAGTGTGAAGAGCGGCGCGTTACGCATGTCGTCAGGCATCACGGAGATGTGGTTGTGATCGAGAATGTTCTTGCCGAGGTTTGTTCGGTGTGCGGCGATACATTGCTCCCGCTCTCCACAGTAGAAGCTATCGAATCCATGCTCAAAGACCCCGGTAAACCCGTCAGGACTGCGCCGGTTTATCATATGCCGGATGCTGCAACTCTTTGAGGGCAGTAGGCATGCGATATACTGGCGACTACAGATAGTGATCAGCCATCAGGCAGAAGGCGCCTGTCCCGATATCCCACAAACCGGCGGCTTCCCGCAGCAGGGCGACAAAACCCAGGTAATCCGCATCGTCATCGTAGACCCGCTCGCAACGACGGCCACGATTCATCACGTGGCGCCAGGCGCCTGGAAATTCTATCCGTAACGGTCCGCTCTTGAACGATGAATATCATGAACCTGAGAATTGGTGAAACGGAGACCACTTTTATCTTTACTGCCCATGCCATGAGCCAGTCAAGGGGTGGCTAACAACCATGAGACCTGACCAATCCACTTGGACATGGCATGGAACCGAAGATTTTCCGGCCTGCCGGCGCGCGGGAAGGGTTGTTTGATATATGGGTCAAAACAGCCTCGATCCTCATGGGTGACTGGTGCAGTGAAGGCTGACATCGAAACCTGAGAAACTGCGGGAGCACAAAGGTGTTGCAGGCTAATGCCAGTGGACAGGAACGGCGACTGTCGCCGCCCAGGATCGGTTAGTTCATGTGCATTCGCAAATCCCCGGCCAACACAGGCACTTTTTGTTGTGCCCCTCGGGTGGTTTCCGGGTGGACACCAGCTAATCGTGGGCACCGATCACCGGGTGCTCTCACGGTAAAGGAGCAACTCGAAGAAAAGACAGTTTTCCTGCGTTGGTAGAGTTTTTGCTCTTGACCGCTGCCTTTTAATGGGTGACCCCTTTCACTTGTTACGGCAGAGGGTCTGTTAAATTACCGGAGGCAGAGGGCGAAACGATAGACAATAAAATGGGCAGGTCCTTGACCGGGAGGTACCTCATGAAATGCTTCATTTTTTTCCTAATAACAGTGATTGGAGTTGAGGGTATTTGCCGGGCCGGCGTCGGCGGGCTTCCACCGGAGTGCTTTAAAACCCTGCAGGGTGCCTCGCGTTTCCGTAGTATTCATACGGCCGCGGAAATTCCCACGGCAATAGTGGCCTTGTGCGCGGATGGAAACGGCAGGCTTGCGGATCCGGGGGAGCCTTGGGCGGCTACGTGTGTACGCGGTCCAGACGACCCTTACCACCGCTTAATTTGGGCTGTTACAGACGGCAATTACTACGTTGTGCATTACGAGGAGGGAGGAATTGCGCACAATTATCTCGTCCTGGTCACCAGGCTGAGGCTCGGGGATGACAAGCCGAGCTTTGTGTGGCGAGCTCAGAGCGCTGGAGGAGGGATGAAAGACTACAACGCATTCCTTGACGCCCTCAGAACAAATAAACTGCGTTATTGATGGCGGTGATGGCGGAAAGGGGTCAAATCTCCGTTTGACCAGTTGCCAGGGTTCTTTGTATATGCCGGCAACGCTCACTCAGTTCCTTGGTCGAGGGCAGGCGCTTTCGCATGGATTCAAGCGCCGCCCCGACAGCACTATAGCTCTTGAGGCCAAAGATGGAACCGATATCTGCGAAACTGTCTTTTCGCATTATGCGGGTCAGGTGAATTGCCACCGCGCGGGGTTCGTTGAACCGCCCCCTGCGGCACTTCACAAGCTCGGACTCGTTGATTCGGTAATGGGAGCTCACAGCCTGCATAATCTGTCGGACTTCCGGGGCAAGAGAGCGGGAATCGGGTACCTGTGGGTTGGTCTTTTGCTCGAAAAAGCGGGCTTTCAAATGGCTGATGGAGTCCTCATCGCCAAGTATGGGCGGCCATTTCCTTCCGCTAAATATTTGCGTGATTTCTTCCCGGTCTTCCTCGCCAATGTACCTGCGGTATGCCGCCTTTTGGCCTCTCTTGCGGGGGGAGAGGATAGAGAGAAAGAAGCCCTTGTAGAGCCAGTCCCATTCCCTTGCGGTCGACAAGTAGCCCAAGTGGCTGCTCCACCGGTAAAGATCCGGTCGATCCGTGATTCCGGCCCGCACGGGATTTCGGTGTATGTAGCGGACCAACTGGAGCAGGTAAGAGTCTCCATCGACTACAATGGCTTTAAAACGGCCTCGGAACAGTTGTCCGTCATGGCCGTGCGCCCTGTTGAAGCGCTGCGTATAGACCCCGTTAATGTGGCGCATGCACCGCGAGAGATTTCCCAAAGGGGTATGAATTAATAAATGATAGTGATTATCCATCAGGCAGAAGGCGCCTATCCTGATATCCCACAAACTGGCGGTTTCCCGCAGCAGGACGACAAAACCCAGGTAATCCGCATCGTCATCGTAGACCCGGTCGCGACGACGGCCACGATTCATCACGTGGTACCAGGCGCCTGGAAATTCTATCCGTAACAGTCTGCTCATGAACGATGCATCATGAATCTGAAAATTGGTCAAACGGAGACTTGATTCCTTTTCACAAAAAACCGCTTCAAATTGCACCCGTGGACGGAGATGAACAGGAAATGCTCAATATGACATCGTGAAAAACTGATGTTTTGCAAGTTGGCGGAAGCGCATGGGAATCGAACCCACCTGGGAACGCCTTCACGCCCCCACACCGGATTTGAAGTCCGGTAAATATTCTTTTCCTATTTTTTCCTTCCTTAAGATAATCCTTGACAGAGCAACGGTTTTATGGCATTCATGATGTTACCGGATAGGAACACTTTGGACAGTTTAATCTTTATTCGTGGACAGGACGTGGACAGGAAAAATTCATAGGAGACCAGGACATGGCGATTGAAGTTTACTGCTCGAACTGCTTCACAAGTAACAAGATGGAAGCGAAGAAATGTTCCAAGTGCGGGACCGCTTTCGGACGTGACAAAACGTATCGTGTTCGCGTCCAGGTGAAAGGACGGCGCGTTTCTCGCGTAGTCGATAACCTAACCATTGCGCGGGAAGTCGAAGCGGCGCTCAAAGGCGATTTAGTCCGGGACGAATTCGAGATTGCCGCTCACCGAGTCCAGGAGCTTCCCACCCTTGATGATGTATGGGCGAAATACCTGCCTTGGTGCAGGGAACACAAGCGCTCGTGGAAAGACGATGAGTGGAATTATAACAGGCACCTTAAACCGCGCTTCGGGACAAAACCGCTCGAATCCATCTCAGCTTTGGACATCGAGCGGATGAAGTTGGAACTGAAGAAAGCCACCAACAAAAACGGGAAGCCGTTCAGAGCTGCTACCATCAAACACCAGATAGTACTCTTGCGGCGTCTTTTCAACCTGGCTGCTAAATGGCGGATTCACAGCGGGCCGAATCCGGTTTCATCCGTGGAACTGCCAAAGCTCGACAACATGAAAACCGAGTACCTTTCCGATGATGAGTTGGACAGACTGCGAAGCGTACTCGATGCATGGCCATGCCGGATAACGGCTTCCCTGGTGAGATTCGCCATGCTGACGGGGTTACGGCGTGGAGAGCTTTTCCGATTGGAATGGACGGACCTTGATTTCGAGCATGGCCTTGTGACCTTACGAGCGCCCAAGGGCGGAAAAACTCAGACTATCCCGATAAGCAGTGAAGGTATTGACTTAATTTCCCGAATGACCAGACTTTCTGAGCATGTCTTCCCGAACATGGACGGAACACCAAGAAAAAGCATTCGGGACCCCTGGGAGAGCATTAAGCGCAAGGCTGAATTGCCGGCGGATTTCAGATTTCACGGGCTCCGCCATTCATGGGCGTCCAGAATGGTTTCGAGCGGGATAGACCTTGCCGTAGTCCAGGGCCTTATGACACATAAACATGCTTCGACCACCGAAAGGTATGCTCACCTGATGCCGAACGCTCTTAAACGTGCAGCCGAGGCGAGCGCCGATATTATGAGACCGAAGCATGGACAGGTTTTGAAGATTATGAAATGATGATCCATCTTCCAGGGATAGAGCGGGCGTCATGAACCTGCTCGAAAGGCCGGTATCCTGACCGGCTTTCCTTGGACCCTCTCAGGAGCGCACCAGGAGAGCGCGAGATGGAACGTGTCACCGGTAAGAGGCTTCTCGAACCGCCTTACAGTCTGACCAAAAGCAATATATTGGACTTCGTAAATAAGGGTTTATTAACCCCGTATGATCCTATATTTGGACCACCGACGATTGCAAGGTGTATGTCGCCGAAGTATGGAGATTTAACGGCCTTGCGCAAGCGGCACCTTTCGATGATTGAAAAGCTGGCTTCCCAAACGGATGATGAAGAGTGTTCGCATTTGTGGGCAGAGATTTGGCGGTTGACTGAAGAGATAGGCAGACTCGCACGCGAATGTGAAGTACGTGAGGAAGACCTAAATGAATTACTGTCGAGCGTCTATGAGGTGAGCGAAGTTGAGAAACTTTTTGAATCCGAGCAGGCACCCGAACATGAACCAACGGCTAAGCGAGTCGATAGGAAATATACTGCATTAACACCCAAAACAAAAAGCCGATTGAAAGAAATCGGTCCTGTCATTTTCCACTTTTGTCAAGCGCTGAAAGCACGCATACAAGATGAGTGTAAGTCGTTGGCAAAGGCCGACTCTGATGATTGGGAAGCGCAGGCTCTTTCATTGCTGGAAGGCGGCGGCAAGTGGGACGGAATTATTATCAAAGATGACATTCAGAAGATTTCTTTCGCCCAGCTCGCTAAGTCTGAGCACAAAGAGAGAATTAAAACCGAATTGGCTCAGATTATCTTGGAACGGGGAGGTTACGGGCGGGTAACCCGCGAGAGCCTTAAAGACTTCTTTAAATAGACGCCAAAAACGCCACGCCATGCCAATTTTTTTTGTGGCGTAAATAGCGAGACAAAAAAATTAGAAATTGGCAAAAGCGGCCATGACCATAACGGTTGTGGCCTTTTTTTATTCAATACAGAAAGGAAAGAACATGGCGAAGTTACCGAATCTCTTGAGAGTCAGCAAAGTCGATGAAACGCCCGATTTTCCGCTTAGAAAAAGCACCTGTTATAAATGGATACACCTTAAGAAATTCCCGCAACTTTTCATCAAGATTGGCGGAACGCAGTACGTTAACCTAGACCAGTTGGACGCGGTGATCAGGAAAGGCGGCACGAAATGAATCCGACTGCTAAAGCTCTCGAAGCTGACATCAGGCGGACCCTGGCATTTTATCACCCGGACGGGACCACTTTCGAAATCTGCGGGATAGGACCGAGGACGCCACAATCAAGGCTTTGGGAAGGCTATGCACGTGCGGCGGCGGGCAAAAAGGCCATAGTTGCGGGCTGGTACAATGACCCTAACAAAGCGGCAAAAGCGGCG
>DASPQK010000242.1:0-14918 GCA_035624985.1 Syntrophobacteraceae bacterium | reverse complement strand
ATGCTGTTGAGGGAGTATGGATGGCGGGACCGCATAAGCGTCATGAAAGGGTACAACAGCCGTTTGGATGAGCTTCAGGCGGCCATCCTTAGAGTGAAACTCCGGCATCTGGACTCCGACAACCTGTCGCGGCGCCGAATCGCCTCCATCTACGACGACAGCTTAAAGCATACAGGAATCGTTCTTCCACGGGAACGCCAGGGCGCCGACCATGTCTACCACCAATACGTCGTGCGGACCCCGCGCCGGGACTCGCTGCGCGCATACCTCGGGGACAGGGGTATCGGCACCCTTGTTCATTATCCTGTGCCTGTGCACAGGCAGCCCGCCTATTCGAACACAGCGCCCCCGGTCCCTTCCCTGCCCGTTACGGAGCAGATCGTCGATGAAATATTGAGTCTTCCGATCTTTCCCGAGCTTGGAGACCAGGAAGTGGGTATGGTTTGCAGCCAAATTCTCGAGTGGTCCGGAAGTTAGTCCATCGGCTGCAATCCGGAGATGGTATCCTGTTTTGGGGATGACAGGCTTACAAAGTGACTTGGCTGCTGACTCAGGTGTTGCTGTGGGCCTTTGGTTCGAATGAAGTCGCCAACTTCACTTACGATCTTATACCAAGTTGCGTTCAAGAGTGGGCGGGGATAAACCCCTGCACCTCAACCCTACCTGGGCGAGGGGGAGCGCAGCGCTGTATGCCCTCCCGATCACATCGATCTTGAACGCAATTGCCCATGGCGCCTGCGTCACCCGCGAAGCATGAAAATGGTATTTTCTACGTAACTTA
Organism: Syntrophobacteraceae bacterium; assembly: GCA_035624985.1. GTDB lineage: Bacteria > Desulfobacterota > Syntrophobacteria > Syntrophobacterales > Syntrophobacteraceae > SbD1. The sequence continues at coordinate 14,137 of DASPQK010000242.1, read as the reverse complement.
GTATTAGTACATTGAACAAATCTCGTTTAATATTATCTGCATCAATATCTACACCTGTGATCTCAACTCCTCTTTCCGGCAGAGTATGTTTCTGAAGATTCTTTATATTGTTCTACTCATGGGATCATCCCCATTACTTCAACTGCCTGTCGATTATCTGTTGGACAATCGTATAGGGGTCGGACTCCCGGTCAACGATTTTCTGCACCATTTGATCGACAGAATCTCCGCTGGCTTCGATCCTTTCGATGATAGCCGACAGCGCCTGATCTTTGAGGATGTTCATGAGCTGGATTCTGGCCCGCTTTTCGAGAATTTGCCGCCACTTTTCAGAGTGGGTCCCAAGCAAGTGGGACCTGTGTTTCTCGATTACCTCGTAGAGTTCCTTAATTCCGCGGCTTTTTACGGCTACGGTTTCAAGGACCTGCGGTTCCCAGTCATCGGGGCCGCGCCTTGCGGCGCCAAGTTGGATCAGGTTGTTCAGTTCACGCACTGTCTGATAGGAACCCAACCGCTCGGCTTTATTCACCACGAAAATATCTCCGATTTCCATTATGCCGGCCTTGATCGTCTGGATATCGTCCCCCATTCCCGGAATTGTCACCAGAATGGTAGTGTGGGCGTTGTTGACGATTTCCACTTCGTCCTGGCCGACTCCCACCGTTTCGATGATGATGACATCTTTTCCCGATGCATCCAGAACGCTGACCATATCGATTGTGAACTTGGACAGACCGCCTAGATGGCCGCGCGTGGCAAGGCTCCGGATGAAAACACCCGGGTCGAGAAAATGCCGCTGCATGCGGATGCGGTCCCCGAGTATGGCCCCTCCGGTAAACGGGCTTGTCGGATCGACAGCCAAGATCCCGATTGTCTTTCCCGCGTTTCGGTAGTTGATCGTTATCTGGTCGACAAGAGCGCTTTTGCCGACCCCGGGAGGGCCGGTGAAACCGATAACGTGGGCTTTACCCGTATGTGGATAGAGTTCCCGGAGAATGTCCCTTGCAGACGGAATCTCGTCGTCGATATCCCGAAGGACACGAGCTATAGTTCTAACATCACCCAATACGATACGTTCAATGACGTCCACGTTTGCCTATAACCTCCCTGTGAGGACTGACGGCGTTATCGATTCTCATTTGCCTTTCATTTACGCCTTGCCGCAGGCAGCAGAGCCCGGAACAGGTGCTTTACCTGGGAGAAGCCCATTTTGCGGCGAAGCATGCCCAACTGATCCTGGAGCGGGATCTTTTTCGGACACATGTCCTCGCACCCCAGAAGGCCTAGACAGCCGAAGATCCCGTCCTCATTTCCAACTACCTCGAAATACTCATCGCTGCTTCTAGTGTCTCGCGGATCCATCATGAAGCGGGCTATCCGGTTGAAGGCGACGGCGCCCATGAAGCCTTCGAGCGCCATGTTCGCCTTTCCGCATGCGGCGACACAGCAGCCGCATTCGATGCAGCGCTCCAGTTCGTAGATCTCTTCGGCGAGAACGTTGTCCATCAGCTCTTCCTGCTCGGTCGGCTTAAAAGCCTTATCGGTATGTATCCACGACTGCACCTTCTCGTTCATTCCACGGAACCAGGTTCCCGTATCGACCGAAAGGTCCCCGATCAGCTTGAACACAGGCATCGGCATGAGGGTGATCTCGCCGGGCAGCTTCGCGGTTTTGGTATGACAGGCCAGGTCCGGCCGCCCGTTTATCATCATGGCGCATGAGCCGCAGATGCCGGCCCTGCACATGAAATCGAACATGAGGGTTGGATCCTGTTCTTCCCTTATACGATTAAGAGCGATGAAAAGAGTCATGGCCTCGGTTTCTTCGAGATAAAACGCGTCCATGTGCGGGACTGAAGCCGGGTCCTCCGGGTTAAATCTAAAGACATTGAACTTGAGGATCCTTCCCATCGAAACACCTCTTTTACGGATGTCGGGTGTCGGATATCGGATTCTGATACAGGATTCTCGATACCCGATACACGTTTACACTCTGCACAAGTCACGATTCACTAATTTGTTTCCGGGCCTGGAATGCAAATCTCCGGGTCTTCGGTACAAATTATCCTGGAAGAACCGTAGCCTCTTTCGCCGGGTGGAATCTCCCACACCTTCGAAGGCTTTTCGTATTCGAGCGTGGGCAGCGTGTCTTTTTCATCTTTCCAATAGGCGAGGGTACGCTTCAGCCAGTCTCTGTCATTGCGCTCGGGGTAATCTTCGCGCGCGTGCGCTCCGCGGCTTTCGGTCCTCATGAGCGCCGCATAAGCGATACACAGGGCGAGCTGGACCATTGCGGGCGCCCTCAGGGCCGCTGCGAGTTCAGGATTGGCGCCTCGCACACAGGTTGAGCGGAGGCCGATTTTTCGGGAGCGTTCATAGATCTCCTGTAGGTTGTCGACAGCGGACTGGAGGCCATCGTGGTCGCGGAAAATCCCTACCTGGTCCATAAGCGTGTCGCTCATTGCAGCGCGCAGCTCGTAAACGTTTTCTTTCCCGCCGGCCGCGATCAGTTCGTCGATCCTTTGCTGCTGCTTCCTGACCGCATCCCGGACTACTGCGGTTTTGAAATCTACCTCACAGCCCTGGAGAAATTCCACTATCTTTTCGCCTACTATCCTTCCGGCGACTATGGTTTCGGCCAGAGAGTTGCCACCGAGACGGTTAAAGCCGTGCATATCCCAGCAGGCGGCCTCGCCTGCCGAATAAAGGGCCTTGAGGCCGTATGCGGCGCCATCTTTGTCAGTTCGGACTCCGCCCATGCTGTAGTGCTGAGCCGGGCGAACAGGGATCAACTGGGTGATCGGATCCCGGTCCAGGAACTCATTGCAGATTTCATCCACTTCGCGGAGCTTGGTCTTGATGTGCTGTGCCCCCAAATGGCGGATATCCAGCCACAGGTGCGGCCCGTACGGGCTCGGCACTCCTTTGCCGATGCGGATATGATGGGTCATCCAGCGGGAAACTACATCGCGCGAGGCCAGTTCCTGCTTCTCGGGTTCGTAGATGTGCATGAATCTTTGTTCATCGACATCTTTAAGCGTGCCCCCGTCACCTCGGCAGCCTTCGGTGACAAGGATATTGGTGGGCACTATTCCGGTTGGGTGAAACTGCACTGCCTCGGGGTTGCCGATGGGGACAAGGCCGGTATCGAGGGAGATCGCCGCGCCGTCACCCCAGTTTTGCACCGCGTTGGTGCTTTCGCGGTAAAGCTTTCCGTAGCCGCCTGTAGCGATCAGGGTCGCCCTGGCCAGATATGTTCTGAGCCGTCCCGTCTTGAGGCAGCGGGCGACAACGCCCATGCAGGTCGCGCCGTCGTGAATCAGAGCCAGCGCCTCGACCCTGTCGTGGACCTTTACTCCAAGGCGAACGACTTCATTGTCCATCGTAAATAGAAGGGTATGGCCGGTTCCGTCCGATGTATAACAGGTGCGCCATTTGGCCGTGCCGCCGAAATCGCGCGCGGTGATTGTGCCCGCTTTTTCGGCCTTCTCGATTTTTTCGTACTGTTTTCCGGCTTTGAAATAGATGCTTTTTCCGGGCACTACGCGGTTCCAGGGAATGCCCCAAAAAGCCATTTCCCGAACGGCGATGGGCGCGGTTTCCACGAAAAGACGCGCGACTTCCTGGTCGCATCCCCAGTCGGACCCCTTAACGGTATCGGCAAAATGGAGGTTGGGGCAGTCGCCTTCACCCATGCAGCAGTTGCCCAGAGAAGCTTGCATGCCGCCCTGGGCGGCGGAAGAATGAGACCTTCTGGGCGGCACGAGGCTCAGGCAGATGCTTTCGAATCCGGCCGACGCCGCCGCCACTGCGACACGTTCGCCCGCCAGGCCCGCTCCGACGCATAAAAGATCGGTGTAGAAGGTATCCAATTTCGCCTCCTTGCGCTCAAACTTTGACGAAGGCCCGGAAGGTGAACAGCGTTACAAACCCTATCGCGATCATAAGGAGGGCGAGCTTGACAAGGAAGCCGTACACGGATGTGCGGTTGGACCTCTTTATAAAGCCCCATTTTACCCCTATTTTGTAGACCCCTGTCCACAGGTGGAGCTGTATTATCGGGATGAAAACGGCGTAAAAGCCAAGCCACCAGCCGCTTCGAAGCAGAGCGGCGGCCTTGGAGGCCTTAATGGGCAAATCGGTAAGCACTGTCCACACATGGATGGACCCCATGATCAGGATCAAGAAAGCCGTTGTCGCCTGAATCATCCATAACCAGGTGTCGGTCTGGTTGAAACGGACGCTGTGGTTCCATATGGCCTTCTGTTCACGGGCATGGAAAGGAAGCTTGCGGGCCGCCAGCACAAAATGAGCGAGCATGGTCAGGGCGATAAGCGGGCCGCCTATTTGAGCCATATAGGTGGTTTCGAAAAAACCGCCGATTGCGTCCATAACCCTGCCCCCTCCGAGGTCCAAATTGACACTGGCCACCAGGACCGTGTGCGCCATCATAAATGCTGCAAGCCCGACCCCAGTGAGCATCTGGAGAAGATCCAAATACGCTTCCGTTCGCACGGGCGCGGCTCGAACAATTGTTTGATTCGTCATCATCTTCCTTCGACTCCTGAACTCTTGTCGATTGCCGGGAAAAGGTGAAACTCGAGCGCCATCCATGAGGACTAAGCAGGCTGGTGAGGGCATGCAAGTGGGGATGGGAGAATTTCACGATGGCACTAACATTTTTTGACGAGATGGTTATTGCACAATTTTGTTTCCGATTCAATCGCAGGTTAGCGATTTTCAACTTACCGGAGGCGGACGGAACGGATAGATTTTCGCTGTATTAGCTGAAAATACAGGGGAATTCGCTCTTCCAATCCCCCAACAACCTGATTTAATTAGTCTTTTCGGACTTCTTTTTCCGAAATAACAGCGGATAACAGCGATCGGGTGTCGGTTGTCGGAGGTGGAATGAGCTTGCGCTCCACGGAAATCCGACATCCGATATCCGACCTCCGTCAGCGGCTGTTTTACAGGTTGCCGGGCGCATCACCTGTAAATTCAGGCGCAATAGAGGCGCGCAGTAAGCAGCCAGGAGCAGCACCGCCATCAGATTCAGTTTTCAAAGAACGCAACCAGTGTGGTTGCTTAGTGAGTGAGCAGCGATCCCGCGCGGGGCGCGGGATTTGAAAAACCCGCTCAAACTCGGCAAATATTATACTTCTGGAAAGGAAGTGCTGTCAAGAAAAAAGTGAAGTGATTTTTTAGGAAGTGTTCGATTTCCCGAGGTCTCCAATCTCGCCATTTGGAACGGCGCTCGTAGAGCTGCGGTCGGCTGCGGACCGGCTTTCCGTATGGAGCTGCCTCGCACGGTTCCAAAGCCCCCCGGATCATCTTTGTCATATCATTTCTTTGATCCATATATAGAAAGGGCAAGAGAAGGGGCAAAAAGGAAAACAAGCCGGGTGAATTGGCGGCGGAGTAAAGCCTGCTCCGCCGGCCACTGTTTGACCGGGGCTTCTTCCGATTATCCCCGGCGGCAAAAGTGTTGAGACTGCCCCGCCGCGCAAAAAACGACCGGCCCTGCCGCAAAGCAGGGCCGACCTAAAAATGAGCCGGGTCAAAAGGACATTACTTCCCGTTCATGCCGGTTGGGCTGCCGACCCCGGTGCAGAAGTCCCATCCGGAGCCCGCCATATACCCGCACCAGGGGCCGCAGAAGCCAAATGCCACATCTCTGAAATTCCCGGCCGCGGCCATGTTAGCGTAGACCGTTGTCAGCTCCGCAGAGGTGGACGCGGCGAAGTGGCCGGCCGAGTTCACTATGCCGGCCAGCAGCGGGGAAGAAACGCTGGTGCCGCCCAGGATGCACCAGCCTCCAAAGTGGCTGTCATACACCCACACGCCGGTATCGGGATTCGCCACTGCGGCCATATCCGGCACACCGCGGTGTGCGCCGACGACGCCGGAGATGGCGCTTTGGTACGCGGGCCTGGACTCATAGAGGCTCGGGCCGCCCCCTCCAGCGTCCCAGGTTCCCTCGGTCTGGAAGGCGCCGGTGGTCGCATTGCGGCTCACAGATGTCCCTCCAGCCGCCACGACGTTGGGAGAGACTGAGGGATAGCCGGTAAATCCCCAGTCTCCTGTGGATGCGAAATAGACAACATTCGTGGTTGTAAAGTATGAGTCATAAGATGTCTCCCCCGGCCACTCATAGCTGCTCCAGCTCATCGTGACTTCCCCGCCCCCGGCTGCTGCGACCAGGCCGCTTGCCACCTGTATGGCTTTAAACAGGTCCGCAAACGAATTTGATGCGGCTTCCACCAAGTATATTTTAGCTTTTGGCGCCATGGCATGAACCATTTGTATGTCCAGGGACTCTTCCAATTCCCATCCGGCGTCATAGGGCGGCACGGACCCGCTTGCGTAGACTTTCTGGAAGTTTGCCGCGGGCAGGCCGAACTGGCTGGAGAAGGCAGCCAGATCGCCGGCGGCGTTAGGAGCGTCGTAAGCATCTACAACTGCTATCGCTTTGCTTCCACCGTTCGAATTGGCGGTTACGTAGTTGGGATTGCACCCATTCGTCTGGGTCACCAGCTTGTAGATGCACGCAAGCGAGGCCGGGGTTTCGTAGAAATAGCCGATGTAAGGAGGGAGTCCGGCGCGGTACTGCGGCCAAGTGAATTCTTCTGCAGGAACGAGCAGGCGAACATTGGTGTGGGCGCGCTCACCCAGATCCTCGGGGTGCTGGAGACTCGACTCCGGGATTACAACCTGGCCGCGCTGCATGGTCCCGGCGAATGCGGAACCGCACAGGAAAAACAGCGCCGCTGCGACCGCGACAGCGGCAATTCGGCGCGTAGAACCAAAAGTGAACGCTCTTTGCGAATTAGAGCTATTTTGCATCTGAGCCTCCTGAGGTTGACTGAGATGGACCGCTTCACGTGACCGGGTATCCGTCCTAAAAGGTTTCTTACCGTATGGTCGCGGGACAGAAAACCCGTATCGCAGGCAGGGTTGATCGCAAAAGTCGGACCAAATCCCCCTGCCGGACAAAAGTCCGGGGTCTGATGGGATGCACCGATGTCGCGCACATGCTGAAGGTCCGCGCTCAGGAGTCTGATTGAAGCCATGCGGCGGGTTCCAAAGGCAGTCGAAACAGCCTAATGAGGGCGCAACCTGACTCAATTCCCCGTTAGACCGCAGGCTCCGAACTCAGTTTGAAACACGCGCAGGCAGTGATGCAAGTCCGGCTGGTTTATGATTTCATCGGTCATAATATCGTCTTTGGTAAATGTGGCTGTTTTCGGAGGGTCCGGCTGCGCGGGGAGAGCGGCCGCGTTCATTTGAAACCCGGCGCGGAATGTGTCTGCGGATGCCTGATTCGTGTAAGCCGGCGAGGAGCTTTCGCACAATATTGAAATCGAGTGCCAAAATCGTAATTCAAGTATGTAATTCTACATTGCGACTCGCTCTTGATCGAACAATTCATTTTCGATATCGTTGAAGACAGCATTGAAAGCCGTAATTGCCCTCAATGACGGCAAACGGTCCCCCGGGGAGTTTTCATAACATGGGACGGTGCCAAATATGTGAAACGAGCTCAAAGGAGATCTCAAGAGAGCTCGGTCTCTGCCGAAGCTGTATCGTGGACAAACCCGAGAAGGCGCTCGGGCCGGCCCTTGAGGTCCACCGCAAAAGCAGGGCATCTTTCGGCCTTCCGGAAACCGAGCCCAGAGCGGCAGAGGGAATTGCCTGTCGACTCTGCGCGCACGAGTGCCGGATTCCCGAGGGCGGGGCGGGCTACTGCGGACTGCGCAGAAACCAAGGAGGAAAGATAAGGGGCGTCACCGCCGAGCGAGGAAAACTGTCGTGGTATCATGACCCCTTGCCGACGAACTGTGTGGGGGACTGGGCCTGTCCCGGCGGCACCGGCGCAGGCTACCCCAAGTTCGCACATTGCCAAGGGGCGGAAAGGGGTTACAAGAACCTGGCGGTCTTCTTCCATGCCTGTTCGTTCAACTGCCTCTTCTGTCAAAACTGGTCCTTCATGGAACAGACCGCAAATCCTCGGACCCGCACCGTTCAGGACCTGATCGACGCGGTCGACGAACGAACCTCGTGCATTTGCTTTTTCGGCGGAGACCCGGCGCCCCAGGTCTCTTTTTCCCTGCGCGCCGCCGGGCTCGCCCGAGACAAAGCCAAGGGACAAATCCTGCGAATCTGCTGGGAAACCAACGGCTCCATGCATCCGGCCCTTCTTGATAAGATGGTGGGGACTGCGCTTGAATCGGGCGGCAATATCAAATTCGACCTCAAGGCCTGGGATGAGAAGGTGCACATGGTTTTGACCGGGGTGAGCAACCGGAGGACCCTGGAGAATTTTGCCCGGGCCGGCAAATATGTTCGCGAGCGCCCGTCGCCTCCTCTGCTGATCGCCAGCACCCTGCTTGTTCCAGGCTACGTCGGCGAGCAGGAAGTACGGCCCCTGGCGCGCTGGATCGCCTCGATCGACAGGGACATCCCCTTCAGTCTGCTGGCCTTCCATCCATGCTTCTACATGGCGGACCTGCCGTTAACCCCCCGGCAACTGGCCGAAGAGTGCCTGGAGGCGGCCCGGGAGGAAGGACTCCGGAGAGTGCGCCTGGGAAATGCTCACCTTTTGGTTTAGTTCGGATTTGTCAATCATGCGCGGGACCGTTTGGCTTTATTTCACTGAGGATTGCAGGAGCTTGTTTCTGGATAAACTTCTGTCCCTGTGTGAAGGAAGGGAAGGCTATGTCATGTTTAACAATGTGACGATGAAAGAGGACGCCATCAGATTCATGGCCGGTCTGGATCGTGAAGCGAAGTTCTCTTGAGGGGGTTGCAGGGTTTTTAACCCGCAATTGAGAATCTAATGGAAACTCACGACACTTCAGGCAGAAGGCCGCCTGTTGGGTAGGCGCGAACGAAACGGCCAATGAAATTGCGGGGCTTCATGATATGAAGAGAGACTCCCATGGATTTTGGATGGCTTGAACATGAAATTCAAAATGCGATATCCCGATGGAGGCGCGAGAACGCGGGAATGGACTTCTGGCGTCAGCCCCTGGCGGGTGTGGCTTCGGCAAACGATCCGCTTTTTGAGAGACTTAGGCTGGTGGTAGACCCGGCGCATGCCGCACCTTTCGATATTCTCCCGTCCGCAAAATCGGTCGTTTTATATTTTGTGCCTTTCCAGCGCTGGGTTGGCGAGGAAAATGACCGGTCCGGATTCTATACCGCTCGAAGCTGGGCCGAGTGCTACACGGCCACAAACCAACTGATTGGGGCCGTAAATCAATATTTGCAGGATTTCCTGGAAAAGGAGGGGTTCGAGGCCACGACTACTCCGGCAACGCATAACTTCGATGCGGAAAAGCTCGTAAGCCGATGGTCTCACAAACACCTGGCCTACATAGCGGGACTGGGGACGTTCGGGCGCAACCATTTGCTTATCACGCGGGCCGGCTGCTGCGGACGACTGGGGAGCTTCGTTACTTCGATGGAATTACCTCCGTCGAGCCGTCCGCAGGAGGAATGGTGTCTTGTCAAGAAAGGCTGCCGCTGCTCGGCCTGTATTTCGAAGTGCGTGTATGGGGCTCTTCGGGAAGACTGTTTCGATCGCCATGCCTGCTATCGTCAATGTCTGCTGAACGACGCCATTCACGGCGATCTTCCCCTTGTGGATGTCTGTGGAAAGTGCGGCTGCAACGTCCCCTGCAGCTACGGAATTCCCGCTCCGGCAAGTCTTCCTTGATTTCATAGTTTAAATCGCTGGCTCGGCACATAGGCTGGCACAAGAGATCACGTACAGATCTCCTGTATTGGAAAAGGCGTGTGGGAACCCGGGAATGCGGACGTCGATCTTTATGGCGGGACTCGCCACAGTACTGTGGTGCACTTGGGGCAATTCTTCACATCTGAACAGCCAAAATGCGTTTCGTTTCACTGCACCTACAAGGCTTTCGAGGCCTATAACAAGGTGAGGCTGGATCACGTGAAGGTAGTTAACGAGGCCGGGGGCAGCGTCCACTAAACTGATGACATAACCTCTTGAAAAGGCGCAATTTTTATTATAGGGTACAATCAGCAAACCCCGAAAAATACCCCCAAAATGAGAAATGGACATCTTTTCATACGCGATTTCTCTCATTTAGAATTCTTGGAATCGAAAGTATTAACATATCCGAATGACACCAGTTATGGTGCCGAACCGCGACGGGACTTGCCGCCTTGGCAAGCGAAGGTTGAGCTTTGGACCTGTAAACAACTGCGAAGGGCACCGTTGGCGGGCAGGGTCGGCTTTTCCTCCGGCCCGTTACTATCTCATGCTATTCACCTGAGCCTGTCGCCTGGCAGCTTGGCGGAAGGGGTTCACCAAATGCGGGGAGGAGGTGTATCTAGAATCGCAGAAACCAGACTCCCCGGCGTGTCACTTGCGTGATTGATCAGAAAATCGTATGATTTTGTGGTCTACCGGTTGTCCAAGGCGTTTTCCGGACAGAATCCGCCTCGAAATACGGTTCGGCATGCGCAGATAGTCAACTTGATGCATTATTCAGGCTAAGGGCTTTTCCCGTGTAAGTGAAAGGAGCAGGAGATGAGAATGAGAAAACATCGAATATTGGTCTCAATGGGCCTGCTGTGTGTATTTTGTTGCGTTGCCTGTCCCGGATGGGTGGAAGCTCAATACAAACCATACGCCTCATACCCGGAAGACCCGGACCATGTTGTGAGCCTTATTTTCATTCATCACTCCACGGGCGAACATTGGCTGGCTGACGACTATGGAGGTTTAGCTCTGGCTCTCATGAACAGCGGCTATTTTGTCAGCGACACCAATTATGGGTGGGGGCCGGACTCAATTGGAGACAACACTGATATCGGTTATTGGTGGACCTGGTTCAGGGGGCCGAAGAGCGCCACTTACACGAGCGCGCTTTATGCCGAATCGGGGCAACACTACGGGGCGAGTTTCGATGACAGCGTGTATACGCGCCTTTCAAAGTCTCCCGGCGGTCCGAACCAGGTCATTATGTTCAAATCCTGTTTTCCAAATTCAGCGCTGAAGGGAAGCCCCAACGATCCGATTCCGCCCATTAATTCAAACCAGTTACGCGATCAAGGGGCTGATTCGGATTACCACACGGTTGCAAATGCAAAGGGCATTTATATCGACCTACTCAACTATTTCAATACGCGTCAGGATAAGCTATTTATAGTTATTACCGCGCCACCCCTCATAAAACCCACATATGCTTCAAATGCCCGTGCTTTCAACCAGTGGCTGGTAAATAACTGGCTGACAGATTATCCTTACAGAAATGTTTTTGTGTTTGATTTCTACAACATACATACAAGCAATGGCGGCAGCGCCGATACTAACGATCTCTTTTTATCGAGCGGCAATCATCATCGGTGGTGGAAGGGAGTATTCCAGCATTTAGTTCAATTACCTTCAAATGTAGAGGTATATCCAACGGGGGACGATCATCCGAGCAGGGCAGGTAATTTGAAGGCGACCGGCGAGTACATCAAACTGCTCGACTATGCTTACAATCGGTGGCAGGACCTGAATGGTCCGCTAGACAACAACGCGCTCACGTTTGCAACCGGTGGGAATGCCGGATGGTTTGGAGAGAGTGTTGCCGGCTACTGGGTTTTCGGAGGCAGCGCCGCACAGAGCGGGGCCATCAGCAATAGCCAGTCCTCGTGGTTGCAAACCAGCGTGAAAGGACCGGGAACCCTCAAGTTCTATTGGCGGGTCTCCTCTCAGCCAAACCGTGATTTCCTGAGATTGCTGGTTGACAACAAAGAGGCAGCCAAGATCAGCGGGAATACCACCTGGGCCCAGGTAACGAAGACGATTGGCACCACCGGCAACCATACGATTCAGTGGGTATACCAGAAAGGAGCAAGTGGAAGCGGCGGACTCGATGCCGGCTGGGTGGATCAAGTCGAGTGGACGTCGCCTTAGCGTTGCAAGGCGGAAGAGTTCCACCATCGGTTGGGCTTTCCCGGCGCCGGCAAACGCTATTTTACAGGGCAGGATCCGGGTGAACGATGGAGGATTTACCCCTCTGAGTTATCCCATTGTTTGATCTTGGGACTGCCGGCTTATTCATAGGAGGATATCTCTCAGGCCGCAGACCCGGAAGGAATTACAGAAGAGGAAAACCAAGGTGTGGGATTTGAAGGAGGTCTTTTGGGCACCTGCTAAAACCGCCAGGCAAATCGATCCATGCCGGGTCAGCCCATATCTTTGCCAGGCGTCTGCTCCCTGCCCCGAAGCGGGAACTGCTTGAGCACACTCTTGCACCCCGTGATTATTGCGGGGAGGTAAGACTGATCGGCTTGCTCGTTTCCTCGGCGGCTCCTATTGGCGACCAACATAGAACTATTCCAGGCTGTTCTCGAGTTGTTCAAGCAAGGTTATGATGTGTTGGTCCTTAGCTGGGATTGCCTTTAGATCCATCTCGGGTTTCGCTTTGTACCAATGTTGATGCTCAAAAAAATCCTGTAGTTTCTCGTCGTTGAAACGATGGCCATATTTGGCCAGATAGGCATTTCTGATAAGGCTTACCGTATAACGATCAAATCGATGCGCTCTTGCGGTTCCAACCCAGGTCTCAGCCTGTTGGAGGGTATCAAAAAGCGGGGGCCTGGTGTCGTACAACTCCTCGCAATCACTCTGAGGAACAGGGATTAAGATGAAGAGCGCCACCTCGCTCTTTGGACGCCATTGCTTAAAATGCCACCGCACAAAACCGCCTTGCATGGTAAACCCACCCGGCGCAGGCAGGAGCAGATGTGGGAACATATAGGGAGGAATCTCGATGGCGATATCAGCCTCACCTATGGGGCCAGCCCAAGTGAGGCCCGTGGTGACGATGTAATCCACCCACGAATAGGCGCTATTGCCGAAATCCCACTCGCACCTTTTTGGCCTGCTTTTTTCCCAAAAGACGGGTTTGGTTGGGAGGGGGTTGGATGTCTTGTCGCGCATCAGCTCATTGATTGCCTGCACCGTTGTGCCGCCGCCGAATGCGTAAGAGTTGCTTACCGTAATGCGTTCTTTCGGTTCAAAATGCACTTGCCAGATATAGGCACCGGGGTAGTGGAGTGGCGCGCGTCTATCTTTGGGCATCGCGATTTCGAGGCCGGATAGCGGCTCTACGTCTTTGTGGGCTGAGGGTGCCGGATCCCCGTTTACCCAGACTTTGAAATCACTCGAGGCCCATACGGGCGGTTTGCCTCCAGGCAATCCAAATTCCTCACCCAGGACCTGCGTGTCCGGAAAACCCATCTGTACATCAACCGGTTTGTCCGTTAAGTTGATGAAAGTGAATGTGCAATCCGCCAGCCACTTCTTCAACCAATCGCCCCGGGGTCCAGCCGCCTGATGGTTGTAACGGATTAGAACGACTTCTTTTTCCATCCGCACACGGTTTTCTTTCACCGCGTATACGGTTGCACCGGACCCTCCAAAGGCAGCATCGTTCGCGTTAGCATCGCCACCCTGGTGAGCCGTTAGTAACAGAGTAAAAACCGTGACCAGGGCGTAAAACGGCTTCGAGAAGAATCTTTTTCCATTATCACGGTTGAGTTTCATGGGCGACTCCTTGATTCCATGACGTGCCTCCCATTCTTTGTCGCTTCCGCCATCGTTTGCGGCTTCACGGCGTTGAGCCGCGTGAACAACATATGCTTCGGGTTTCAGTCCCTGGATTTGTCAGCAACCGTGCACACGCCAAGGAGGCGTGGACGCCAGCCCCGCATCAACTTCACTTGCCCAGATCATAACAAATCTGAAAAGCGGGACTAAATATAAATTTACGGTGACGGCAACCAACGCATTTGGCTCCAGTTCGTCGACTTCCAGGCCGACAACTATCAAGTAGCTGATACCCATTAACAAATTCATATCATACTCGTTATGCCTTCCGGCCGGACCGGGATTTTCGACACTGGCTACGTTTGCTTCTCCTTGAGTAAAGACCGCCGATATTATTCCAGCATTTCAGCCAGAAGCTCGACTGTATGCCGCACGTCGATCGGTCCCCCCTCCTTGTCGAAGCCGCCCCTGATCTGCATGACGCAGCCGGGGCAGTCCATCGCCACAAGAGAGGTCCCGGTCTCACGGATGTTTTTCAGCTTGCGCGCCAGGATCGGG
>DASPQK010000241.1:0-18434 GCA_035624985.1 Syntrophobacteraceae bacterium | reverse complement strand
CGCCGGAAATCGTTCAGATCGGCCAAGCCGACAATCAGATGGAAATGATACTGCACTTGGCCGAGTCACCTTCTCCAGACATACATGTGATATTTCGCCGCCCTCGCGAAGAATCCCTCGGAGAACCAAAACAAAACGAGGCTTACATAACCTTCTATACGCCGCGCCAGGGAATCCCGCCCAAAATGGCCAAGAACCATTTCCGTTTCCCTCTTCTGCGAGCCGGGCTATATCAGCGCATTTTACTTTTGCTAAGGATTATCGAATACGAATTATCAGACAAAAATATTTGCATTCACTTCGGCTGGCCGTTGTCTTCATGGCTGGACAGACTCGCGATCGGGGTCATGGTGTTCAACATGATGACCCTTCCGAGGAAATTCCCTCAATTTAACTTTGAAATCGACTATACCGGGCGCCGCACCGACCCGCCAGAAACACATTAGGAAACCCCCGACCGTAACGGCATGCATTTTTCGGCCATATACTCCGCCTCAAGGGAAAGAGCTACCTGTTTGACAAGCGATTCCAGCAGGCGGCGCTGATCGGACAGGAGGAACCTATCCGGATCGCCGGGCCGCAACGCCACGACTCCGAGGACCAAATCCGCTGCCTGAAGCGGCACATAAATCACTTCATTTCCCGACGCGTGATCAGTTCCCCACCCTGTTGTCTCTCCTGTTTCGAAGGCTATCCGTGAAACCTCCAGTTGCCTAACTATATCCTTTTGAAATATCAGAGAAGAGTCGCCTCCTGCGGTCTTCAATCTGCCATTCTCATCGGGCAACAGCACTATCACATTGGAGCTGAAAATCTCGGAGATGTACTCCACTGTTATCTCCAAGGTCTTTTGAACACTCCGGGAACCGGCAAGCTGTCTGCTCAGGCCGTGCATGGCAGCGGCCTGCTTCTCCTGCATTCGAGCCGTTTGGGTTTGCCTGCGCATGAGCGTTGTCAGGTGGCTTATAGCCACGGCAACCGCAAACATTACGATGAAAGTCACAATATATTGAGCGTCATCCACAGTGAACGAAAACCGCGGGGGGACAAAAAAGAAATCAAACGCCAGCACACTCAAAAGAGAAACAGCTATTGCCGGTCCACGACCGCTTTCAATGGCCGTAACCATAACAGCCAAAAGATAGACCATTATGAGGTTGCTCAGATCGAAACGCGGATACATCAGGAAGCACAATCCCGTAGCCAGCATGAGAAAAAGAAGGCCGGTTCCATAATCCGACCAGGGGAATTCCTGAGACCGAATCCGATAGGGCGCCTCAATCGCTTCGCCGGATTCTCCGGAAACAATTTCAATGTCGATTTCTCCGCCGGCCCGCACCAGGCGATCTACCGGGCTGCTCAAAAAAATGCTCCGTAGTGGCGAATGGCTTGGCTTTCCTGCAATTATTCTTGTTATGCTCTTCTCGTGGGCGAACCTGATAATTTCTTCCCCAATCCTGCGGCCTGTCAAAATAGCGGTCTCCGCACCAAGTTGCTCGGCCAACCGTAAATTATCAACGGCCTGGTTGCGCTCTTCCTCGGGGAGCAGGACAGTACGAGGAGTCTCGACATACACTGCAAACCACCTCGAAGGTGTGCCGGCAGCTCTTCTTGCGGCGTATCTTATAATGTTCGCACTGGAAGGTTTGGTGCTCACACAGACCAGGATCTTATCCGCATTTGCCTTCGAATCAGACATCATTTATCTCCAATCTTCAGGTGCGATGCCAACCAGGCTCCGAGACCGAGGGATAGTTTTTAAAACCTCCAACGAGTTGAATTTAAAATGAGATGAGGAATCGGTCAAGGATGGAAACAGATGAAGAGGCATACCGGGTAGATGGAGCCAAAACCGATCAGGTCGCCGGATTTTCAATTTGGAGAATCCGAACCGGCAATGTACTTGCTTACTGCGGCGGCAACTTTTCTTTGGGTCCGCAAGGTCATCGGAAAGTTTCTTCATCTCTGCCTCGCGCGTACTTCCGTGTGCTTCAAAATGTTTCCATAAGCCGATCATTCAGAAAATGCGGTTTTCAGAATGTGATGCACATGCAGCATTACACGAAGGGGGGGTGTCCATAGGAAACGACCTTGAAACGTTGACGTGCCTGCCATCGTCATTCCGGTGGATGCCGTCCCGCGCCGCGCAGGGTTCGTCGGCATGACGACTTACTTAGGTCGTTTCCTATAGAACGCAATCTCCTCCCATTATAAATAAGATGTCCGACGCTTCTTTATCAGGGGTTGAGATTCTTCCCCCCGTTGTTTCCTATTTTAAGTTGCTGGAGAATTTTGGGAAACGCCTCGATCAGGGCCTCCTCCAGGTCCAAAAGGCGGAAGAAATCTTTATCCGGTCATCCAATCCCTCTTTTTTTTCTTTCAACATCTTTCGAAAAATAAACTCGCAAAAGGGACTTCGAACACGATTCCTCACGCAAACAAATAATAGATTCACCCTTTTTCCCATGCTGCTTCCCCGCTACAGAGCAATTACGAATCAAAACTCGGCAACCAAACCGGCAACGGCCTCCATAAACTCCCCCCCAGCGATCCGCAAACCCATAAAACCTTACGATTTCCCAGGCGAACATGCAAGTGTCATGTCAATCCCAAACTCCCGGCCCCCTCCCGCATTCCGCGGGATTTGACGCCGTGACGACACACGCGGCGTGCGGTAAGTCGGCAACTCCGGGGCCTTGGGCCCTTTGGCTCGGGGCATGGTAGCGTAGACTGCCCTATCCGATAAATAAGTTTACCAAAGCGAAGCATTACTGCCCCCACTCCTTGGCGCGGCCAGGGTGCCGGTGGTGTCGGTTACTTCCCCCTCGTTAACAAAAATCAGAACCTTTTTGGTCGGGGACAGCCGGTGCTTTCTTACGAATCGGTGCAAAGCGGGAAATCTTCGAAGGGCATCGGCGCCATCCACACCCCTTGAAGAAGAAAAAGGGATCGGCAACGGGGACTTAGTATGGAGTCCTGATTCGCATGGCGGCATTCCAAACTGATGACATTGCGGCCGGATAGTGGTATTTCACAAAAGATGAAATATCGATGTTTTCGGTGTTGCCACGTGGAGGGGCGGAATGAACAACAATGGTTTGGAAACGAAGACGCTCGAAAACTGGATGTGGGAAGCGGCCTGCAAAATCAGGGGCGAGATTGATGCGCCGAAGTACAAAGACTACATCCTGCCGATGGTATTCATAAAGCGGCTTTCTGACGTTTTCGATGAAGAATTGCAAAAACTCTCCGAGGAATATGGAAGCAAGGAAATCGCCGAGGAAATCGTGAAGGCTGAGCACAGCCTTGTGCGATTCTATATGCCGACCGCTGCCCGATGGTGGATGATTGAAAAACAGACAACGGGTCTAGGGGAATACATTACCGATGCGGTTCGGGCTATCGCACGAGAAAACCCAAAACTCCAAGGCGTAATCGACATGGTTGATTTTAACGCCACGGCTTCGGGGCAACGGTTAATCAGCGATGATAGCCTGAAGGCCCTCACTGGCGTACTTGGGAAACATCGATTGGGGCTAAAGGATGTTGAGCCTGACATTCTCGGACGAGCATACGAGTACTTACTGAGAAAATTCGCCGAAGGAAGTGGACAGAGCGCCGGGGAATTTTACACGCCCCGTGAGGTTGCCGTCTTGATGTCATACATTCTTGACCCTGACCCCGGTATGGAGGTCTATGACCCCTGTTGTGGATCGGCAGGCTTGCTTATCAAATGTTTTCTCAGGTTCAAGCAAATAGTCGGCGATGACCCGAATGCGGAACCCGCAAAATTCTATGGTCAGGAAATCCTCCATTCCACCTTTGCGATGGCCAAGATGAATACCTTTATCCATGACATGGAAGCGGACATTGCGCTCGGAGATACCATGCACCGCCCTGCCTTCCTAAATCCTGATGGCTCAATGCGCAAATTTGACATGGTTACCGCAAATCCTATGTGGAATCAGGATTTCTTTCAGTCCACCTACGAAAACGACAACTACAGTCGATTTGCTTTTGGTTATCCGCCGTCGAGTAGCGCCGATTGGGGTTGGCTCCAGCATATGTTTGCATCCCTCAATGACTGCGGAAGACTTGCCGTGGTCATTGATACGGGCGCAGTTTCAAGGGGCAGCGGAACTACCGGAAGAAACCGGGAGCGCGATATCAGAAAAGAGTTCGTTGACAAAGACCTTGTCGAATCTGTGACCCTCCTTCCCGAGAACCTTTTTTACAATACCACCGCTCCAGCGGTCATAATCGTGATAGATAAAGACAAGCAGAAAAAAGGCGAGATACTGATTATCAACGCATCCAAACTCTTCAGCAAAGGAAGACCCAAGAATTTCCTCCCAGATGAAGCGATTGATAAAATCTTCGATATTTATTGCGATTGGAAGGAAGATGAGGGCGTAAGCAAAATCATTCGCAATGAGGAAGCGGCACGGAACGATTACAATCTCAGTCCCTCAAGATATGTTTCCCAAAACGGCGGGGAGGAAGTCCTCCCCTTGGAAGAAGCGGTAGTGCTATTGAAAGAGGCTGAGGAAGAAAGCAAGCAAGCAGACCAGAGGCTGTTCGCAGTACTGAAGGGGCTGGGGCTGAGTATATGAGTCAGACTCAAGCGAACGATAATTCCTTTGAGATAACTGGATTGGGTTTGTTGCCGAAGGAGTGGGATATTATATCGCTTGGTGACATTCTAGAGGAAATGGACGTTAGGTGCGGAGATGTTCAAAGAGTCAATACCCAAGATATTCCCGTATTGTCACTCACTAAAGAAGCAGGGATCATACTGCAAAGCGACCGTTTTCACAAACGAATTGCTGTGAAGAATATTAAGTCGTACAAATATATTCAGAATGGATGGTTTGTCTATAATCCATATGTCATTTGGGAAGGTGCAATTCATATTCTGAAAAAATACGAGTTCGGAGCCGTAAGTCCAGTATATCCAACTTGGAAATTGAGCACTAATGCACATCCTTTATACATTGATTACCTGCTTAGAACACCACTGCTACTTGATTCCTACTTGCGGCTGTGCTCTGGAGTGGTGAAGCGTAGACGGTCAATAAGCAAACCTGCATTCTTGAGTATAAAGATTCCATTTCCTCCTTTAATTGAGCAAGTTAGAATTGGTGGTATTCTATCCGCCATCCAGTTGGCAAAAGAAAAGACCGAGAATGCCGTCCGAGCGGCTAAAGAACTCAAGAAATCCCTGATGAAATATTTGTTCACCTACGGTGCAGTTCCGGTGGAGCAAGCACAGAATCCTCCATTACAGGAGACCGACTTTGGAACGATACCTTTGCACTGGAAGATAATGCCCCTTGAGAGATGTTCGATTGTTCAGACAGGAATCGCAAAAGGGCGCAGGCTGACTGGAGCGGATATCATCACTGTTCCATACCTCAGAGTAGCCAACGTTCAGGATGGATACCTCAATTTGGATGAGATGAAGTATATAGACATCCGCAGGTCAGAGGTGGACCGATTCCTCCTGCGGAAAGGAGATATCGTTCTGACTGAGGGTGGTGATTTTGACAAACTCGGTCGGGGATTTATTTGGCAAGATGAAATTCCCTCCTGCGTGCATCAGAACCATATTTTTGCCGTTCGAGCAGACCCCACGGTTATGTCGCCCCAATTTCTTGGATACATGGTTCAGAGCGGTTACGCGAAAGCGTATTTCCTATCGGTTGCCCATAAGACAACAAACCTTGCTTGCATCAATACGACTAAACTCAAGGCACTACCTGTCCTAGTTCCATCACGTCCCGAACAGGAACGGATTGCCTCAATGCTTGGTCGGGTTGACCACAGAATCAGAACAGAAGGCAACAAGAAGAAGGTTCTTGATGAACTCTTCTTAACCCTCCTTCACAACCTCATGACCGGAAAGGTGAGGGTGAACGACTTGGAGATCTAACGATGAGTGTTTTGGGCGGTGAACGGGGTTCCGTCCAGATTCCGATGATTCAGTACGCAAAGGACATCGGCTGGACATATGTGAAGCCCGAAGAAGCGCTGCGACTTCGGTGCGGGGAAACCGGATTCATTTTCAAGGAACTCTTCATCAACCAGATGCAAAGGCTGAATCCGTCCTTCATGGACCACCTTTTGGCGGCCGACCTCATTAAGCAGATTGAGCGCCTTACCCCAAGTGTCGAGGGAAATCTTACCGCTTGGGAGTATCTGAAAGGAATCAAGACTGTCTTCGTGCCCAATGAGAAAAGAGAGCGTAACGTCCGGTTTCTCGACTGCGATAATCTGGACAGGAACATTTTTCATGTAACTGATGAGTTCAGTTTCACGAACGGCACGAAAACGATTCGCGCCGATGTAACCTTTTTCATAAACGGGGTTCCTCTCCTTCTGGTCGAGACTAAAGCCTCTCACAAACTGGACGGAATGTCAGCGGCTCTCGAACAGGTCAGGCGATACCACCGGGAGTGTCCAGAACTCCTTGCGGTGCTCCAACTTTTCACTCTGACCCACATGATCAAATACTACTATAGCGTCACATGGAACACTTCCCTGAAAGGACTTTTTAACTGGAAGGACGAATGCGCCGGGGATTTTGAGACTCTGGTCAAAAAATTTCTGGACAGGGAGCGCGTCGTAAGGATTCTGACCGATTTTATCCTGTTCACCAGACAGGACGATGAACTCAAGAAAATTGTTCTTCGACCGCACCAGATGACCGCCGTGGACAAAGTTATCCAAAGGGCAGCTACTTCTGAGAAGAAACGGGGTCTGGTCTGGCATACGCAAGGGTCAGGGAAAACCTATACCATGATTATCGTGGCTCAAAAAATCCTGCAAAATCCCGCTTTCGATAATCCCACGGTGATAATGCTGGTCGATAGGAACGAACTTGAGTCGCAACTTTTCGGAAATCTTGAAGCGCTCAGGATATCGAACGTTGAGATAGCAGAGAGCAAGTGGCACCTGCAAGACCTTCTTTCCGGCGACTACCGGGGCTTGATGGTGTCGATGATTCATAAATTCGACGGGATGCCGGCAGATATTAATACGCGGCAGAACGTCTTCATTCTGGTCGATGAGGCTCACCGGACAACGGGCGGCGTCCTTGGAAATTACTTGATGGGAGCGCTTCCAAACGCCGCTTACATCGGATTCACGGGAACGCCCATCGATAGAACTCAGTATGGGCAAGGAACTTTTATCACCTTCGGAAGGGATGACCCGCCGCAGGGCTATCTTGACAAATACAGCATTGCCGAATCCATCGAAGACGGAACCACCGTTCCGCTCCATTACACGCTGGCGCGTAACGAATTGCGCGTTGACAAACAAGTACTCGAAAAAGAATTTCTCGACCTAGCAGAAGCGCAAGGGGTTAGCGACATCGAGCAGTTGAACAAAGTTCTGGAAAGAGCGGTCACCCTCAAAAACATGCTTAAGAACAAAGAGCGGGTTAAAAAGGTGACCGAGGAAGTGGTAAAGCACTTTCAGGAAACCGTCGAGCCAATGGGCTACAAGGCTTTTCTGGTTGCGGTAGATCGGGAAGCGTGTGCCATCTACAAAAAAGAACTGGACAAGTATCTTCCTGAAAACCATTCAGCCGTGGTCTACAGCCAAGCCCACAATGATCCGGAGGAACTCACGAAGTATTACCTGAGTGAACAGGAAGAAAAGCGAATCCGAAAATCCTTCCGTGACCCTGAGCAACTTCCCAAAATTCTGATTGTTACCGAAAAACTTCTCACCGGCTTCGATGCTCCAATCCTGTACTGCATGTACCTTGATAAGCCCATGCGGGACCATATTCTGCTTCAAGCGATTGCGCGGGTAAATAGACCATATGAAGACGACACCGGAAGAAAAAAACCATCCGGTTTCGTCTTGGATTTCGTTGGGATTTTCGAAAACCTCAAAAAAGCCCTTGCCTTCGATTCAAAGGATATCGAGGGGGTTCTTCGGGATATCGAAGTTCTCAAGGAGAGATTCATTGAAGTCCACGCTCAAGCCAAAACGGTTTACCTTGTCATTGCAGCCGGAAAGACTACAGACAAAGCGGTCGAGGCAGTCCTTAAGCATTTTATGGATGAAAAAGAGCGGCACACCTTTTATCAATTCTTCAGGGAGATTTCGAGCATTTACGAAATTCTCTCTCCAGATGCTTTTCTGAGTCCATACATCGCCGACCTTGAAATACTGGCACGCATGTACAGGATTTTGCTTGAGGCTTTTGAGAAAGGAATCCCCGTTGACAAGGAGTTCACAAGGAAAACAGCCAGATTGGTTCAACGGCACACGAAAGCCGGTGAAATCAAATCCTCTCTGGAGATTTATGAAATCGATGACAATCTTCTGAAGAAAATCGAAGAGAGCAGCGCATCGGCCACAGAGAAAATTTTCAATCTCATTCGGAGTATCGAGGAAAAAGTCAATCGAGAGGGGCAGGTCTTTCCGATTCTTATTTCTATCGGCGAAAAGGCTGAATTGATAGCAAATCAGTTCAAAGAGCGCCAGCGGACGGCACAGGAGACCCTCGAAGAACTTAAGAAGATGATTGAGGAAATCAATGAGGCAAGAAAAGAACAGGCTTCAATGAAGGTGGCTCCTGAAGTCTTTTCGGTTTTCTGGATAATGAAGAATGAAGGAATCGAGGCTCCCGAGGAAAAAGCCAGCGCTATGCGAGCGGTTTTCGACCAGTTTCCCCACTGGCGAACCAGCGAGACTCAAGAACGGTCGATGAAGCAAAAACTTTGGGGCGCACTGATTGGAAAAAGGTCGCAGGGAGTGGATATTCCAAAAATCAAAGAAATTGCGGATAAGATAGTTCGGGTTCTCAAGGGGAGCACCAGATGACCCCCGAAGAATTCAAAACGCACGTTTCACGACTGGCAAAGGTGGTCGGAGTGGAAGCCAAACAAATTCATCTCCGCAAAATGAAGCGGAAATGGGCGAGTTGTTCGAGCAGGGGAAGGCTGACCTTCGACCCCGACCTTTTGTATGAGCCAAAAGAGATGTGGGTGAAGGCGGTTCTTCACGAACTTCTGCATATGCGGTATCCGAACCACGGGAAGATGTTTGAGATGATGCTACAGACTTATCTGAGCAAGGAAATGGCGAACAAGTATGTTGACCTCCCAAATAGAGCGAACTCTAATGGCTAACAATGTTGCGAGGTTCGGCTAGATTTGCCTGTCATGCTGAGTATCAAAAAGGAAGAAGGCTGACGATGAACTGCGCGAGGACTGGACCACCCAAGGTGAAATTCCAAATTGTTTTTTTGGTTGTTATTTGCTTAGCCCTATTCCCTATTAATCCCTCCTGTCAGGCGAAGGACAAGAAAACCGAACAGCGAATTTTTAAACTTGAGACGACAGTTGCTAATTTGGACGAGAAACTCTCTCGTGTCGCGAATATCACTAATCTCGCGGGACAGAAGTATTCAGATATTGAGACTAAAGTTACACATATAGAAGAGACCCTACCCCGACTGGCTGAGACAACTCCAAAGGAGACAAATACACCTACAAAATTACCACATACCTATTTTGACGCTATAGTTGATATATTTCAGGCATCTTTTATGACTATAATTCACGTATCGGACGCCTATGTCAGACCTATAGTATTTTTGATTGCTGCGGGTTTCTCAATCTATTTTGCATTCAAGAAAATAGGGTTATCGGTAGTAGCGCATTATATAGTTAGTGGACAAACGTATTCAGATACATATATTTCAAAACTTGTGTTGACAAACAACAAAGATAAGCCAATATGTGTATGGTCGGCACATGCCGTAATCGATAATGACCTTAGCATTGATTTGGACACATTTGACCCTCCATTAGTGATAAAGCCTCTCGAATCCCATAGCGTATCTCTACCTCCTTTTACCAGTTTATCAATCGCGAACGATAAATATAAGCCAGACTATTACGCACAGAATGTTGACATATACATCAATACTGGTTCTAAAATGGTCAAATGTAAACGCAAACCAGTTATAGATGTACCTTTTCGACACGTAGCAAAACTTGTCTATAACTTCAATGACCATGTGTATAATGAGAATGTAAAATATATTCTGCATTACGTAGTAGAAGGCGAATCGCAGACAGCATTTATTGACTCTGGCGGCTTCATAGGAAATGAGTGGGGTTTTGCCCCCAATTCTTTTGGAAAGGCAGATGTATCAGAAGACGACATAAAACAAATGCTAACTCACTGCGGATTCGATAGGTTATTTTCCAATTACATCTGCTACAGAGTTGACTTCCCCAAAATTAAATTCGCATTCCGAAAGCAGCCCAATGAAGAGAGTGCATGAATCTTTCTGGAATCTTTCCGTTTGAAATGAGTAAATGCACGTTATTTTGTCCGTCGTTTTAAAATGTCAATGAGCCTGACAATGCATTCACGGGTTGTCATTGGCAATTTGAGGTCATTTTTTGCAATGTCGCGCATGGAATCTAAGCATTTGTTCACTGCCGACAGCCTAAGTCGAAAGTGTTCGGGCAAATCAGTGATGGTTGCTTGCTGTCCCTCAGAAAATCCAGTGATTCGGTCTAACTCTGTTTGCAAAGTCCGCATGGCACTGACCGCTTCTTCGGAAATTACGAACGAGCCAATGTCCGCCCGTTTCCGTATCTCGGCGGTTGCAGATATCATCTTCTCAGTCAGTTGGCTTAGAACTTCCTCTCCCGCCGGACGCAAAGACGGCTCGACTCTTAGAAACGCCAACTCATGCTCTACATGATTCTTCAGGTGGTGGAGCGCGTCTAAAATGCTGCTATATGCCTCTGCTTTGCGCTCCCACCACTTCTCAAAGTAGAATCGCTTTAATGCGAAGTGCAGCGTTACGTAGGCGCTTCCCACTCCACTCACCACACCTATTAAAGCATCTCTTGCAATTTTTCCGATTTCGATGTCCACGAGCCTCTCCTGATTGAGATAGAAATGGTCTGTACGCAAAATAGGGCAAAATGCAACCATTTTCTTGATTTAGGACGGCACCTCTCGGATACTCCTTCTCTTGGCGTAGGATTGCTATCTGAGGCCTCAGCCCATTGTATTTCAACCATACAACCTTGCCGGTACTGGACGATTATACCACATCTATGGAACCACAAGCGGGTTGACACCAAACGGCATTTCCTCCCCGGAGTTGAAATCGCAGGTCCTGCATTTTTTTTCACCTGCGCTTCACTTTTGTCTTGACTATACTTCTTATTGCGAAGTATAATGTTGCCCGATTTGAGCGGCCCGTTGACCCGCTCTTTAGCTCTTTGAAAACTGTAAAAGTTAGTGGCAGGAAACTGGAACTCCCGCGAGGCCCCGGACTTGGAGAACAACGCCTGTTCGCTCGCCGCTCCCGGCTGCCTGAATTCGGCCTGTATTTACAGGACACGCACTCAGCAAAACCTGTAATTCGAAGTTGCGCTCACACAAGTAAGAAAAGATGCCAAAGAGCGTGGGGAGCACTATGCCCCCCCACATTCCCTTCGCCGCTACGCGGCTCACTGTGGCGCTGCGGTCTCACGCGCTTGCGCGTGCGGCCGATTCCGCACTTCGTGGCCTCAGTGCCCTTCGTGGTGAGAGGTTGCTTTATTTTTGCCTTTTCCCTTTTTACTTCTGCCTTGTTCCCTTACCCCCTCTGTGCCCTCCGTGGTGAAAGGCTGTTTTACTTTTGCCTTTTGCCTTTTTACTTTTGCCTTCCCCCGCAGGGGGTTTTGCCGCTGTTCCCCGCTGTTATTTGGGAAAATAAATGCCGAAAAAGCTAACAAAATCAACTTATTGGGAGGTTGGAAGAGTAAATTTCCCTGTATTTACAGCGACTACAGCGAGAACCTGTCCCCATCCATCCAATCCACTCCGCTCTTCGATCCTTGCCCGGGGCCAAGGAAGTTGCCTCCCCACCGATCACTCGCGCCTCGCCGCGTTCGCTGTTCACACTTCACGGCTCACGGCTCCCGGCTCACGCTTCCCGGCTCCCGGCTCACTGTTCACCCTTCACGCTTCACCCTTCACTCTTCACCCTTCACCCTTCACCCTTCACCCTTCACCGTAAAATGGCCTCTTTGAGCCGCGCAGCATAAGCCCCTACCCTTCCAGCCAGGTCCTCGTCCTCCAGATTCGATTCGATCAGTCTCTCAAAAGCGCTTCCCACCACTATTCCGTCGGCAAGATCGCGCACTTTGGCCGCATCATCGGGGGTAGAGATTCCAAACCCGATGCAAATCGGCAGACCCAGGCATCTTTCCTTTAAATCGCGGGCCGCCGGCGCTATTTCTTCGCGATTCAATCCGCCACTGCCGGTGGTGCCGGTCATCGACACCAGATAAATGAATCCTGAAGCCTTGGAGGCTATCCGGGCCATCCGCTCCGGCGGGGTGGTCGGGGCGACGAGCCGTATGAAATCAAGACCGTTCCCCCAGACCCCGGTCAGTTCATCGGATTCTTCGGGGGGAAGGTCCACCACCAGCGTCCCATCGGCCCCCGCAGATGTTGCATCCCTGTAGAACTTTTCGGCCCCGTATGCAAGGATGGGGTTGTAGTAGCTGAAAAGCACCAGCGGAATTTCGCAGAACTCCCTTATACGGCGGACCATTTCCATGACGCTTCTCATGTTCGTTCCCGCTCCGATGGCGCGCGACGATGAGCGTTGTATGACAGGGCCGTCGGCAGTCGGGTCGGAAAAGGGCACGCCCAGTTCAAGCAAATCCAGTCCGGAGCGGCACATCTGCCTTGCAATTTCAAGGGACCGCACGGGGTCGGGGTCTCCGGCCGTAATGAAACCGACCAGGGCTTTTTCCCCTTTTGCCCGCAGCCTGCCAAACGTTTCTTCTATCCTGCTCATGACAGCTTGTCCTTCCCGCCGGGCACCTCGCTCTGAACCCGCGACACTATTCCCAGGTCCTTGTCGCCACGCCCGGACAAATTCACGATGAGGATCTTTTCCATCGGCAGCCGCTCGGCTTCCACAATGGCGCGGGCAACGGCGTGAGCGCTCTCGAGGGCGGGGATGATCCCCTCGATCGAGCTTAGCAGATGGAAGGCGTCAAGCGCTTCTTCGTCCGAAATGCTTTCATAGCGCACCCGGCCCGTGTCCTTGAGCCAGGAATGCTCGGGCCCCACGCCCGGATAGTCAAGACCTGCGGATACCGAATGCGCCTCCCTGATCTGGCCGTTTTCATCCTGCAATACGTAGGATTTGGAGCCGTGAAGAACCCCGACCGATCCAGCCCCAAGAGTTGCGGCATGCTTTCCCGTATGGATTCCCCGGCCGGCAGCCTCAACCCCTACCATTTCCACCGGCTTGTCGAGAAATGGATAGAACAGGCCCATCGCGTTGCTTCCCCCGCCGACGCAGGCTACCAGCATGTCCGGCATCCTCCCCTCGCGCTCGATGATTTGCGCCTTTGCCTCGTCGCCTATCACGCGCTGGAAATCCCGGACCATTGCCGGGTAGGGATGAGGGCCGGCAACCGAACCGATAATGTAGAACGTATCGCGCACCGAGCCAACCCAATATCGCATCGCTTCATTCATGGCATCCTTCAGGGTGCCTGTCCCCGCATCGACCGGCGTGATTTCGGCGCCCAGCAGCTTCATCCGGAGCACATTCGGGGCCTGCCTGGAGATGTCCTCGGTCCCCATGAAAATCCTGCACTCCATGCCGAAGAGGGCCGCAGCCGTCGCAGTGGCGACCCCGTGCTGGCCCGCCCCGGTCTCGGCGATCACCCTGGTCTTGCCCATCCATTTGGCCAGAAGGGCCTGCCCTAGCGTGTTGTTGATCTTATGGGCGCCCGTATGCGCAAGGTCCTCCCTTTTCAGATAAATACCCGCTCCGCCGACATGGGCGCTTAGCCGAGACGCCCTGAAAAGCGGCGTGGGCCGCCCGGCGAAGTCTTTGAGAAGTGATCTCAATTCGGCCTGGAATGCCGCTTCGACACATGCGGACCGGTAGGCGCGCTCAAGCTCTATCAGCGCCGGCATGAGCGTTTCGGCCACATAGCGGCCGCCGTAAGGACCGAAATGACCCCCTGCGTCCGGTTGAGGAGCCCATTGCCTCACCCCGGCCCTCTCCCCTGTGGACGGGGGGGATGTAAACGAAGCAGTCGCCAAACTTTCTTCCGCCGGTTTCATTTGAATATCCTCCGACTTAAAGGGGGGGATTTGAATTTCGCATGCCTGACC
This sequence comes from Syntrophobacteraceae bacterium, assembly GCA_035624985.1. Classification (GTDB taxonomy): domain Bacteria; phylum Desulfobacterota; class Syntrophobacteria; order Syntrophobacterales; family Syntrophobacteraceae; genus SbD1. Next base: position 4,253 of record DASPQK010000241.1, on the reverse strand, counting down.
GCGTCGACAAAAGCGCGCACCTTACCCAAGTCCTTTCGCCCGGGCCCGGATTCCACTCCTGAACTGACGTCAACGGCATCCGGGCAGAACTCGTAAATCGCCTCGCCAACGTTTTCCGGGTTCAGTCCGCCTGCCAGAATGCAGGGCAGCCCGCAAAAGACTCCTCCGGCTTCGCCCCATTTCCAGGCCAGACCGGCCCCTCCCGGCACAAGCCCTTCCCCGCTTTCGACAAGGTAGGCCGATGCGGTGTAACGGCCAGCCTCGGACAGCAGGGGCCTTCTTCTGACGAAAAGCGACTTTATGACTTTGATTCCAGCCGATTCGAGCGACGCAACCATCTCGGGCGGTTCGGCCCCATGGAGTTGGACGCAGTTCAACCCGCAGAATTCGGCCGTTCTTAGGACTTCCCTCAAAGGCTCGTCGACGAAAACACCTACTTTCCACACCTTCTGCGGAAGAGCCCCGCATATTTCACGCGCCCTCTTCCCGCTCACCAATCTCGGACTGGGGGGATAAAACACCAGGCCTATCGCGTCGGCGCCCATCTCCGCACAGGCAACCGCCTCGTCAATCCGGGTCAAACCGCATACCTTCACCTGGGGGTTCATTTTTGAGCTCCGTGCAACGCCATCAGGAGCCCTACCGGGTCATCGGACCTCATGAGGCTCTCGCCGATCAGGAAATTCCATATTCCGGCATCCAGAAGACGCTCGACGTCCGACCGGGTGTGGATTCCGCTCTCGGCCACCAGCACCATGCCGGGGCCCGCTCGCCCGGCAAGGCGCACCGATGTCGAAATGTCGGTGTCAAACGTCTCGAGGTCCCGGTTGTTAATGCCGATAAGGCGCGCCCCGGCTGCTGCGGCGGTTTCGAATTCATTTTCGTCATGCGCTTCCACAAGGGCGTCGACACCTATGTCCGAACTCAACGCCAACAGGTCGCGCAGGGTTTCCGGCGACAGTGCGCGCACTATGAGCAATACCGCATCGGCCCCCAGGAACGCCGATTCATGGATTTGAGAGGGGCATATGATGAAGTCCTTTCTCAGCACGGGAATCGAGACCGCAGATTTGACTTTCTTAAGGTCCTCGGGACTTCCGCAGAAAAAGTTTTGCTCGGTAAGAACGGAAACAGCCGCTGCACCCCCCAGTTCATATTTGCGGGCATACTCGGCCGCGTCCACATTGTCCCGTATCCTGCCTCTGGACGGAGAGGCCCGTTTTATCTCGCCGATTACGTTCATTCCCAGGGGACCTGGCGTCGCCAATCGCTCGATCAAAGCTCCTTTGCCCTTCATCTGCCCGGCCTCAAGCCTCAGGACCGGCGCCGGTGCGTACTTTGCCGCCGCCTTCAATTCCTCTTTTTTCCGCTCGAGAATTTTGGAAAGAAAATCCGCCATGACCTGATGTCAATTCTCCCCGGTAAACTGCACGAGCGCTTCGAGTTTTCCCTTTGCCCTGCCCTGGTCGATGGCCGCCCCGGCCATTATGAGGCCCTCGCTGAAATCGCGAGCTGCGCCGGCGGCAAGCAGGGCGGCAGCGGCGTTGACCACAACCACGTCCCGTCTTGGCCCCGTTTCTCCCGACAAAACCCTCATCGTTATCTCCGCATTTTCGGCCGGTGTTCCTCCCGCCATATCCGACGGGTCGGCCCTGCGGCCGATGAGCTGTTCGGGATACAGGTCATAGGTCCTGATAGACCCGTTGTTCAGTTCGCACACCCTGGTCGGGGCGCATACGCTGATTTCATCCAGACCGTCATGACCATGCACAACGAAAGCGCGCCTGGCCCCCAGGCGCTGAAGCGCCTGGGCGAACATCTCCGTAAGCTCCGGCGCATAGACGCCTATCAACTGGCAGTTAGCCCCGGCCGGATTTGTAAGCGGTCCGAGCATATTGAAGATCGAACGCACCCCCAGTTCCTTGCGTGCCTTGGCCGCATGCCGCATCGCACCGTGAAACAGCGGCGCAAAGAGAAACCCTATGCCGATTTGCCTGACCGCCTCTTCGACGACTTCCGGACCGGCCTCAAGCTTTACGCCCAGCGCCTCCAGCAAATCCGCGCTGCCGCATTTGCTGGAAATCGAACGGTTCCCGTGCTTGGCTACCGTAACGCCGCATCCGGCCACCACAAAGGCAGCGGTAGTCGAGATGTTAAAAGTGTTGGAAGCATCTCCGCCCGTGCCGCACGTATCCACAACCGTATCGGCGTTTGTCTGTATCCTGACGGCTTTGCGGCGCATGGCGCGAGCAGCCCCGGCAAGTTCGGAAAAAGTCTCCCCCTTGGTGGCCAGCGCGGCCATTACTGCCCCGATTTGAGCATCGGTCGCATTGCCGGACATGATCTCGCCAACCAGTTCAGCCATTTCTTCTTCGTCCAGGTCCATCCTTCCTATCAGGCTCTTGAGCCTTTCGCGTATCATATCGGCTTTTCCTCCATAGTAGTTTTCCCGTCGGCCAGGTTCAGGAAGTTTTTCAAGAGCCGCTTTCCCACGGGCGTCATGATAGATTCCGGATGAAACTGCACGCCCTCGGTAAGATGTTCCTTATGCCGGATTCCCATAATTTCGCCTTCTTCGGAGCGCGCCGTCACTTCCAGGCAATCGGGCAGACTCCCGGGCGCCACGGCGAGGGAGTGGTACCGCATTGCCTGGAAAGGGTTCGAAATTCCTTTGTATATAGACCTTCCGTCCGCGACGACTGTGGAAACTTTTCCGTGCATAAGTCTTTTGGCGTGGACTACATCGCCTCCAAAAGCAGATGCGATTGCCTGGTGGCCCAGGCAGATTCCGAGGATGGGAATCTTTCCGGAAAATCTCCTAATCGCGGCGATACAGACACCGGCATTCTCCGGCCTGCACGGACCGGGGGAAATAATGATTGCCGAGGGTCCCAGCCTCCCAATCTCCTCAACGGAGACCTCATCATTTCTGGCGACCTCGACTTCGCTGCCAAGCATCCTGAAATACTGGAACAGATTGTAGGTGAACGAATCATAGTTATCGATCATGTAAAGCACGGCTAAACTCCTTCGATCATTTGCAGCGCCCTGTGGATGGACCCGGCCTTGTTGATTGTTTCCTGCCTTTCGAGCTCGGGGTCGGAGTCGGCGACTATGCCGGCCCCTGCTCTTACGCTCAGCCTGCCGTCCCGGATGCAGGCGGTCCGAATCGTGATGGCCAGGTCCATGTTGCCGGTAAAGGAAAAATACCCGATGGCGCCGCCATAAGGACCGCGCGGCTCATCTTCCAGCTCGGCTATAATTTCCATGGCCCTGACTTTGGGAGCGCCCGCGAGGGTCCCTGCCGGGAAAGCGGCGCGGAAGAGGTCAAAGGCGTCCAGTCCCCGGCGCAAATCGCAGTTTATGTTCGATACCAGGTGCATTACGTGCGAGTATCTTTCCACCACCATCAGATCGGTTACCTGGACGGAGCCGACCTCTGCAACCCGCCCCAGGTCGTTTCTTCCCAGATCCACCAGCATGAGGTGCTCGGCCCTCTCTTTTTCGTCCTGGAGCAGCTCGGCGGCAAGCTGCCGGTCCTGCTGCTCGGTTTTGCCCCGGGGGCGAGTACCCGCAATAGGGCGAAGCGTAGCGACGCCGTTTTCCAGCCGCACCATTGTCTCCGGAGACGATCCGACCAGGACCGTATCGTCAAAATGGAGGAAGTAGAGGTAGGGAGACGGATTTATAAAGCGCTGAGCCCGGTAGAGTAAGATAGGGTCCGGGGCCGCACAGCTGAACTGTTGTGAGAAGACCGCCTGGATGATGTCGCCTTCCCTTATGTATTCTTTGATCCTGTTCACCCCGGCGCGGAACTTCTCAGGCTCGATCTCGCGGTCGAAATGAAATCCGCCTGCTGTATGCCGGCAAGCGGCCCTGGGCCCACTCTCGAGTTTTCCCTTCATCTCCTGGAGGGTCTCAACTGCCCTGTCGTAAGCCCGATCAGCCCCCCCGTTTTCGACTACGCCATATGCAACCAGGCTCAGCGTGTGGCGCACATTGTCGAATATGAAGAGCTGTCCGGGCAGGATGAAATGCGCGATCGGAATGTCGGACGGCAGCCGGTTTGGGATCGCTTCGAGAAAGGATACGAATTCATAGGTGAAAAACCCGACCATACCGCCCCAGAACCGGGGGAGCTTCGACAGCCTGACCGGGTTGTATCGAGCCATCAGGGAACGCAGAACTCCGAGCGGATCTCCGTGATGGACCATGCGCTCCTTTTTCGGCCCGCTCTCGACTTCCACTTCATC
>DASPQK010000240.1:0-26455 GCA_035624985.1 Syntrophobacteraceae bacterium | reverse complement strand
TAGTCTCCAGTGTGATAGCTTTTCTGGACCGTGATTCCGAGCCGTTTACACTCGGCTTCCAGCACTGAAAGATTTCTGTCAAGAATATCTTCAATTTTGCATGCCACAGGACAGAGGGTTTTCGGTCTGGCAAAGTCCAAGAATTCGGTCAGAATGTCGTTGAGCCGCGAGGATTCTTCGATGATAATCGAAGAAAACCTCTTTAGTTTATCATCCTGCATTCGGCAATCCAGAAGTTCCGCAGTGCTTCTAATGATTCCAAGAGGATTTCTGATTTCGTGGGACACCCCTGCAACCATTTCCCCCAGCGCAGCCAGCCGCTCAGAGTGATGGAGCTGTTCTTCGAGCTTGTATTTTTCCCGGCTTCTTGCCGCGATTATCCGCTCGGCGCGCCTGGCAATAAACAGAATTGTGGCAAATATTACGCCGACGAAGAGGAGAAAACTGAATGCAATTATCCACTGAAACCGGTGTATGGCTATATAGTCAGCAGTTACGTCCTGTGTAATTTCAAAGACCCCGAGGATCCTTCCCTTTCTCCAGCTAAACGGTCTTTCCTCCCACATCGGCAGATAGGTCGTCAGTCTTCGCGTGCCCCCCTTCAGTGGGAACCCGAAAAAATCAGTCTCCTCGGCTGACAGGACAGGAACGGATTCTTCATTCAAAGCTCGATTAAAGGGTTCGCCAATGTCGCCCTTAGTGCCGATCATTTCCTTATTCGTGCTATAAACAAGGACCTGCTCCGGGTCATAGATGTTTACGCGTTCCACCGACAGCCCATGGATAGTGTTTCTGACCACCTTATCGAGCCTCTCATACTGACTTTCCCGGCTAAGGTGGATTTCGCCTTCGGTGATCAGCGTAGGCATGGTAAATTGGAAGAAAACCTGGTGATTAAGATTCTCTGCAACAAGCAGTGAGTATTGTTCGCTTTTTTTCAGTAGAATGGCCTTGGCCTTCTGGGAGATAAAGCCGGACAGCACGATGGTGCAGACGACTATCACCATCAGGCTGGAAAGCGCGAGATATTTGACCAGTTGAAAGGGTTTGACACTTTCCAACACTTTCTTTTTGGCTTGGATCGAACTCATATTCCGCTTCTGCCGCCGCATCGAAAAGTTCATTGCCGGCAATCCCGCGAAGGGCGGGACAGCTGCTACCCTGCGACCTTATCTTCCTTATCGAGCAGTTCTTTCACCTTCTGGCGCCTTTGCCGGAGCTGATCCTTGAATGTTGCTTCCCAGCCGGCGCCCCTGGGGTCATAGAAAAGCACTCCTGCCACCTCGGGAGGCGTGTAAAGCTCGGGGAGCCATCCCCCTTCGAAGTCGTGAGCGTATTTGTAGTCTTTGCCGTAGCCGAGTTTTTTCATAAGTCCTGTGGGCGCATTACGCAGATGCAAAGGCACCCGGGCCGCGCCGCTCTGCCTGGCTGCTTCCACAGCCCGGTCCATGGCGATGTATACTGAGTTACTCTTGGGCGCGAGGCAAAGATACACGACAGCCTGGCCAAGGGCAAGCTCGCCTTCGGGACTGCCGAGGAAATGATATGCGTGGAAGGCATTTACAGCCTGAACCAAGGCTGCCGGATCGGCAAGCCCGATGTCTTCCAGGGCCATCCTGATGATACGCCGCGCGATGTATAGCGGGTCCTCGCCTGCCTCTAACATTCGAGCCAGCCAGTAGAGGGCCGCATCCGGATCACTTCCCCGCACGCTCTTATGCAGGGCTGAAATGAGGTTGAAGTGTTCCTCGCCCGCCTTGTCATAGTGCACGGACTTGCGCAGTAAAGCCTGCTTTGCGGCTTCGACATCTACGTTTCTTATCCCTTCGGAATCAGGGGGGGTGGTCAGCACGGCAATTTCCAGGCCGTTCAGAATAAGTCGAGCATCGCCTCCGGAAGCAGCAAGCAAATAATCCTGGGCTTCCGGGGTAAGGCGTGCGGGGAACTTTCCCAGTCCCCTTTCCTCATCGCACAGAGCGTGGTTGATTATTATCTTCAGATCGGCCTCTTCGAGAGGTTCCAAAACGGCAACCTGAGCGCGCGACAACAGCGGACGTATAATTTCGAAGGAAGGGTTTTCCGTGGTGGACCCGAGCAGGAGCACTATTCCATTTTCGACGTGCGGCAAAAGGGTGTCCTGTTGCGCCTTGTTGAGCCTGTGGATTTCGTCCATGAGCAGCCATGTTCTCATTTTCCTCTTGGCCAGGACTTGTCGAGCCTCTTCGACGGCGGCCCGTATTTCCCTGGCCCCCGCCATGACCGCAGACAAATATATGAGGTGGCTCTCGGTATGTGTTGCAATGATTTTGGCCAAAGTGGTTTTGCCGCATCCCGGAGGCCCCCAGAAGATAAGGGAATGGAAGCGCCGGTTCCTTAGAACCCGGTCGAGTATCTTTCCGGGGCCGAGCAGGTGTGACTGGCCGATAAATTCGTCGAGGCTGCGCGGGCGCATCCGTTCGGCCAGGGGCGCATCACCCGGAAGTTGTCCACCGGTACGGTTTTCGAAAATGTTTAACTGCTCCATAAATCCATATTTTAATGAAAGCGCACGAATATTCCAGCATTTTGCTCAGGACAAGGCAGTTTTTGTGGTTTTATCAAATGATCGTTGTTCATCTTCGGCTGCGCGTGGTATAAGACGGTTTCGATTCTTGAGAGTCTCTCCATATGAACTACAAAACGGTTAACAGAATAGTGCTCGTCATGGTCGATGATGATGAGGATGATTGCTTGCTTGTCGAGGCAGCACTCTATGAAGCTGAAATGAAATGCGATTTTTACTGTGTCAAGGATGGACAGGGGGTGCTCGACTACCTCAATCGCAAAGGCTCATATCAGGACACTGACAGTTCGCCCCGCCCCGATATTATCCTGCTAGACCTCAACCTGCCCAGCATGAGCGGCCGCGAAGTGCTTCTGAAGTTAAAGTCAGATCACCGCTTTCGCTCGATTCCGGTCATCATTCTTACAGCTTCGAGCGACAATGAGGATATAAGTTATTGCTACGATACGGGGGCCAATACATACATTATCAAGGAGCCTTCGTTTGCCGGGCTCCTTGCGGGCTTCAAGGTGGTAAAAGAATACTGGTTGGAGACAGCCACATTGCCCCCGAAGGGGGATTTTGTGAGCCGGAAGAAAGACTGAGCAAGTCTTTGGCGCCAATGAAGCAGGAAGACAAAAAGCAGTTGGCCGAAGAGTCCAAGAGTCTCATCGAGGAAAATGCGCGGCTCAAATTTGAGATTGCCGAGGTAAGGGGATTTCTCGATGCCGTCATTGAACATATCCCCGAAGCGATCGCAATAATCGATGGCCTGGACCTCACCATCAGAATGGTGAGCAAATGCGCCTGTGGCCTGCTCGGCCACTCAAAGGAAAAACTCGAAGGAATCACCTGCGAGGAATACAGCAAGATCCACGACTTTGTTTCTGCCGACGGCGCTCCCATTTCCTGCGAGCAATTGCCGCTTGTTCGATCCACTCTTAAAGGTGAGATTATAACAGATGAGGAATCGGTGCTAAGGAAGCCGGACGGCAAGGATCTGAACCTGCTGTGCAATTCAGGCCCCATCCTCGATCGGCACGGCAATACAATAGCGGGAATTATCGTCTGGCGCAACATCACCGAGCATAAGCGCGCGGAAGAGGAACTGCGCATAAAGAACATTACGGCGCGCAAAGATATGGAGCAAGAGCTTGAGGCGAAATCCTACCGCCTCAAGGAGGTCAACTCGGCACTAAGGACCCTGTTGCGTCAAAGGGACGAAGACCGGAAGGAGTTAGAGGAAGCTCTTCTGAGCAATATCGAAAACCTGATTTTACCCTACGTCAAGCGACTCAAGAGCAGTCTGCTGAGCACCTCACAAGCTTCATTGCTTGAAATCCTCGAATCTCATCTTAAGGAACTCACTTCAAAATTCGGCAAGACGCTCGCGCTCGAATACCGAGTTCTGACGCCCACTGAAATGAGGGTTGCGGCCTTAGTGCGAGAAGGCAAGACGAGTAAGGAAATCGCCGATTTGTTGTGTGTGTCCGAAAAAACGGCCTCGTTTCACAGGAACAATATCAGGAGCAAGCTTGGCCTGAGGGGAACTGGTGCAAATTTGAGGTCTCATCTTTTAAGTCTCGTCTGATATACCAGTTTTTACCCCGCATTTTCCACTCAAATTCTTAGGCTTTCAATTCAACCCAAAATTCGTACTCTTAGGCGATAAAGAGTTGAAGTCAAACTCGCGGTGGAGCGCATCGGGCAATAGACCTCAGAGGGAAGCCTTGAAGACGAAGCAATTACGCGTTGTTGCCATACTGGATGAAGACAGCAATGATCGAATTGTGCTGCAGCAGGCGTTCGAGCAGTGCCGGCAGGACATAGAGGTGCATTCCTTCGAAAAGGCCTCAGAGCTTGTCGAATATTTGAGCAGAAGCGAGGCCAACTGCGTCAGGAACGGAAGCGCCGATTTGATCATCGTGGCTCTGGACCTGCCGTGGGAGAGCACGTTCGATCTGATAGTTACGATTAAGGCCGATCACAGTCTGAGGCACATGCCAATAATCGTATTGATCGGCCTGGTGCCGGAGCCTCTTATAAAAAGGTTGTACGACGTCGGCGCCAATACGGTGATCGCCAGGCCCGTTCTGTGGGATGAACTCGTGGGTGTTATTAAGAAAACGTGTGATTATTGGTTTGGGCCTCTGAAGATGTAAAGCCCGTCTGACACAAAGGATTTGGCAGCCTCTTTTGTTCACGGGCTGCACGGTAAAGATTCCATGGTCAAGAGAAAAATATCATTGGCCTGTTTCCCCAGTAAATGGTATTTATCACGATTAAAAAACTATTATCTAAATAATGAACTTATCGATACTCTAAATAGTCGGTGGGCCCGTAAAAGCGGCAAGGGAGCGTAATGCCTAAGACCCCTCAGTATCTTCAAGCCCCATCAGGAAAGCCGGAAGCTCCTCCTGCGGGCCTGTCTTTTCGGCAGTTATCAGGCAAACAGGGCAGCCGGGGCCAGGTGGTTCTGGTAATGGTGGATGATGATGAGGAGGATTGTCTTCTGGTAAAGGAGGCGTTGAAACTGGCTTGTACCGGTTGCACCTTTCATTGCGTTTTGGACGGCGCCGAAATGATGGACTATCTGAATCGAGCAGGCCGTTACAGTGACCCTGAAACGTCTCCTGTTCCAGACCTGATCCTTTTAGACCTGAACCTTCCAAAAATGGGAGGCCGTGAGGTCTTGAGAAGAGTAAAGACAGACCCTCGCTTTCGGGCCATTCCGGTGATCATTCTTACCACCTCCAGGGAATTGGAGGACGTAAAGGCCTGTTACGCTCTGGGCGCTAATTCGTATATAACGAAGCTGCCAAGCTTCGATGAGCTGGTTGAGGCCATGAAAACGCTTGCCGAGTATTGGATCGAGATAGCGACACTGCCACACAGAAAAGCCCGCACCCTTGGCCCGATTGACCCGGATAAGCTCTCATGAAGGGGTTAGAGGCGCCCTTCGCGCCGGTTTGGGATGAGCGGTAAGGGGCTGGGGGTTCCTGCCCCTCACCCCTTGCCTCTAAGCCGGCGCAGCATAGCGAAGCCCGGCATAGCGCACCTGCCCAAAGCGCGCCCTTCACGTTTCGCCAAGGTAGGCCTTTCGAACGCGTTCATCTCTCAGCAGTTCACGACCCGGACCTTCCAGAACGACCTCACCTGTCTCCAACACATATCCGTAATGCGCAATACTCAGGGCGGCCACGGCATTTTGCTCGATCAAAAGGATGGTCGTACCTTCGTCATTGATCTGCCTGATGGCCTTGAAGACTTCTTCGACCATCAGGGGCGCGAGCCCCAGCGAAGGTTCGTCAAGCAGAACCAGCTTCGGTCTGCTCATGAGCGCACGGGCAAAGGCCAGCATTTGCTGCTCACCGCCGCTCAGCTTCCCGGCCAACTGTGCCTGCCTTTCGGAAAGCCGTGGGAAAATGGAGAACACCCATTGGACTGCCTTGGCAAATTCAGCGAAAGTGCGGTTATAAGCGCCAAGCTCAAGGTTGTCCATCACCGTGAGGTTGCCAAATATCCGCCTTCCTTCAGGGCTGACCGCAATACCCTGTTGAATGATATTGTGGGTATTGAGCCGCGTTATTTCTTTGTCCAGAAAATAGACTGCGCCGGAACGCGGCCTGAGGAGTCCGACAATGACCTTGAAGGCGGTCGTTTTTCCTGCGCCGTTGGCACCGATCAGGGAGACTATCTGCCCCCGGTCTATCTTTATGTCTATCCCTTTGAGCGCGTGAATGCCTCCGTAATAGACGTGAAGGGCTTCAGTCCTGAGCATGAGGCGTGTCTCCGAGGTAGGCGGAGATGACTTCCGGATTGCTGCTGATTTCATCAGGGGTGCCTTCAGCAATCGACCGGCCGTAGTTCATGACTCTGATGCGTTGGCAAATATTCATGACGAACTTCATATCGTGTTCGATCAAAAGAATCGTGATCCCGCTTTTTTCGCGTATCCTGCGGATGAAGGCTGAAAGTTCGATCTTCTCCGTTGGATTCATTCCAGCGACCGGTTCGTCGAGCAAGAGCATACCCGGCCGGGTTGCGATGGCCCGGACGATTTCCAGTTTCCGCTGGAGGCCGTAAGGAAGGTTTTGAGCTCTTTCGGAAGCTAGGTGCGCAAGGCCAGCCTCTTCAAGGCATTTGAGGGAATGTTCGCGGATTCTTTTTTCCTCCCTTTTATGTTTGGGCAGCCCAAGCATTGCGGCCAAAAAAGATGAATCGATCGAATAGTGGCATGAGACCATGATGTTTTCGACCACGCTCATATCACTGAAGAGCTTGATATTCTGAAAAGTGCGCGCAATGCCTTTGGCCGTTATCAGGTGAGGGGGAAGCCGGGTAATGTTTTCTCCTTTCCAGATTATGTCTCCCGCAGTAGGCCTGAGCATGCCGGTCATCATGTTAAAAGTTGTAGTTTTTCCTGCGCCGTTGGGACCTATCAGGCCCACAAGCTCGCCCCGTTCAAGCGTGATGGAGAAATCGCCTACGGCTTCAAGCCCTCCGAACCTCCTTGTCACATGTCTCATCTGGAAAAACGGGTTCATTGCGGTGTTTTAGCCCCCCTGAATCGGGCGAACTTAGATTCCAGGTAATCCCAACTCAGTTCGTTGCGCCCCATGATTCCCTTCCTGGCGAACAGAATAACCAACATAAGAACCAGACTGAAGATAACCATCCGCATTCCCGGGATTCCCGGAATCGTGAACGAACCTATCTCCATGGGCTGTTCGACTATTCTGAGCGCCTCACCGCCCCAGGAGAAGAGCACTGCCCCGATAATGGCGCCAGTCGTACTTCCGAGGCCTCCTACGACTATCATGATGAGCAGGTTAAAGGTCAGGAAAAAGGTAAAAAGAGCGGGCGAGATCGTTGTTATCAGGTGAGCCAAAAGCCCCCCGGCGATACCCGAAAAAAAGGCGCTTATAAGAAAGGCAAGCATCAGAGACCGAAACGGGTTGACTCCCATTGCCCTTGCAGCGTCCTCGTCCTCGCGGATCGCCTTCATCGCCAGGCCGTAATTGCTGTCAATCAAGCGCTGAATTACTACTACGGCCAGAGTCGCCACACCCCATGACCACCAGAGGTTTGTATGCGGGTAGAGGCCTTTGAGTCCGAGCGGACCATTAGTGACTCTTTCGCCGGCATTGCAGAGCACTCGAACAACCTCCCCGAACCCCAGTGTTACGATCGCCAGATAATCACCACGCACTCGAAGCACTGGAAAGCTGATCAGAAAGGCAAAAAAAGCAGCCGCGATTCCAGCCGCGATAAGCGATACGACGAAGGGGACATGGATCACGCTAAGCGGCCAGATCACCTGACCCAGAATGAAATTAAGTTGTTTTTCGGCGGGGGTCATCGAGAGCAGCGCGGAAGTGTAGGCGCCTATAGCAATGAAACCGTTGGGGCCCAGATGGAGCAGTCCGCAGACTCCGTTAATGAGGTTGTAGCTGACTGCAAGGGTGATGAAGACGCCGATGTTATTGAGTATTCTGATCTGGTAGCCGGAGCCGTAGCGGTTGAACAGGAAAAGGAGGCCAAACAGAAGAAAAAGCGAGGCCACATTAAGGCGGGATTTGAATTTATCGCTCATTAGGTTAAAGGCTCACCCATAATCCCGGTGGGTCTAAAAAGCAGCACGCCGATAAGAATCAGAAAGGCGAACGCATCCCGGTACTCGGCAAGGTTGGGCAAAAGCGCCACGATCAAAATTTCACACAATCCGAGCAGAAAACCGCCCAGGACAGCGCCGACTATGTTTCCGATCCCTCCGATAACCGCTGCGATAAACGCTTTAAGACCGGGCAGCACCCCCATGAAAGGGTTGATCTGCGGGTATTTCATCGCCCACATGATGCCTCCGGCTGCGGCCAGGCTAGAGCCCAGGAGAAAAGTAAGGGCTATAATCCTGTCGAGATTAATTCCCATGAGCCTGGTCGCTTCGAAATCCAGCGAAGCTGCCCGCATCGCCTTGCCTGCCCTGGTCTTAAAGACGATATAGAGCAAGCCCATGACGAGAAGCAGCGTTATGACCGGTGAGTAGATGGTGAGCACCAGGATGTGAAGGTTTCCGACCTCGATAACCCGGGAGAAAAAATGGGGCCTCGGAAAGGGCTTTGGAACTCCACCGATGAGCACGAGGGCGAGGTTTTCCATCAAAAAAGATGCCCCGATGGCTGATATGAGCAGGGAAATGCGGGGCGCCTGCCTTAAAGGCCTGTAGGCAACGCGATCGAGCAGAATCCCGACTGCGCCGGTTGCGATGATTGCCAGTGGAAAAGCGAAAAACCAGGGAAGCGAGAACAGCGAGATTTCATATATGGCGGCATAGGCTGCAACCATCAACAGGTCGCCGTGGGCGAAGTTGATGAGCCTGAGAATGCCGTAAACCATCGTATAACCGATGGCAATCAGAGCGTAGAGGCTCCCCAGTGATATGCCGTTTATGATTTGCTGAAGAAAAAGCGTGGCGCTCATTTGTATTCCGCAGCACCAGTTTTCATTGACGTTGAGTCAACAGTTTTTCGGCCTTTCTGAGAGCTTCCAGAATATCGCCGATATCCGCCGGTTTTCTCAGGCAAGCGAAAGCACCGAGGTCGCGGACATAGGATTCATCCATTTCCGACCCATGGCCCGACAGTATTATCACTTCCACTACGCATCGACTTTGTTTTACTCGTCGCAAGACCTCCTCGCCGTCCATTCCGGGCATTTTCAGATCCAACACCATGATTTTCGGCTCGCCCTCTTCGAGCATTTGCAGCGCCTGCTCACCGCTACGGGCTGTTCGAGCGGCAAATCCCCTCAACCGGAGCCGTTCCGCAAATGTCTCGGCGAACTCCACCTCGTCGTCAACAATAAGAATTTCGGCTCCCATTCAGTTCCTCCCGGAGAAAGACAGGGCAAAGGCTCCATCCGAGGTCCGCCAAGCATGACGGATATCCAGAACGGCAGCCAACTCTTCGAACTCATGCCACTCTGCGAATTCCTCGACGGCCCCTCTTGAAACCTTTTCACAGGATTCGCCCCCGAAATAAAAATCCAACCCGGGAGCACCGGGATCGTTTTTTACTTTAATCAAAATAGAACCACTGCCGCCCATGGATTTGATGAATGCCTCGATGGCCCTTGTCAGGGCCATCTGCACCCTGAACGCGCTGGTGAAAAGCATGATGGGCAGGTCGCAGACGACCCCCTGGAGTTCCACATTTAGAAGTGCGGCAAACCTGCGGAACAGCGAGACCGTCCGTGTTAGGATTGTATTGAGGTCTATATCGACTAAAGGGTAGTCCACACTGTGGGCGAAGCGATTGAACCCCGAAGTGATTTCGACCCCTCTTTGAACCTGCTCATCGATCTTTTTCACCGAGCGCTGGAACTTTTCCCAGTGTGGAAACGGAGCCTTGTCGAGCACAGCAAGGAGGTCGGCCATCAGCCCGTTTGTCTCGTTGATTACGGCCAAAACATTGTTCAGCTCGTGAGTCACACCAGCAGCTATCTTACCGAAGAACGCCAATTCGTTTGCTTTCACCACACTTCCCTTCAGTCATCTTTTGTCTTCGCCTTTGCTTCTTTAACCCTTGTGTAAGCCTCCCGCATTGCCCGTGTGAGTTTTTCGATATCCACCGGCTTTTCCAGGTAAGTGCAAGCCCCTAGCTCGATGCATTGTCTGGCGACATCCTCGGAACCATGACCCGTCAGTACGATCACCTCCACACGGGGATGTTGTTCCTTGACGCGGCGCAAAACTTCCAGGCCGTCTATCCCCGGCATCTTCAGATCCAGAACCATTACATCGGGTTCATCTTCTTCAACGATCGAAAGGGCTTCATGTCCGTCGTAAACCACCGCAGAGGAGTAATCCCGCATCTGAAGGCGCTCAGACAGGGCCTCCACAAAGTCTCTTTCATCATCTACCAGAAGCACCTTGGATGGCAGCGGAAGATCTAAGTCGAACTTGCGGTATACGTCACTTTGGTAATATCCAGGCCCCACTTTTGTCTCTGCTCTTTTGACGCCCGGAACCGTCGAGGCCAGCCTTTTGAGCTCTTCTTCAAGTGAAGCGAGCATGACTACGTGTTTGTTGATTTCGATAACAACCATGCCGTCCTTTGCTGAAACCGAAACGTCATGCCCTTCCGCAGTCAGTTTCACATTGACCTTGGAAGCCAGCCCAAAGTCGGATACAGCCTGAAGAGAATCACGCGACACCGTCAGGATACTGCTTTTCAGATTGTCGCATATGAGCCGGACCGCGTCATCATGAGGGACCTTGTTCATCGGTATGACTATATCATAGAGCGCAGGGGCCCAAGGGTCTTTCTGCCGATAGAGATGTTCAACCCAGAGAACAAGAGACTCGTCGTCCCTGTGTATCTTTTTGGCTGCCTCCTTTGCCGAGATTTTCCCGCTGAGGCAGGCGAGGCTGGAACGATATGCGGTGTCGGCAATTATTAAGACATTGAGCGCGTGAGTTATTCGCCTGGGGACCATCAAACTGCAAAGCCCGAAAAGCAGGAAATCATCGCCTTTGAATAGATCGGCGACTACCTGCTGCAGGCAAGCAAGGCTTCGCTCCTTTTCGTGAGTGAACTTATTGAAAATCGAGGCCCGTCCCTGGAGGGCTTTCCAGATCCGGCTTTCTTCGATACTGAACCGTTTGCTCGTCGCAGCCACCACAGCCGCATCGTCAAGATACCGGTAACCTGTTTTCTCAATAACGCTGCGAACCACTTCTTCGGCCCCACAGTAAGAACCGCTTAAAACATTGACAACCGGCATATTCGCTTGTTCCCTCCCTTGAAGATATGGCATGTCTCAGGCAAAATGGACTGAAAGCAGCGGGCAGCTTTCCTTGCACTGCGTTTGTCCGCTGGCGTGTATTGCCTCGACGGCATGAGAGATGGTCGAGTAAATATTCTCCTCTTCGATTTTGGCCAGCAGATGGGTGCGTTCCATAACTCCAAGCACCTTTTCATTCAGACCGGCAAAGGATATCCCACAGCCGGCGGCCCTGACGCGGTCCACAATTAGCGAGAGCATTTCCTCCCCCGAGGCGTCCATATCGTTGATACCGTTGGAGACAATGACAATGTGTTTTAGTTCCGGCATTTCACGCATGCGCTCCGTAACCTTTTCTTCCAGATAGCTCGCATTCGCATAAAACAGGGCCCCGTCGAAGCGGATCATTGCAATGTGCCTGCACTCTTCGAGCCCGTGATGGAGGGCGCTCTGAAAGGAGGCGTCCGCATACATCGAAAGGGTGGTGACCTTTGGGCGCATGCTTTTGTAAAGAAACATTCCAAGCGACAGCAAAACGCCGATCATAATTCCCTTGTCAAGATGCGGCGCAGTGAAAAGGGTAGCCACAAAAGTGACGATCGAAAAAAGCCCGTCGTACCATTGCGCTTTCCAGGCATGAATGAAGCCCGAGACATTTATCAGACCCATGACCGCCATCATGATAACTGCGGCGAGGACCGATTGAGGCAGGTGGTAGAGAAGCGGAGTAAAGAAAAGAAGCACTATTGCAACGGTAATGGTGGTAACCACGCTTGAAAACCCCGTTACCGCTCCCGCCTGAAAATTTACCGCCGACCTGGAGAAAGAGCCTGATACCGTGAAACTCATCGTTAAAGACCCCATAACGTTGGCGATACCCTGACCGATCAGCTCCTGATTGGGGTCCAGCCTCTGTCCGGTTTTGCCGGCCATGGCCTTGGCGATCGAGATTGCTTCCATAAATCCGAGAAGAGAGATGATAGCCGCTATTGGGAACAGCTTGAGCAGGATGTTGAAATCGAGTTTTGGGACCTCTAAGCGGGGCAACCCGCGTGGAATAGCACCTACGACGCTGCCTCCGCCAACGAGCACAACAGCTTTTTCATCAATGGGCGAGTTGCCGACCCGGACTCTCCAGGTCGGTCCGTCTTTTTTCGAGGAGGTGGAATCAACTTTTTCGGCTGGAAAGTAGAGCTTATTGCCTGCAGCGTCCGTTCCAACTTTAAATAGATAGGACCTGATCGCCGCGCGCCTTCGAGCCATGATCTCCTTGAGCTCGGAGAGTCTGAGGTCCGCCATGTCGCATTCATGTTTGACCGCCAGGGCTTCCTTGGAGTGGCTCCCGTATTCTTTCTCCGCCTCTGTCAGACGAGAAGTCAGATAGGCCCTGTCCAGCGCCAGATGCTTCGACTCACCTTCGGCGGAGTTAAACCTGGCTATAAGATCCCGGCACTCACTTGAAGCGATCATACCCACAGGCGCTCTGACGTTATTTTCATACCCTATTGCCCAGGAGATCACCGTGGTGAGGGCCACGGCGACAAGAACATACGGAATACGCCTGTCGATCTGCCTGAGGCCGTACATTATCACGAAAGCGGCTGCCCCCAGCGCGAGGGTCGGCCAATGAGTGTAGGCCAGGGCAGCCTTGATCACCCTGTATACGGTTTCATAGTGATGCTCGGCATCGTCCACATTCACGTTGAACATCTTCGAGAGCTGGGAAGTGGCAATGATGATTGCGCCTGCATTGGTAAATCCGTTTACCACCGGATGTGAAAGAAAATTCACGACCAGGCCCAGTCTCAGAATTCCCAAAGCAAGCTGGAAGACGCCCACAATGAGAGCAAGCAAAACCGCATAGGATATAAAACCCTCACTTCCGGCGGTAGCATAGGGCGAAAGGGCTGCCGAGGTCATCAAGGATACGATAGCTACCGGTCCCGTTGCAAGTTGCCTGCTTGAGCCGAACAAGGCGGCAGCCATCGGCGGAAGAAAAGAAGCGTAGAGCCCATAGATGACCGGCATTCCGGCAAGCTGTGCATAAGCCATCGATTGGGGAATGAGAACAAGGGCGACGGTCAAACCGGAAACGACGTCCAGCTTGAATGTCGATAGACTTGAGATCTTTAACCATTCAATAAATGGAAAAAGCTTGCGAACCATAAGCGTATTGCTGATTCTCTCCCTTGGGGGTCACCCTGTTTGCTGAAAAAAAACTGTCATGGTAGTGCCCTGCCCTTCCCTGCTTTCAGCCTCGATCCTCCCGCCGAGCTTCTTAATGATTCCGTAGGTAATGAACAAGCCCAACCCGGTCCCGCGCCCTTTTTCCTTGGTGGAAAAAAAAGGCTCCCAAATGCGACGCAGGGTTTCCTCCGACATGCCGCAGCCATTGTCCTCAACTGAAACCGAAACAGTTTCACCGCATTGTCGTGAGCGGAGGGTAATGACTCCTCCATCCCCCACGGCAGCAAAAGCATTGCTCAGCAGGTTGAGAAGGACCTGCTGAAGCTGGCCTCGATCCGAGGCGATTTGAGGAAGACGTTCATCGAGTTCCAGACGAAGGTCAAGATTTCGGTAGCGAGCTTCCTTTTCGACAAAACCGAGGGTTTCGCGAACCACCTCATTGAGATCCAGATTTTCGATATGAGGCTCCATCCTGCGCGCGAATCCGAGCAGCCTGTGGGTGATCGAACGGCAGCGTTGAACAGAATATATAATCGCATCGGTCAAGGCCACAAATTTATTCTTGTTTTTAAACTCATTGTCCAGCTCGATCAGGTCCTTTATCAGGCCGGCTTTCTCGTTAATGATCGCCATAGGATTATTAATTTCATGCGCCACCCCTGCAGCGAGTCTTCCGATAGAAGAGAGTCTGTGGGTGTGCTCGATCTCGCGCAAAGCAGCTTCACGTCTATCATCGCTTTCCTGGAGTTTGCGCACGAGAAAATCAGTCAGTTTGAATATAACAAGCAGGACCATCAGTACACCTGCGAGAAAGACATAGAATATTTGGCTCTCAAGCCTGTACCAGGACATGAAAAGTTCCCCTCTCGGTTTGACTATCGCGAGGATGAAGGGAGAACTCTGAAAATATGCGTATGCCATCAGAATTTCACGACCGAGTGAATCCGAAGTTTCTATGCACCGGGGCTCGCTCGAAAATGGCGGCAGGCCGATTCCAAAATGGTCCAGGACGGAACCATAATTCCTGGTAGTGGTCTGCAGCGTTCCTTGTCTGTTTAAAAGAAACCCATCGCTTTTCTCATCCAGCCGCATCGACGCAATCAACTCATCTATCGTGTGGGTATCGATTGTAGCCCGCAGAAACCAGGGTCTGCCGCCCTTGATTTCTCTCTGCACGGCAAGCGCGATATGCGGAGATCTGCGGAACCCCATGAAGACGTCGCTTATGTAGGCGCCCTTTGTGCGAACCTCATGAAACCAGGGCTGCCCGCTGTAGTTGCGGCCCTTGAGATCGTAGGGCCCCACATAGTTAACCTGCAGGCCCTGTTCATCTATC
Source organism: Syntrophobacteraceae bacterium (assembly GCA_035624985.1). Classification (GTDB taxonomy): domain Bacteria; phylum Desulfobacterota; class Syntrophobacteria; order Syntrophobacterales; family Syntrophobacteraceae; genus SbD1. Next base: position 11,606 of record DASPQK010000240.1, on the reverse strand, counting down.
AGGCCAAGGTCCACAAAGCCCCCGAACTCCTGTTTCATAACATCGAAAATGCGCTTCAGGCTCTCTTCGTCGGCCAACTCCTCGAAGGCATGCTCCGAGCCGATAAAACTGACCGCTGAAAGACGCTCGACCAGGAACAGTTCCACTGAGTGCTTGCTTTTGTTCGCCAGGGCCAGCAGGGGGTTAACGATCTCCTGCCTGAGCGTTTTCCGGTACTGGCTTAAGTTTATCATCGCCATTGAAAAGAGTGGAATAACTGTGACCACTATCATCAGGGCGATGATGCGTCTGCGCAGCAGGCGGTAAATCCGTGGGGATCCGCCTTCCAGCGGAAACTCGAGAAAACCCCGAAAGAACTTCAATTTGCCCCCCCATCCTCCATTCTGTGTTGTATGTTTGGAAATCCAGTATTTTTCATAAAATAAAGTATTAGACTCCTTCAACATGCAAACTGTCAATCTCCGTGTGACGATTCAACGTGGAAGCTCAGCTCTTCAGTTGACACGAAGGTATTCCAGGAGTATAGTTCAAAGTGCTATCGCGGGGTGGAGCAGTCAGGTAGCTCGTCGGGCTCATAACCCGAAGGTCCTTGGTTCAAATCCAAGCCCCGCTACCAGGAAAAAATTAAGGACTCGGTAAAGGTCCGAGTGCTTTTATTTATGCCCGCCGCCTGTCTTCACACGGAAATCAAGTCAATGTACAAGGAAGAGGATTATTTTATCCCGGCCCTTGCCCCCTATGTTGAGTGGGTGAAGGCTTACCAAGGGCTCATCTCTGACCTCTACGACAAGCATAAGACGGTCAGGAAGACATGGAAAGCTTTCAGGGACGCTATACCAGGAGTGGAGCAGAGGCTGCAATTCGCAGTGTTCGAGCAAATCTTGCTTTTTAGTCTCTTTCTGTCGGAATGGAACGAGGGTGCGGCTCAAGGCGGTTTGGTTGAGAAGGCCGAGCAGGGTAAACCCGCGAGTACAGATCGGCAGGAACAAAGTCCTGGGAGCGGGTTAGATACAGTTATACAAACCCTTCAGGAAACTATTGACCAAACAGACAGGGCCTTAGCGGATTTTAGTCTGCATCACAAACAAAATACTCTAATTCTCAAGGACCAGGAAACATGTCTGGAAAGGCAGGCGACGAGCCTTGGCGAGGGTTTGGCGGCACTAATAAAGGAAGTGGGGGAACAGGACGGACAATTTGAGCGGGTTATACAAGAAATCGTTGATGACATTGGAAATCGACGGCCGATTCTGGTTGGGAAAGAGGAAAGAAGGAAAGGACCTGTGCAGGCAGTTATACACTGGAGCCGGCAAGGCGGCAGCCAGGAGGTTATACAGAACACCGAGTCGAAGATCCCGTTAAAGAAGATAGGCAGGTGGAATGCGCAACGTTCCAGGGACGGCTATTACCGGCTTTATCGGAAGATTGGAGGCAGAGTGCATTCTATCTATATTGGCAAACATCTCGATCTCGACAAAGCTGAAAAAAGGATAGCCGACAAAGAGAGAGAATTGCTGAGGCCCGATAGTGGCGGGGAGGGACTTGAGCGCACCGATATCAGGGGTCAGATGAAAATGGATACGTATCCTCGAGTCATCAGCGTTCCCGGAGACGATAACTGAGATAGAACAACCCTGCGGAGATAAGAATGCTAATGCAGGCTACTGTTTTAGCGAGCGATTCCCCATACCATAAATCGGCAAACCAGCGTCTGAACTCGTCGGCAAGCATGTTTGCCGTTCCGCCGTAGAGTTGTAGACCCCGCAAGTACTGTTTGGTATCTTCAGGCGAAACCGGATAATCATCTTCATACATCTGGGCGCTTCTCGAATAATCGCGGAAGGAATGATAAATCAATACGGCACTGCCCAGGCCGGCCAGCAGAACGAGGGCGCTTACAAGGTTGAGGCATTTGTGCAGATCAGGGATCTTGTGTTCGATTGATTTCTTCACGTTCGTTTTGCACCGTTTATGTTACGATAAAGAAATGATAGCGCATCGGATTGCGGCCAGCAATGCATTTGCGCTATAAAATTCTTGCACGCACATCTAATTGTAATTATTATCAAGTCGGGATCTTATAATCGAGTGAAGGTGGGATTTGAATGTTTCGTTTCGCAAAAAGAAACACCCTCACCGGTTTGGCCAGGACTTGCGGGTGAGCGGCTAAAATAGCTCCAACAGTCTTGTTGGAAGCGCTGAAAGGATTGCCGGCTTCGTCGGACCCGAATCTTCTTGTGGGTTTCGAGACCGGTGATGATGCAGCGGTCTATCGCGTGTCGGATGAAATTGCCGTCATATCCACGGTTGATTTTATAACCCCGCCGGTTGACGATCCCATATGGTTCGGCCGGATTGCCGCCGCCAATTCTCTTTCCGACATATACGCAATGGGCGGGCATCCCATCACTGCATTAAACCTTATCATGTTCCCATCGAAAAAACTCGGCATGGAGACGCTCAAGGGCATCATGCAAGGCGGCAGCGAAAAGGTTGCTGAAGCTGGAGCATCGCTTGCAGGAGGTCATTCAGTTGAAGACGACGAGCCAAAATACGGCCTTGCCGTAACCGGCATAATTTCCCCAAGAAGGGTCCTTACCAACTCGGGCGCCAGGCCCGGCGACCGGTTGATTCTCACTAAGCCTCTTGGAACGGGGGTCCTCTTTAATGCATGCAGATCGGGAAAGCTTCCCTGGAGCGATCTTGAGCCAATATTGCCCCAGGTGGCGGCATTGAATCGCATTGCAATGGAACATGCCCTTAAATTCGACGCACATTCCTGCACGGATATAACGGGCTTTGGGATCCTGGGTCACGCACTGGAGATGGCCAAGGCCAGTTCGGTCAGGATCGAAATCGATTTCAGTGCGCTGCCCTCCTATCCGTATTCCATCGATATGTACAGCAAAGGCGAAACAACGGGCAGCAACAAGGGGAACCGGCAACTTGTGGAGGATTTTCTCAATATCTCTGCCCACCTCTCGGAAGCGCAGTTTCAGTGGCTCTTCGATCCTCAGACTTCCGGCGGCCTGCTCTTATCCGTTTCGGGACCGAGGGCCGGGGACCTTCTGAGCGAACTCAGAGGCGCCGGACTAAATTCCGCGTCCATGATCGGCAAGGTCGTCAGCGGCAGCTCTGGAATAGTTTTGAACTAAAAACTCTCCAGGTCCGGTTGGAAACGCACCGGGCCGCGTGAGTTATCCGTCAACAGGCACCGGGCGCGAAGGAATTCAGGCAGGGGGCGGTTAAGACAGGCAGCATCGGAGAGGCAGCCGACCTAATCGAGCGGGCGAGTCGGCACCGACGGAAGTCGGGTGTAGGATGTCAGGGGTCGGATGTTGTTCGCCCCAAGGTTTTTTCCCATCCCCGGCATCTGATATTCGATTTCCGAGGCGCGCTTATTTCGACTCGCCATTGCTGGAGGCGCGCCGAAAGATAAGTACGGCGCAAAGGACCGCCATGCCGGCCACAAGGAATAACGCCTGGAGCCCGACTAGTTCTCCCACATAGCCGAGGAGCACCGATCCGGCGAACGTCCCTGCGTCTATGCTCCCTGTATAGGCTCCCGTGATCTTGCCCCTGATACCCTGGGGCTCACCCCTGATAGCATAGGTATTGAGAGCGGGGTAGAGCAAACCGTGACCGCATCCGGTAGTGAAACCCGAAAAGAAGAGAATTCCCCATCCTTTCAACAACACCAGCATCAACAGTCCTCCGCCCATGATCGCAAGCGCATAGGGAATGATTTTCTCTTCGCTCAGCCTGTCTACGAAACCGCCTCCAAAAACCCGGGTCAAGATCGCTGCGGAAGAGTATGCAATGTAATAGAGCGATATGAAAGCAATGCGTTTTTCGCTCGCATAGGGCGCTACGAAGCCGTTTACGGCAGCCAGTCCGAACCCGAAGAGCACAGCTATGGAGGCTACCAGGAAAACCCGTTTCTTCTGCAGGACCAGAAAAAAGGAGGACTCAGCAGGCCTGGCCACATGAACGTAGGTCTCCTGGAGTGGATACTGGATTATCAGACCCACCCCGGACAAGGCGGCGGCAACGACAAAAAGAACGTCAAATCCAGCCCTGTCGATGACGATCTCCGCTATAAACGGGCCCAGAGCAATCCCTATGAGCCCCGATATTCCGAACATTCCCAGTCCATTGTTGAGGCGCTCATGAGGGATTATGTCGGCTATATATGTGAATACGGAGGTGATGCAAATTGCGAATCCAACTCCGTGGGCAACCCGCACTGCGATAAGAGGAAGATAAAAGCTGTCGAGAGCGCCTCTGAAAAATAGATATGCGAGCGGCGCCAGTGTCATGATCGTAGCGCCTGCCGCGTAGCTTCTCTTTCTTCCCATCCTGTCTATCATGTCGGAAATCCATGGGCGGCACAGAACGGACGACAATGTGAAAGCTCCCATAGTGATGCCGATGTCTACCTGGTCTCCGCCATGCGCCGTAACGAAGAGAGGGAAAAGAAAAAAGGCGCCGAAGCTGGAGAGGCACGCAAGGTTGGCGGCCGCCATGCAAAGAAAGGTCCTGGAATAGAACATCTATCTCTCTGTATGGGAATAATCGCCTTCGGGCATTGAGAGATGGCTTTTTAGTTCATCGGCTTCCATGGTCCACTGGTAGCCGATCCTGGCTGCAACGTTGAACAGGAGCGGACTTTTTACATGAAAGCGTATGGCGCGTTTTTCCCTGTTGAATGAGACTATGTTGAGAACAACGAGGTCGTCATCATGTTCAAGTTTAATCAATTTCTTTTTTGCATCCGGGGCGGAATACGACATATCCAGGAAGCCAGGAGCGCAAACCACAAAGGCCACGGAAGGCTCTTCCACCGATTGGAGCCACTGGAAGGGGCCGTTCTTATATTCCAGCAGGATGTAGCTCTTGAGATGTTCAAAACCGGGAAGCCCCCACGGGAAGCTGATCAGTTCTTTTTCTTCTACCTCTATTGTTCCGAAACGGGTCGTATTAACCTGCATGAAGACACCTCGAATTACGATTTGCCGGAATCATGGTCCGTGTGTGCGCCGCCTGGGCGACCGCCGGCATAGATGTCGAGCAGACTTTCGAACTCATCTTTGCCAATAAGCGCCGCGGCCCTGTTTTCGTTCTGGATCTTTCTGTAAATCTCTTCCCTGTAAATAGGAATGTGAGAAGGGCTCTTGATTCCCACTCTCACCTTGTTTTGATCGATCGAGGTGATAGTAACCTCGATATCATCACCGATTAGAATCGATTCACCCGTTTTTCTCGTCAGTATGAGCATCCGGATTTCCGCCTCTCACTTAATATCGGTCCCCAGGAGCAGACGCTTAAATTGATTCGGCAAATCATAGAGCGGCAAAAACTCTGCCGATCAGCGCCCTGTGGATTATAGTTCCTCTGCCCAACATAGGACAGTGGTAATTTCTATCGCAAATGATATATATTTAGGGCTTATTTGAAAGCTGGCCGCTCGTTTGGAGTTAACTAAGAATTCGATGGCAATCCCGCGCTCAGCGGGACTAAAGACCTACGAATCATGGCTCCCGAAGTCGTAACAGAAGCCGATTTCCGAACACTCGGGCTGGAACCGGGATCAAATCCCTCCGAGGTAAGACGGGCGTATCGGACGCTTGTAAAGAAATGGCACCCGGACCGCCATCATTTGGAATCGTACGAAAGTAGGGCTCTTGCCGAGGAAAAGTTCAGGGAAATCGACGAAGCCTACAGGCGCATTTCCGGGAGATGGAAAGAGACTGCTCGTCCCACGGGATTTTCCAGGAAAGCCGCAGGCCTGGCAACCAAGTCTTTTCAAGGCTCGCAACGACCTGGCGCAAAACCGCGCACTGATTCCGCCGCCAGGAGCAGAGTGAAGATCGACCTTAAATTGCTTTCAAGGGCCAAGATCGTCTTGACTGTCCTACTCCTGTTGGCGGCGGCAGCCTTCATTTTAACCCGGCTTCCCCCGTTTTCTCCGCACAGAGCCGTCGATACGGAGAATAAAGACAGTCTTCAGCCGCCGGTCCCTGAATTAAACACGCCGGAGTCAACATTTCCGGGGCAGGCTTCCGGGGCAGGACCAGGCGGTCGGACAGGGCTTCTTTCTGACGACCAGCCACGCCGGAACGGGGCCGCCGACAACCGCTCCAATAACGGTCTTCAGTTGCCGGGTCCCCGATTGCATACCACCGGTGCAGGCACAAACGCTCGGAAAGGGCTTTTCTCTGATGAGAGGTCCGGCCAGGGCTGGGCCGCTGATCGTCTCTTGAGTTTGCCTCCCGATCTGTTCAATCCCCGGCCGGCGGCGCCGAGTTCTTTTTTCACTCTGGGATCGACCAGTTCCGAAGTGCTTGCCGTCCAGGGGACTCCATCCCGTGTCCAGGGTCAGACCTGGACTTACGGCCTCTGTGAAGTACAATTCAGAAACGGACGCGTATGGCAATTCAATAATTTCGACGGGTCTTTGCGGGTGCGCATGCAGCCTGAGGTTGCCGAGGGCCGCGCCCAGCCCGATCACATAACGATCGGATCCAGTGAGCAGGAAGTGCTGGCCCTCCAGGGGACCCCTACGCGGGTTGAAGGCAACAAATGGTTTTACGGCTTTGCCGAGATCGTGTTCAAGAATGGGCGGATAGCTGAATACGACAATTATTTCGGCACCCTGAAAATGCGCATTATTCCTTCTCGATCCGGTTCCGAGCGGTCAAAAGATGTCTTCAGAATCGGTTCATCGCCTGATGAAGTGCTTGCCGTCCAGGGAACGCCGACCGCAATCCACGGGAATCGTTGGTCTTTTGAGTTCGCCTCTGTACTTTTTCGCGAAGGAAAGGTCCATAGCGTGACGGATGCGGGTGGGACCCTTCGCTTCGCCGCCCCGGAAGGGCAGTGAGCAACCACCTTGCCCACTTGACTTCGAAAGCTTCGTGGTAGAAGTTGATTCTGACTGTGAGTGAGTGACGCCATGCTGATGGAGAGAATTTACAGGGGCGAGTTTGGCCCTGAACTTATGCGGGTTGGCCTCCCGAGGGTGGACGAGGCGAAGGTGAGCATGTTCGTGGAGCGCTACCGGGACCTGCTCAAAGATTACCCGCCAGGCAGGCTCGAGGCACAGGGATCCCTGCCTCCCGATCTTTTACGGGAAATGGGCGCGAGGGGGTTTTTCGGTCTGACTATCGAAACGGAGTATGGAGGCCGGGGTCTTAATCTGCATGAATATTTGAAAGTGATCGACGAGATGGTCAGGCTCGACCTCTCGGTGGCTTTCACTTTTGTAGCGCACCTTTCCATCGGAATAAAAGCGATCCAGCTTCTCGGGACTGAAGAGCAAAAACGCAAATACCTGACCAGGGCGGCATCCGGTGAGATGATTTTTGCCTATGCTTTGACCGAACCGCACGTTGGGTCCGACGCTCAGCACATCGAAACGACGGCTCTGAGAAGCAGCGACGATGCTCACTATCTGCTTAACGGTCAGAAGACCTACATTACGAACGCTAATTATGCCGGGGGGCTGACCGTTTTCGCTCAGCTTGATCCGGAGCAGCCGGGGTTCATGGGGGCCTTTATTGTCGAGAGCGGGTGGGAGGGCGTGCGGGTCGGAAAGGAGATGCCCAAAATGGGCCTCAGGGCCAGTTCTACTGCCCCCATCCAATTCAAGAACGTGCGCGTTCCGAGGGGAAACCTGATCGGCAGACCAGGCGAGGGCTTCAAAATAGCCATGTCGGTGCTCAACTACGGCAGGCTGGGACTCGGCGTCGCTTCGTCCTCTGTTATGAGCATATCGGTAAAGGACATGCTTGAGCGGGCATCGTCGAGGAAGCAGTTTCAGGTCCCGATCGCCAGCTTTCAGTTGATCCAGGAAAAGATCGTGCGAGCCGAAGTGGGCGCATCAGTCGCTTCGGCAATGAATCGCCTGGTGGCGGCGATTTTGCACAATCAGCCGCTGCTTCCAGCGGCCGTTGAGACTTCCCACTGCAAGCTCTTTGGCACCACGCGCGCTTGGGACGCCGTATATGATGCGCTCCAGGTAGCGGGAGGCGCGGGGTACCTGAAGACCCTGCCCTATGAGAAGCGGATGCGCGATTGCCGAGTGACGACGGTTTTTGAAGGCACAACAGAGGTCCACTCGTTTTACCCCGCTCTTTTGGGGATTCGTCAAATAATGAAAGCACTAAGAGAATCGGGCCGCCCACGGATTGCACTTCTTTTAGATCTGCTGAAGCTCCTGGTAAAGGGGGAACAATGGCATGTCCGCTTCAAAAACAAACAGATGCTCAAGGCGCTTCGGGAGGCAAGAAGAAACGCCAAAGCAGCCAGAGTCCTGCTGCTGAGCGGCCTGCTGCTCTACGGCGGAAGCATCGCCAGGGGCGGTACGGCAGACAGGGAGTTTCTGCTTCGCCGCATTTCGGCGCTTTCTCTTTATACATTCGGACTGCTTGCCCTGCTCTCAGAGGCGGGCAGGAAACAGGAGGCAGGCGAGCTCGCAAAAGAGGATTTGCGCATAATGGAATATTTTGTTGCAGAAGCTAAAGAGGCCCGCAGGAGAAACTACCGGCTGTTCGACTCCAAAAAGGAAAGACTCGGCTCGGCGCTGTTCAGGAACTATCTTTCGCCAGGACGCCAAGGCGCGAAGGAACATAGAGGCAGCGGCGCAGACAAATAATGAAAGCCAGGGCCGGGCTTCCCGCCTTATCCTCGAGGTCATGCCGATACAAGGCTCGAGTTTCTTGCCTTGAATATCGATACGCATATGCCCTTTTGAATTTCTCCTCACTGAAATTTCTTGACATTGAATCGATTTATCCTAAGATATTTTCATCTTTTAAGACTTAAAATACGAAAATCCATCAGCCCTTTGGATGATGTCACATCTGTGTCTGCACTCGATCATTGATGGACAGTAAACGGCAATGACTATTACTCAGATAATAATCATTATCCGTCAGGAGACTTTTGCCTATATCAAAATGGGTGGATAGATATGAGACCTGATAAAAACCAGCATATTATCGCAGGGCCTGGCCGTACCCTCCTGTCGAGTGTAACAGCCTTCATCCTGGCCGCACTGCTCAGCGCGTTAACTGCCGATGCCGCCACGATAAAGGTTCCACAGGACTATCCCACCATCCAGGCAGGGATCGATGCGGCGCAGGACGGCGATACTGTGCTGGTTGGACCGGGGACTTACAATGAGTGCATTATTATTGACGACAAAGGAACAATAACGGTTGCAAGCAGCACAGGGCCAGGGGTAACTATAATTGACGCAAAAGGTCGGGGGACGGTAGTCTCGATCAGGAATTGTACGTGCACTTTCCAGGGCTTTACTCTGCGAAACGGTAAGCCCGTACAGTTTAGCTCTCTTGCCGCTGCGATCGAAAGCATGGGCGCCTTCTCGACATTTATGGGCAATATAATTGAAAGCAACACTGGATGGATTACTGAACAAGGCCCTGTCGGATACCCTATAGTCTTGATAAGCGCCGAGCTTTGCACTCCTATAATTGAGAAAAACATTTTCCGCAACAACAGTTGTCATCACCAATCTAATAGGTGTGTAATTGAAATGCTATCTAGGGTTGCGTTGGCTGAAATCAGAGACAATCTGTTCTTAAACAACGATTGCACCGCAATACTTTTCCCGCTGGATAACAGAGCCACCCAGGTCACGAACAACACTATGGTTGGGAACACTGGGGGGATGAGTGGCTTAATAGACAGCGTGATAAAGAACAATATCATAGTGGGAAACGGCGAAGGAGTTTCAGTTGAACCTGGGTACTGGCCAGTCTGGCAAAACAACCTCGTCTACGGCAACACCGTTAATTATTCTGGAGTCGCAGACCAGACGGGCATCAACGGCAACATCTCGGCAGCCCCTCTCTTTTTCGATCCGGCAAATAACGACTATCATCTCTGCCAGGGTTCGCCCGCCATCGACGCAGGCGACACGACCGGAATCGACTTGCCAACCACTGACCTCGACGGCAACCCGCGCGTCCTTGACGGACATATAGATATAGGGGCTTACGAATTCAACCCGAAAGCTGCTCCACGGGTCACCTTCGACGCTGACAAAGCCTCCGGGTCTGCACCCTTCACAGCCAAATTTACCAGCTCTGTCGACAGATACGTGAGCAAGTATCTGTGGAATTTCGGAGACACGACGTCAAGTACGGAAGCCGATCCCTCACATACTTTCGCCCCTGGTGTCTATACCGTGAGTTTGAGCGTCTTTGGACCTACCGGTACCGGCAGTGTAACAAGAAAGGACCTGATCGAATCGGGCCGCACAATAACGGCTTCGGCCGGACCCGGAGGGACGATTTCTCCTGTAGGCGAAACCGTCGTATTACCGGGCAGCTCGCTAACTTATACCGTCACCCCCAACCCTAATTACCAGTTGACGCACCTGTATGTCGATGGAATAGATGCTGCCAGCCCGTCGACCAGGTCATTTACGTACAGCTTGAGGGACATAGTTTCGGACCACACGATATCAGCCGTCTTCGAACATTATTTCAACTATTTCGGAATGCAGGCCGGAAACCGGCTTAAATCGAGTGACACGCTTTACGGGAGCATAACCGATGTTATCTCGCTGGACACGAAGAGCTTCCCGCACCCTTCCTACAGGGATACGGAGAACATGGGCGGAACTGTAGTGCTGGGCTGGTTCCAGATCTTTCCCAAAGGGCTTTTCCTCAAACAAATGACGGAATCCGGGTATTATTTTACCTTCGATCCGGCCCTCCCTTACATCAAAACTCCCCTGGGGGCAGGAAAGAAGTGGACGGGGACTTCCACCATCACTGTGGACGGCATAAGCGGGACGGTTACAATCAGGGCGAAAGTTTCCCCCCTGGTCCTTGTAAACGTGCCGGCTGGTCATTTCATGGCCTGGCCGATCTCTTACAGCATGACGGTTGCAGGTCCGAACGGGACCGATTCGACCGGATGGACGGACTGGTTCGCTCCTTACATTGGCCCGGTAGTTTCCAAGAGCGTATCGCCTGCCGACACGTCCCAACTCACCAGCTTTGCTGTTGGCGGTGGAACGGTCACGGTCCCTCCCCCCGTCGTAACGGGGACCTCCCCCGCTTCCGGCGCGCGCGGAAGCCTGCTGACGATAAACGGCTTCCAGTTCGGCGCCTCCCAAGGCAGCAGCGTGGCCAGAATCGGAAACGCGGTTTGCGATAAAGTTCTCTCCTGGTCCGACGAAAAGATTGAGTGCACGGTCCCAGACACGGCTGTTTCGGGGGCGGTGACCGTCGTGACGGATACCTGGACCAGCAATGCTTCGGTCAAGTTCGTAGTGACAATGCCCTGACCAAGCGACGAGTCTCACTCCTTCCGCAGGAAAACGCGATACGCACTGAAAAAATCATGAAAGCGCCTCGGCAAAAACTTTTTTTGCTACGGCGCCCAATTGTCCAAGGTCTTCGACCACAGTTATCCCGGCTTGGCGCATTGCTTTGATTTTGCCGCGGGCCGTTCCGCCGGCGCCGCTGATGATCGCGCCCGCGTGGCCCATGCGGCGCCCTGGAGGGGCGGTCAGCCCGGCGATAAATCCGATTACCGGCTTCGTCACATTTTCCCTGATAAACTCAGCG
>DASPQK010000239.1:0-7220 GCA_035624985.1 Syntrophobacteraceae bacterium | reverse complement strand
AATGCGGCCGATTCAGATCGCATAATCGGCCCCCTCCAGGAAATGCTGGCAAAGGAGCGCGAAAAGAATTCCCGACTCGAGGCCCATCTCTCGGAACTACAATCCAGATACAAAGACATATTAAGGGAGCGCCGTCGAACTCAAGAGTCTCGAAGCGATGTCAGAGTGGATGGCAGGCATACGGGAAGCAGTCGAACGCCGTGGGGAATTTTGAGCCGTGGCAAGAGATGGTTTTGGGATCGCAGTGCGCGTTCTACCTAACGGTGTTAATCAACTCTTTTGCACGTCGAGAGCCTTTCGAATCAAGTCGGCAAACCGTGTTATGACGAAAAGCACCTTACAAGTGAGTACTGGGGCGGTTGCCGGCCTTTAGCGCACCGGCGTGACTAGGGGTTGGCCCTTCTCCGGCACCCAGAATCCGATGAGTTTGGCTGGTTCTGCGGTGCTTATGTTCTTCGCGTTATGGATAAATTTGGCCGGGCTATACCCGCTATCCCCCGCCTTGAGGGTCACGGGCGGCTGCCCATCCGGTTCAAAGATCACAGAGCCTTCCAAGATATAAAATAATTCAGGCCCGGGGTGATAATGTCGCCCCAATGCAGCCCCAGGGGCCAGCTCGGCGCGAAACATGATGACTTCTCTGTCGGCAACTCCCTCCAGGTCCTTTTGTTGCAGTATGGTGCGCGTCACCGGTGCCTGCTGGGCCACCAGGGCCTTGCCGCCAAAAAAGCCCGCTGAGATGCCGACGACCAGGGTGATAGTCAACATAACCACTGTTCTATGCATAAATGTCTCCTTTTTCGCTTCGAAGCGCAATAACCGGACGGATTCATTAGGCACCGCTTCCGCTGCATCGGTGAGCCGAGAGTATCAGCTCACTTTATACTGCTCCCCCCCCGGATGCAACATATTTCGATCCGCCCAACCTCGCCCGCAAAGGCGAGCTCGCCTGTGATTTCCTGGAGCAGAAATCCATCGAGGAGATCATGGATGCCGGGGAAGCTCCATGTCAACGCCGTTAGGGTCACTTTTCCCTGATCAGCCTGATCAGTTCTTCAGCCGATATCTTTCCGCTGATATCGCTTCCGTCAAGTAGACTTCCGGCAAGGTCCCTTTTTTCCTGGTGGAGCTTTACGATCTTCTCTTCGATAGTGCCCCTGGTCACAAGCCGGTATACGGTTACGGGGCGCTGCTGGCCGATGCGATGGGCGCGGTCGGAGGCCTGGTCCTCGACAGCCGGGTTCCACCAGGGGTCCATGTGGATGACATAATCGGCGGCGGTCAGATTAAGTCCCAATCCGCCGGCCCTGAGGCTGATAAGGAAAAGCTCACCCTCCCCCGACTGAAAATCGTCAACCTCCTTTTTGCGTTCTTTAGGCGGCGTGCTTCCATCTATATAGCGGTATCCGATGTTACGGCCGTCGAGGTATTCACGGATGAGGCTCAGATGCCCCACAAACTGGCTGAAAACCAGAGCCTTGTGCCGGTTTTCCAACAGATCCGATACAACCTCTCCGAAAAGCTCTAGCTTTGAACTTCTTGCCGGGGTTTCGGAGACAACCAGCCTCGGATTGCATGCGGCCTGCCTCAGCCTGGTGATTTCGGCAAGTATCTTCAGGTGCTTTTGGGCAACAGGAGCGCTGTCGGCTTCAATTTTTTCCAGGGCCTGCCGCCTTAAGGCCTCATAAAATGCAGCCTCCTCGGCGCTCATCTCCACATGCAGCACCACCTCGGTCCTGGGAGGCAGTTCCTCGATGACCTGGGATTTGAGACGCCGCAAAATGAAGGGCTGTATCAGCCTCTTCAAGCGCCTTGCGGCATCACGGTTGTTGTTCCTTTCGATCGGCGTTGCGAAACGCTCGTTGAATCTTTGCAATGTGCCCAGCAGACCCGGATTTATGAAATTGAAAAGGGTCCACAGCTCACCCAGATGGTTCTCGATTGGAGTGCCCGTTGTGATTACTCTGAAGTTTCCCGTAAGACCCATCGCCGCCTGGGATCGCTTAGTCAAGACGTTTTTGATTGCCTGCGCCTCATCGAGAACAATTGTGTTCCACTCGATGGCTGAAAGGATCTCCGCCTCCTGAATCAGCAGCCCATAGCTGGTGACGAGCACATCGTGAGGTTTGAGGCTTTTTGCCAGGTCCTTTCTGTTATTGCCGTTAAATTGCAGCATGTTGAGGGTGGGGCCGAACCGATTTGCCTCTGCGATCCAGTTCCAGCAGACCGAAGTTGGGGCCACGACCAAGCTGGGACCCTTAGCGGCCCGATGCAGAATGACAGCGAGGGTCTGGACGGTCTTCCCAAGCCCCATGTCATCGGCAAGGCACGCTCCGATGCCCATGTGCGCCAGGCGAGCAAGCCAGGTGTAGCCTTCCACCTGGTAGTCGCGCAGCTGCGCCTTAAGAGTGGAGGGCACAGGAGGGCTTATCTGCCTGCCGATTCGGATGCGCTCAAGCCTGGATTTCCAGGCTTCGTCCACTTCAAGGTTGGGGATGGCTTTAAGAAGGTCACCTACGGCCAGAGCGGCAAGAGGATGGAGCCGGACTTCCTTTCCTTTCTTCTCGGCATAAGCGTCCAACTCTTCGAGGCGCTTTCTGAATTCTCGTGTCAGAGCCAGAAAGCGGCCTTCTTCAAGAGGAATGAATCGGGTGGGGGTTGTACCGATAAGATCGAGCAGACGCTTCATATCGAGCACGAGATTGCCATCGACCGCCAGTTCGCCGTTGATTTCAAACCAGTCCGTCTTACCTCGAATATTCATGCGTAACCGATCTATGGGGATTTCGCGAGTGACCCGCAGTTTTTCTCCCTCGGGCCACTCCACGACAACCTGTCCTTTTTCCTGGAGGGCCTTGAGATCGAGCAGCACCTCCAGGCAATCCTCGGGATCGTCGAGCAGCCACTGCCGGCCCGAATCGGCGAGCCTCGAAAGTGTGTGAGAAGCCGCATCCACGGCATCCGCCATCCTCTCTTCGGCCTTGAGGTCCCTTTGAGTCTGTAGCCTTTTGCCTCCCACTTCAGCGATGACGTTTGCCGCTCCCACGCCGGGCTTGAGGTATGGACCGCCTTCGTCTCTGAAAGGCTTCACGAATATCTCCACCCTGAACCCGGGACCCGATGGGCTAAGATGCACGTGAGGGGTTGGATCGGACGCAACATGGACAACGTCCTTCGACATGCCGCCGATGTCCGAGTGGACGAGCACATGTGAGGAAAGGGCCGTTATGGCGTTAAGGACCTGTTCCGAGGCCGAGGCAGGCACGATAAGGCCTCCGCTGCCCAGGACCCTGGCAATACGCCGATGTTTTTCGCTAAGCTCGATGACCTTAAACCGGGTGGGTGTTTCCTGTATCACCGTAAAGCGGTTTTCCTCAAGCTTGGCCGCAAACTTGATCTTGAGCTTCGAGCCGGCTTTGGCCACCAGGATCTCTGGGGCGCCCTTTACGAACTCGACAGGCACGGAAGGGGACTTTTCCATGAAAAGCAGCGGATGGCCCACAAGGGCGGGCAGCAGCTTGTCCGTATCGAAAAGGTAACCCTTATAGAAGCTGTATTTACGCTCGATGGACGCACAGACGGCATGGTCATGCCGGCTGATGTAATCAAGCCTGGCGCGATTGAAAAGACGGCTCATGGCCACCGGGCGCCCCTTGCTCCATACTCCCCTGGCCGTAAGCTTCTGCTCGATGGGCTGTACGGACACCACCCCTTTGTGGTACCCGACCAG
The DNA here is from genome assembly GCA_035624985.1 of Syntrophobacteraceae bacterium. Taxonomy (GTDB): domain Bacteria; phylum Desulfobacterota; class Syntrophobacteria; order Syntrophobacterales; family Syntrophobacteraceae; genus SbD1. Next base: position 3,490 of record DASPQK010000239.1, on the reverse strand, counting down.
CCAGATCAGCCTCGCTGCCGCACCGGTTCTCCTGGCAACAGCCCCTTCGGGCTCCCTACCGATTTCAATGAGAGCGCGCAAGCCTTTTTCCCACGGCTCTTCGACCATGATGGACGACACAAGCGGCTGCATTCCACTCTGGTTGAGGATTCGATCGAGACATTCACGGCGAAGGGAGGTTTCCCTGTCTGCCCGGATAAGCAGGGCCGCGCTCTCCATTGCCACCCAGTTCATTCCTGTTTTCCTGGCGGCCTCGAATATCAGATCGACGCGCTCGATCATGTCCGCCGTGAGTTCTCCGTTTATCCAAAAAGCCGCTATAGCGTGGAACAAAAAGGCGATGATTCCGCCATCCCTCACTCCACCCGCTATGATCTTTCTGGCCTCTTCAACGTCGAGCTTCTGCGCGAGAACGATTCCTTTGAGCGATTTGAATACGGATGATTCAACGTGAGAGCTGTCCTTCAAGGAGAAAGACCAGTCAACCAGTTGCTCAGCTTTACTTAGATGATGGTGGTCCCGGGACTTAAGAAGAGCCAGGACATAAAAGAACGCTGCAATCCCGCTGAAATAAATGTTTCTCTTTCCGCACCTGCGCCGCAATTCTTTGAGATCGGCTTCATACGACACTATGGCCTCATCGTTTTTTCCTTCGACAAAACGAAGCCATCCCATCAGTCCGAGTGAGTAAATCCGCCCATCGATCTCGTATATGATCTTTTGCGCATCGCTCAGCCTGCCGCCCATAATGAGCCGCGACGCGAGATAGTAGGGCAACAGAACACTTTCGGATTGGGGCGCGCTCCTGAGAAGAGGGCCATTCATGGCGTAGGCCAGGGCGTCCTCATCGGGCGCCAGGTCTAACACCGCCTGATTGAAAATGACTGAAAGCGCGTACACCCGTATATCCACCGGGAGGGTGGCAAACCATTCCGCATCGAAGGGATCGTTGAATATTCGAGTGAGGGAGTCCCAAAAGTCGGGCAGCCTGAGGTGGACGGAGGACAGTTCTGCCAGCCGCTTATGGAAAGAGTCCTTATCTTGAGCATAGATGCTTATGCGGAAGTCTCGCATAATGCGGGCCGGGTGGGAGTGCCCCCTGGTTCGAGGCAGATCGTCTTGAACCGCCCTGACCAGAGGACCAAACCGGATGGACGGCCTGATGGGCGCATCGGGTACTCTGGTATCACGGAAACTGAATGGAAAACCCCTGCCCCGTTTCGGTTTCAATGCAGCAAGGATGCTTGTTGCCATACTTCTGACGGAAAAGTCCCGATCCGTGCTCAGCCTCTCAATTATGCCGACGGACCAGGAAGGTGGGTTCTTACTAAAAAGAGACGCGACACATCTGCGTATATCCGGGTTCGAATCTTCGGACGCCTCTTTCAATAAGGCCTTAACCTCCGGTTTTTCAGGCGCGATAAGCCCTATGACCGTCAGAACGTTGGCGTAAAACTGCCACGGATCTTTTCGGATAGTCCTGAGCAGCAGGGCCGGCATCTTGTGCCCCATCATGCTGCATGTGCGAAGAGCTGCCTGCCGGACAGTCGGGGCCAAGGGATGAGGCTGAGTGTATCCGAGGTTTTGCGCAAGAATGTTCAACAGAAGGTCCTCGTCCCTGAAGCTCTTCGAAATAAGGCCTCGGCGCACTTCTTCGAACTTCCACAGGACGATCAGCTTACTCCTGATGTCCCCATCGGGCGAGAGGGCATCCAGGATTCGCTTGACAGTCCAATTCCCCGGATCTTCATCAGCCGAAAGAAGCTTAAGCTCCGATGTGGCGCACACCGGGCAAAGAGGACCCGGCACGGCCATGAACGCATTTCCAAGAACCACGTCGGCACAAGAAATACAGCGCTTGCCGATAGGCAACTTGTCCGTCCATCCCCTCTCAGATTCGATCCCTTTAAGGAAATCGCCTGCATTGAAGATGCGCCCGGCAGACACAGCGTGCTTGGCGACGATCTCGATGATTTGCCGAGGCACCTGGCAGCCTTCATTTATGAGCTTTAACGCCCTTAGCTTCCTTAGGTACGGCTCCAGGACCCTGACCGAGCTGAGCCTCACTCCGGGCAAGCTTAGACCGGCCTTACGGAATATCCTGTATAAAACGATCGTGTCTACCGGCTCATAAATCAGCGAACAAAGCTGGAGCAGGGCTTGCTCCGCCTGGTGCAAGCGCCCGTAAGCTTCGAGCAGATCATCTCGTATCTTCTCTTGTCCCGGCAATCTCACCCTCAGCAATGATGCCTGAGCCCGGCAATCAGCGAGTCTATTTCTCCCACCACCTCAGCAGGGCGCTCCCCCAGGTATAGCCCGCTCCAAAAGCGGCCATCACCATATAGTCACCCGTCTTAGGCCCGTGCTCCTTTTCCATCAGGGCCTCGTAGAGGGCGAGCGGGATACTCGCAGACACCGTATTCCCATATTTATTAATATTTACAATTACCTTTTCCTTTTCAATACCCATGAGCCTGGCGGCCGCATCTATGATGCGGATATTTGCCTGGTGGGGGACAAAGAAGGCAATGTCCCTGCCGGTAAGGCCGTTTTTTTCGACAATTTCTGCCGAAACTTTGGCCATTCCGCTAACGGAGGCTTTAAACACCTGAGGGCCATCCTGAAAGACGAAATGTTCCCTGTTGGCCACAGTTTCGTGCGTTGCAGGCCTGCGGCTCCCGCCGGCCTTCATGCAAAGGTATTCACCCCCTGCGCCGTCAACATGCAGGATAAAATCAATAAGACCGAATCCCGGTTCAGGACATGGTTCAAGTAGCACGGCCGCTGCGCCGTCTCCGAAAATGACACAGGTGCTTCTGTCCGTATAATCAATAACAGTGGAGATCACGTCGGCGCCGATGACGAGCGCCTTGCCGACCCTTCCTGCCTCGATGAGTTGAGCCCCGGTGGAAAGAGAAAAAAGGAACCCCGAACAGCCGGCGGACAAGTCGAACCCCCAGGCTTTTTTGGCGCCGATCATATTTTGCAGCAGACACGCGGTTGCCGGAAAAAACATGTCGGGAGTCACCGTTCCAACAATGATGACGTCAAGCTCCTCAGGGGCCACTCCGGCTCTTTCAAGACATTCCGTCGCAGCGCGGACAGCCATATACGAACATCCCCGACCCGGTCCCAGGATACGCCGCTCCTGTACCCCGGTCCGGGTCACGATCCATTCGTCGGTGGTGTCCACCATGTTTTCAAGATCGCCGTTCGTGAGCTTCCTCTCGGGCAGGAATCGGCCGATTGAGCGAATATATGCAGTGCGTTTCGTCATAAGATCAATACCTCCACTCTTCTCCTGATTTTACTCCCGCAGTTCGCGGGCGATTCTTTCGTAGATATCCAGCGCTTCGGGGTTGTTAAGGGCGTCTCTGTTGGTTACCGGCCTTCCATTCAAAATGTTGGCAACCGAACTCTCGACCTTTTTCATGTTGAAAGTGTAAGGGATGTCGGGCACCTCGATAATGAGATTCGGCACATGACGTGG
>DASPQK010000238.1:0-3646 GCA_035624985.1 Syntrophobacteraceae bacterium | reverse complement strand
TTCCGCTTATGCGGACCGGTAAGGTTACGAAAGCCTCGTCGAGCACCTTCCCCATAAGGGGCGTCGCATCTACCACCCTCTCGACGGTCCGGAGCGGAGCGACAAGGGCAATCACGTTTACCTTTTGGCTGGCGAGGTCGATCTCTCCGTGAAAGACCATTTTGATGCACGGCCCATTAACGACCGAATCGGACAGGACGAGCTTTCCGTTCTTTATTTTCCCTTTAGCTTCTATAGATTTGTATGTGCAGCCCTCGCCGATGAGGTCCGGGAGCACGCCCCTGTAAATTTCGGAGATGGCGAGCAAAGAAATTATTTTCCCCAATGTATCGAACCTAAAAATGCGCCCGTCCTTTGCCTTAAGCTCTACATCACCTTCGATTGAATCCGCAAGGCAGTCACTCCAGCCGCTCGCCGCGAGATTTCCGGTGAGCGTGTAACTGCCCGAAAGGATGTGCCGTTTATTGAAGAGGCAGGCTATGGCTGATTCGAGGTTCTGGTCCTTGGCCGATAAGCTCAGAGAGATATTCAGGCCCTCAGGCGTGATCCTGAAGCTTCCCGGAGTGGAGATCCCGCACAGATTTGCCTGGTTGAGCCGAACGTCGATGGAACCGGGGGTCAGGACCACATCGGCATCGGCCGGGCTCCAGGCAACTTTTCCATAGGACAGGTGCTCGCTTCTTACCCGGATAGTACCCTTAAGAGGCGCTTCCCAAGCTTTTTTCGGAGATTGGGGGCGGGGTTGAGCGCAGCTATCCATCTCCTTTTGAGTGCTCTCCCTGGACTTAAGAATGCTCTCCAGGTCAAGACTGTCCGCAAAGGCATTCATATCCACAATATAAGCGCCTTCGGCGATCGCTATGCTCCCTATAAGGCTCAGCCTGCTTCCGTTCCAGCTTATCATGGCCGATTTCACATTCAGTTTGTTTCCATCAGCCTCGAGCGCCGCGTTTTCAATTCGCGCAGGTACAGGGAGGTTGACCGGCACTTGGAAGCCCGAAATACTGATCTCACCCTGAGCGCTCGATTTCTCCGGAGTGTCGAGGTAGAGATGTGTACTGAATTTGCCCCTTATGGGCCCTGTAAGCAGCCTGTTGTCGACGAGGAGCCGGTCGGCCGTCTTGTTGCTCAGTGTTCCGGAGAATCTGATATTTAATTGATTCTGCCCGGAGTCCATCGAAATTGTGGCGTCAGAGTCCTCATCTTTTATGATGAGGTCTTCAATGGAAAGCTCCTGAGGCTTTTTGATCAGACTGATCGTAATCGTTGGCCCGGAAGAGAGCTGCATTTCCCCCTTGAAAGCGGTTTTCGACTCCTTGTCCCAGGTCAGGTGCGAACTGTGCAGCTTTAGATTCGAGATGGCCCTGAGAGATTGCGGGAAATCAGCGAGCGAAGCGACAATTTTGTTCCCCTCCGGGTCGAGCCGGCCGCTCAATTGCAAGTCCACTTTCTTCGGATGATCCAGGTAGCCTGTAATCTTTCCTGAAATTGACAGGGAGGAGTCCGCCAGGACAGCGTTGATCTCCCTGAGGGCGATTTGGTCCCCGTCTATCTCGAAAGCGCCTGTCTTCAGGGTGAGAGGGGCGTTTAACCGTTTGTTTTGAAAAACAACGTCTTTGACTGAGCCGCTGGCGTTGAAAACCCATTTGGAGCGGTCAGCAGGCGGGCCAATGAACCGAAATGGGTTGATTTCCAGCAATCCTTGCGGTGCGCCGTCAAGGAAGTTTTTCCAGTATTCGTGTGCTCTCAGGTGCGGACCCAGAAGGTCCATGGAAACGACGGACGCGGCCTCAGAGTTGATCCCCAGGACTTTTGACTCACCCCACTCGTAGCTCAGATCCACCCGCTCGAAACTCGAGCTTCCACTCTTCCCGGCCAAAGATGTCACAGATACTTTCGACCCCTCCAACTGGAAAGAAGCGCCTTGCAGATCGACGGGTTCAGGAAGGCGGCCGTAACGGCCAAAGAGCCGGAAAGGGCCGGACTCCACCCTTACGGTGAGTGCATCCAGGCTTTCACCAAGTACGAGTCTGCCCTGCGCTTTGCCTGCCACATCTTTGATTTGCGCCAGTTCTTGCCTGAAGGCCTGGTTACCGACAACCCGTTTCAGGACCTCGGGCAGCTCGGAGAGATCGGCCGTAATTGGAAGATCGAGATGGAACAGGGGGTCGTCATGCGGCAACCCTATCCTCAGCTCTCCACCGCTGGTCGAAGACCCCGCAGTTTGGCCCGAGAGGTGAGTTCCGCTCAGTACACCACCCTCAACCAGCACGTTTCCGCTGACGTTGGAGACTAGCAGGTCCGCTTTGGGGGCAAAAACAACACCTTTTTCGATCGAACCCTTTATGGTGAAGTTTTTAAGTTTTTTCAAATCAGAAGCGTTTTTTACGCGTGCGCTGAAAAGTATCGTCGGTACTTCAGCCTCACGTATAATTTCAAAAACCTTCCGGGTGATGGGGTCTTCCCTATTCACGGCGAGCATGATGCTCTGTACCGTGGCGGCGTCGGTATCATGCCCGTCGATGTTCAGAGTGACGCTTTGATCGGAGAATCTTTCGACGTAGCGTGCAGAGAGGTTCAGACGCGGGTAGTTAAACCGGAGATGTGAAATGGAAAAGTCGATGCTGTTGGTGTCGACGGTTAATGCACCGCTCAGAGCGCCGTTGCTCATGACAGTGCTCCGGGGTCCGCCGCCGAGAGTAAACTGCGGGATCGAAGCCGTGAAATCTGCGCGGGCGGTTCCGGGGCCGCTGGTAGAAAGGGTAAGGGTCAGGTTTATCTGAAAATCGCCGATCCTGTCGGATGCGGACTTATTCAGATATCTCATAAGGTCCCCTGGATTGCCTCCGCTTAGATTCAACTCTGCTGAACTCTTCAGAGTGCCAAGGTCAACCCAGCCGCTGAATGTAAGGGCTTGCCAGAGGTCGGATTTGCCGCTCGCCAGCTCGAAATCGACCCTTTGGGCATGGACGGAAGTCCTGAGGTCGATCTCTTCGAAAAAGAAGGCGCGCTCTTGCCCGCAGTAGATTTCCAGCCCGCCGTTGCGGGCGTCGATAGCCGCGCCGGACGTTGCCGCAAGGAGTATTGCCTGGAACTGGGAAATACTGTCTTTCAGGCGTAGAAGTCGCTGAGAATAGGACTTTGCCGAGCTTTCAGGCTTCTGCTCCGCCAGTCTGGCTGTGAACATAGGACTGAGAAGTTCTATTTTGGCAGGAGCGATTTTGCCTGTAAAGAGGGGCAGTATCTTCGGATGAAGTATTACCGTTTCGGCCGATGCGGTAAGCGGCTCAGGGACGGTCATTGTGACACCGAACATGACCATGCGGGGAAAAGGCAGAAAACTTATCTTGATTCGTTCCGAGCGTATGTGATACCGGTCCGAGAGTTCGGTCGCCAGGTTGCGGCCTAAAGCGCCGGTATCGATGACACGTGGAAGGAGCGCCGCAGCGGCGGCAAGCAGAACCAGAAGAATCCCCGCCCCAGAAGCCCCCCACACAAATATTTTTCTGGCTTTGGTCATAAAGCTTTCTTCCGGAGGTCCAAATTGCCAACCTGGATTTGGACGGACCAAATCAACGGTTCCTGATTGCAAAAGGTTAGCAATTCAAAAGACCTAGGGCAAGGGGGGAATCGGAAAACAGGGTGC
>DASPQK010000237.1:0-7365 GCA_035624985.1 Syntrophobacteraceae bacterium | reverse complement strand
CAGCCATAGACGGGGTTGCTTCTTCCACGGGCAGTTTCACCCATCCTACGGACCGGCAAAGACCGCATGCCCGGCGCAGCGCAAGGTTGCCGTTTGGCAGAAGCAAGCCGCCCCATGATATCCCATCAGTAATTGAGAAGGCCGGAAATTTTACGACTAACAGGATTTGAGGAGATTTCCCATTTATCATCGGGAAGCTTTTTACCGATTGTCTCTTCAAACTCTCTAAGGTCGGACAGGCGAGGAGCAAAATGAAGGATACCATTCTTGAAATCGAGGCGGCAGGGTCGGAAAGTGATTTGTACATAATTCCCTTCGAATTGGGATCGGAGATCGTCCTAAAATCCACTACAAATCCTGTGCTCAAACAAAAAGCCACCGTTTATGGCGCTGTACCCGGGCGGATGATCATGGTCGAAGAGCCTCTATTTTCACTCAACGAGCGCTTTGGAGGTTTGTCCGAAGGTTTAGCATGCGGCTATATGCATGGCAATCATCTGCTCAAATTCGCGAGCAAATTTAATAAACGTCTATTCGCTAACGTGATCGGGATTGATTACCCCAAAAAAGTAGAGCGGATTCGAATTCGTTCCAGCACGAGAATACCAGTAAACATTGAAACTCAAGTTTTTCTTGGGGCAAGGGATGAGACTATTTCAGCCACGATGTTAGATATAAGCGAAGGCGGATGCCGCCTGGAATTTCCCAGATTAACTGAGACACAAGTAGGGTCGGAGTTTGGCCTCACCTTCATGCTGCCGGACAATCAAGACGTTGATAACCTGACCTGCTCGGTCAGGAACATGGAGCATTTTCACGAACAGGAAGCTGCCCAGGTTGGAGTTAGTTTTTCCGGCCCCGGTCAAGCTATCATGAAAGTCAAAAACTTCTGCAAATTATGCGCTTTCTACACAGAACGCTTTTGAGGAGCCAACCTCACGACCGAATGCCGTGTGCGGCTTGACCCGAGGGTTTCGCAGCGTGCGGCTTTTTTGGACCGGGATAGATTCGGGATGTGAGAGTAGACGCATCGCCTCGGAATGGGCAGAGGTCGCGGCGCCGATCATTAACAGTGCGATATTCCAATACATGTCCTGAAGGGGTCAAGGCTCCCAGGAGTCATAGATAGCCATCATGATTGTAATAGTACAGGATGTCCACGACGGTTCTTCCCTTCCCATTTTCCCTCAGCCTGAGCCTGTTTTCGGCGAAAAGTCCAATGCATTTCGGATAGGCCGAGCATTCAAGCCTGATCCCTCTCTTCTTGACCGACTCGAATGTATCGTGCGGCTCGATTCTGAAGGCATATTGAGCGATTATCGGCCCGCTGTCCACCTCATAATCGACGAAATGCACCGTGCAGCCGGCAATCTTGCAACCGTGCCGAAGCGTCTGCCCATATCCGTCTATTCCCGGGAAAGCCGGAGACAGGGTTGCGTGCATGTTCATTATTCTCGGAGTAGCATGACCGTTGTTGATCCTATCTATGAAGTACGGGGTCAGCTTGCGCATAAAACCGGACAGAACCAGAAGATCGAAAGGATGCGCGGCCATTTGGCGAAGCATCTCCTCCTCGGCGGCCAGGCGTGTTGTCAGTCGAAACATCAGGTTTTCGCGCGATTCGTCGAGAATCTTCTGACTGGTCATGATTCGATCCAAATCACAGTCAGCCGGCACTTGAAGTGCGTCGGGCTCCTGTCGGCACCTATCCCTGATAGCCTCATAGTCGACGACAAAAGCGGGTATCTGCTGCCGTATGGCTCTTTTAAGAGCATATGATCCAGGGTTATCCGAGCAGACGAACGCGACTCCGCCGTTTATCGCGCCCGCTTTGCACGCGTCTATGATAGCCTGCAGCTTGTTCCCCTTGCTGGAAACCAGTACACCGATACGTATGCCTTCGGACATAATCGACCTCCTGTAAGTCAGGCAAGCAGGCGGACAGACCGCTCTGATTTCAACGAAACAGCTATAAGAAAAGTCGATTCAAAGTGATTTGGCTCCTAAAATTCAATCCGGATCATTGCAAAGAGGAAGCGAACTGCGTAACTTCGGCTGCCTTCCCCGTCCCAAGAGCATATCGGCATAAAAGTACGAAATATGAGACTAAAATTTACCCTGTGGATCACCAGGAAAAAGCTGGTGATTATGTAAGGGCGATAAGGTGAGACCTGAGGTTTTCCTTTTTATTCCTGAGACTTAGCTTTCGTCTTATGTTATCTCTGTGAAACGCGATTCCTTTCTCAGTAATACGCAGCACCTGGGCGATCTCTTTGGTCGTCTTGCCGTCCCTGATCAGAACAGCCACCTGGATTTCTGTTGGAGTGAGCCCCTTTTGTTGCAGGGAAAGCTTTCTGACGAATCGGGATTCAATTTCAGCCAAGTGCGACTGGAGGATGGAGAGGCAGGTTGCCTGGTCTGATGAAAGCTGAGTCCTTTGGAGCTTCTCAACATAGGGCAAAATCAGGCTTTTGAGATTTTCCGCAATTGCCTCTTCATGCTCTTTCCTGTCTGCCTCCCTTCTATCGAGCAGAACTTTTAGCGCGGTGTTTACCTCTTCAAGGCTCCTCGTCTTCGCTTCCAGCTCGCAAGTGCGTTCCTCCACTCGTTTTTCAAGCTTCTCATTAACAAACTTAAGCTCCGCTTCCGCCTTCTTTCTACCTGAAATGTTATCAAAGACGGCAACAAAGCTGCCTGTCTCGTAGCTGTAAACGGAAACATTGAACCAAATCCCTAATTGAGGCAAATGCGTCTCAAATCTTTCCGGACGACCGGTCAGAGCTACTCGGCCGTAAATTTCAAACAGCTCGGGATTGGACTCTCTTATGCCCGGGATCACCCCTGTGACCATCCTGCCAAGGACATCTTTCAATCCTGTCAGTTCTTCAAAAGTACGATTGACGGCAAGGTACTCGAAATCAACAGGCTGTTCGTTTTCAAAAATCATTTTGCAATAGGCGAATCCGTCAAGCATATTCTCAAACAATGAGCGATAGTGCTCTTCACTTTCCCTCAACGCTTGCTCGTTCCGTCTGCGTTCCGTAATGTCTCTCGCGATCGAGAGAATGCTAATCGCCTTACCTGATGGATCGCGCAAGAAGGAAAAATTTCCTTCGACCGGGACGGTACTTCCATCCTTGCGAACCAGCTCCAGTTCCACAATTCGTGACCTATTGGGATCGCCGTACCCTGCATTTTCAAGCGCCATTTCCTCCGCGAAAATCTTCATCGCTTTCTCAAACGCTGCCGGAGTGAATGCCTGGAGCATCGTTCGCGCCATCGCCTCTTCCGCCGTAAACCCCAACAGCCGCGTTACGGAGGGACTGATGTAGGTCAGTCGCATGTCCATATCCGTCGTCCAGATGACATCCGTCGCGTTCTCGGCAAGGAGACGATAGTGGGCTTCGCTTTCCCGTAAGGTATCCTCAGCCCTCTTTTTTGCGGTTATGTCTTTTGCAATGGTCAATGCACCAACCCGGAATAATGCACCAATCCCCGCCTGCGCGGGGACAGGCTTCAGTGCCAAGCATCCCAATCCCATTTTCGGGTCGGGTCTTTGCCGGAAAAAACTTCACTTGCACGCCTGAGCCGGAATAATGCATGAACTTCCGGCATCTGTGTGCGAACTGCATGTTTGGATCGAATTTATGCCCGAAAAATCGCTGGTGTACCCCGGAACATGCAACAGCATACAATTTTCCCAGTAGAATACGCAAGTGAAACAGGAATGGGGCTGATTTTTTCGATTTCAGATACCGTCTTGAACGTCAAGGCGAAGTTCCAAAAATCCAGACGCTTTTTGTTCTTTGAAAAGATAAGGAGTGCCATTGGCCTCTTAACCATAGCGTTGGCGCGATCTCAGTAAAGGCTATCCTTCTGCTCGCTGCCGCTCGGCCTTGACTGAGATCGCTTTCGCATGCTTTCAAGCAAACAGGCAGACGACGATGGGATGGCCGCCTCTTTCCGCCTCCGACTCAAGGATGTCGGTTTCTTAACAAACCGGACATTTCACTTGTCAATGGAACCGGACATCTTGAAAAGCCAACAACATCAGAAGGAGATGGGCCAGCTTCCGAGCGTATTTATTCCAAACATCCTCCCGCTAATACCAAGTTGCATTCAAGATCGATGTGACCGGAAGGGCATACAGCGCTGCGCTCCCCCTCCGCTTCTATGGGGCATGTGAAGAACGAATTCCATTCAGGAGTTAAATTGAGTTTTTTGTGTCCGGTTTATGGGCAGACTGCTTTTTTCTCGAAATAAACCGGGAGATGGTCATATTTTCGCAATTTTCTTATCCACGTGGGTGCATTGCGCATCACCGGCAATTTTTCATAGCCGGCTTTTGAGACCAATTCGCGTTCAAGATCGGGCGGGGATGAACCCCTGCACCTCAACCCTACGTGGGGGAGGGGGAGCGCAGCGAATGCGTCGCGCGATGTATGCCCTCCCGAGGGCAACGAATTGAACGCAACCCGGTATTAGACGCCCCGGTCTTGGATTTCCGCATCAAAACTTCCGCCGGACGGCGAGCACCTGAGAGACGGCAGGCAGGATTCTTCCAGGATGCCCCACAATCGATTCTTTTCTCTCCGGCCCATATCCCCCCCGTCAGGGTCATTCTGTCCGGCAATCTTTGAAGAAAGAAAAGGCCCGGCTTATCACCGAGCCTTTTTTGTCCCCGCTTGCCCGCATCGGGGCCGGCAGGATTTTTCCGTGACAATCTCATAATCTACCTGAGAGATTCAGCCGTAGACGAAGTTGCTTCTTCCACGGGCAGTTTCACCCATCCCACCTTGGGACCGGCAAAGACAGCATGATAAGAAGGCAATTAGGAATTAGGAATTAGGAATTAGGAATGATAGGAAGACAATTAGGAATCAGGAATGAGGGACTAACCGAGGCTATCGTTCCTGCGGCGGCTTCTCCAACTTTGCGGAAAAAAGCATCCTGAGAGCCGGCACGACCACCAGAAGCATGATGGGACCGATCAGCATCCCCCCTACTATTACGACCGCGAGCGGACGCTGCACCTGGCTGCCGATGCCGGTGGACAGGGCGGCGGGGACCAAGGCTATACAGGGAGACAGCGCCGTCATGAGCATCGGCCGCATTCGATCCCTGGCGGCGACGAACATGGCTTCTAACCTGTCCATTTCCCTGCGGTCCAACCGAAGCTGGTTGTAATAGGTAAACAACAGGATATTGTTCATCACCGAGACACCGAAAAGCGATACGAAGCCAATCGCCGCAGAGATGCTGAAATCGAGCCCGCTCACAGTAAGCGAGATCACGCCGCCCGCCACGGCGAAAGGTATTCCCGCCAACACCAGAAGAGATTCACGCAGTGAATCGAAAAGGGTGTAGAGAAGCACCATGATCAGAAACAGCGTGATCGGCACGATGACTTCGAGGCGCCCGGTCGCTTCCTGAAGTTCTCCGAACTCCCCCGCCCATTCGATCCGGTAGCCGTTCGGCAATTTGACATTTTGCGCGATACGGTTCTGCGCCTCTGCAACGGTGCTTCCGAGGTCGCGGCCGCGAACGCTGAACTTTATCGGGATGAAGCGCTGATTTCGTTCGTGATAGATATAGGAGGCGCCCGTATCAAGAGATATATCGGCGAGCTCGCTTAAGGGGATATAGGCATTTGCGCCGCCGGGGGTCTGATAGCCTACCTTGATGTTTCGAACCGCGTCGATGCCGCTTCTATATTCGGGCGCGAGGCGAACGGTTAGGTTGAACTGGCGGTCGGCCTCCAGGACCGTGGTCGGCGTCGTGCCGGCCAAAGCCGCCTGCACCACCGTGTTCAGATCGCCGGCATTGAGGCCGTAGCGGGCCGCTTTTGCGCGGTCGACCCTGATGTTGAGGTTGGGCTGTCCGAGGACCCGGAATATTCCGAGGTCTTCCACCCCCCTGACCCCGGCCATTTCGCGCTGGACCCGGAGCGCTATCTTTTCGAGCACAGCCAGGTCGGGACCGATAATCTTGACGGAATTGGCGCCCTTGATACCCGATATGCCTTCCTCGACGTTAGTCTGTATGTATTGCGAAAAGTCAAAAGTAATGCCGACGAACTCCCTGGAAAACTCGGCCTGGAGTTCTTCAACCAGTTTTTCTTTGGTCATCCCCGAGGGCCATCGGTCAAAGGGCTTCATAAAGACGAACAGCTCCGCATCGCCAAACCCGCCGGTATCGCTGCCGTTGTCCGGCCTGCCGTGCTGGGAGATGACGGTGTCGATTTCCGGGCGGCCAAGAAGGATCTCGCGGACCTTTCTCACCGTGGGCTCAGCGGCTTCAAGGGATATCGTCGGAGGCATCACCAAATGAATATCCAGGTTGCCCTCCTCGAGGGGCGGCAGGAATTCGGTGCCAAGTCTCGTGACGATGAACCCGACCAGCGCCAGAAATGCCAACCCGGCCGCAACAACGGCTTTGCGATTTTCAAGCGATAGGCGCAGGATGGGCGTGTAAGCGGCTCGAAGCGCCCGCACAACAATCGTCTCCGCTTCCCTGACCCGTTCCGGGAGCAGCAGGGAAGCGAGCACCGGCGTAACGGTGAAAGTGGCAAGCAGCGCTCCGGCCAGGGCGTAGCCGTAGGTCCTGGCCATGGGGCTGAAAATCTGGCCTTCGACCCCCTGGAGGGTGAAAAGCGGAATGAAAGCCCCTACCGTAATCATTGTGGAGAAATATATCGCTTTGTCCACCTGGAGGGCGCTGACGTATATCATGCGCAGCCGGTCGGTCCAGCCCATGCCGCCGGCTGCCCGGCTGGTTGCCGGGTCCATGCCGAACCGCCCTTCGGCAAGACCTTCGAGGAGCAGTTTTCTTTCCTCATCTTTGGCCTGCGAGTTTCTGAAGATATTTTCAACCAGAATCACAGCCGAGTCCACTATGATGCCGAAGTCGACAGCCCCGAGGGAAAGCAGGTTTGCGTCTTCGCCTCGAAGGACCATGATGATGATGGCAAAGAAGAGCGCGAAAGGAATGTTCATCCCGACGACGAAAGCGCTGCGCAGGTTGCCCAAAAAAATCCACTGGATAAGGAAAACCAGCAGAAAGCCGAGCATTACGTTATGGAGCACCGTGCGGGTAGTTGTAGCCACCAGCCAGCCCCGGTCATAAAAGGGAACCGCCTTTATTCCGGGAGGCAGCGAGCCGTCGCCGTTGATCTTTTCGACTTCGGCCTTGACCCGGGCCAAAACGGTTTTTGTCTGCTCGGTGCGATTCATTACGACGATGCCCGTCACCACGTCGTCGTCGTGATCGCGTCCGTTCATGCCCAACCTTGGCGCATATCCCACGTAGACCTTGGCGACGTCTTTAACCATGACCGGAATGCCGTTTGACTGCGAAAGGACGATA
>DASPQK010000236.1:0-18369 GCA_035624985.1 Syntrophobacteraceae bacterium | reverse complement strand
TTCTTGGATACGAGTTCGAAATCCCTTATTACTGGGCCTTTCGCCCGGATATGGACGCCACTTTCTATGCCGACTACATGCATATACGCGGACTCATGGCAGGGGCCGAATACCGCATAAACAGCGCCGATTGGGGCAAGGGCGTCTGGATGTTCAACTATCTGGACGACCAGGCCAGCCCAACATTTTTGTTCGACAGGGGATACCCCTTCCAGACTCAGGACCGCTATTGGGTCCGAGGTAAACAGGACCTCCAACTGCCCTGGGGGATAACGGCCAAGGTCGATCTGGATTATGTGAGCGACAGGAACTTTCTCCAGGAATTCGCTTTTGGATCGAGTTCCTGGCCGCGCAGTGTTGCCGAATTCGGCTCCAATTTCGGCCGCGGCTTACTCTACGACCAGACCTCCCTGGTGCGCGAATCGGACGTTTATCTCGAAAAGAAAGGCGAATCGGAACTCCTGAGCCTTGATGCCCGTTACTGGGAGAACCTCGCGCCGGGGCTCAACAGCCAAACGACCCAGGCGCTGCCCTCGCTCTCCTATAGCGTGATTCCCAAAGAGATTGACAGAACCCCCTTTTATTGGGGGCTTCAAAGTTCGGCGGTAAACTACTGGAGTGACCAGGGCGACACCCAGCAGCGGCTCGACATCTATCCTAGAGCCTACTGGCCTTTGCACTGGGGCAATTACCTGGACGTGGAGCCCTCGCTGGGTCTTCGCTCGGATTCCTATGCCGTCCAATGGGCGGAAAACAGGGCCGGGGACTTCGCCGAGCGCGTGGCGCCCGATATCGACATAGAGATAAGCACGCGCCTTAACAAGGAATTCCCCGTTAATTTCTGGAACTTTACAGCGATGCAGAATAGCATTCGACCGGAGATCTCATACGAATACGTGACCCAGGCCTCCACCGGCCCGCACCTCCAAATTGACCGGCTCGACCAGGACCTGTCCAGAAACGGCATTCGCTACGGCTTTTCGACTTTCCTGACCGCAAAGGAACTCACCCTGGATGCAGCCGGAGACCTCACCACAACGTACAGAGAACTGGCCCGGTTTCGTATTTTTCAATTCTACAATGTCCAACCACCTTCCACACCCGACCCGCTGTTCGACACAAATGCTTTGATGCCGGAGGGTTTTTCCCCCGTGGGGTTCAGACTTGATGTCTTCCCCTATAAGAACTTCACCCTCTCCTACGATCTGGATCTGGACCTTTCTTCGTCCGGGCAGGGAAAAGCCCAGGGACTTTTTCTGACTTATGACAGCACAACGGGTTATATTCTTAACCTCAATTACCAGCAGGAGCCTTCCCTTGGGATAAATGAAATTACGGCGGCAACAGTCCTTAAGGTTTACAAGGACATTTACTTCAGCACCTATCATGACTACTCCATAAGCTCCGGGTTGATGTTCACACAGGGATACGGGATAAGGTTCATCCATGGCTGCTGGGGAGTCGGGCTGGGATATGAACGCAGCGGCGGCGCCGACCAGTTCGTGTGCACGATCGATCTGATGGGCATTGGCAGCCTTGGTAGAGAATCGGCTTTCTTCGGCAGGCCCCTGTTTAGCGAAGTGCGCCCCGGATATCAGCACCCTGAAACCTGGATGATCCCATAAATCACACTATAGCAAGCGTCAAAAGAAAGTTGACACGATCTTACGGCCCGTGGGATGTTTTTCTCTGTTTTCCGACATCCGACCCCCGATTAGATACACTTCGGGGGCCGGCTTTCTGTCGTCCGTTATAATCAGCGATCTGCCTATTGACACCACCGCCCAATACCTGTATCATTCACCGCTTGGGCTGATTCAGCCGGCATGCGGGAGCTTAAACATGAAAACGCAAAGCGCAAAGTTCCAACCCCAAAAGCGCAAATGGATAGTGGTCGATGCCCAAAACCAGGTGCTCGGACGCCTTGCCTCTCAGGTCGCTATCCGCATCCGCGGCAAACACCTGCCGGCTTTTACCCCCCATGTGGACCTCGGTGACTTCGTTGTGGTCGTCAACGCCGACAAGGTGAGGCTAACCGGAGACAAGTTGACCCAAAAAACATACTACCGCTACAGCGGCTACTTGAGCGGAGTTAAAGCGATCACTGCCCGTAAGCTCAGAGAGCAAAAACCCGAACGGATGATCCGTCTGGCAGTCTGGGGAATGCTGCCTAAAAACCGGCTCGGCCGCAAACTCATTAAAAAGCTCAAAGTCTACACCGGCCCGACTCATCCTCACGAAGCCCAACGGCCCGAAACCTTTAAACTTATCGATAGATACGGCTAGGAGACGCCCTTTAATGCCCGAACAACGCTTTTACGCCACTGGTAAGCGCAAAACCTCGATCGCGCGGGTTTGGCTTCAACCCGGAACGGGTCGCATCATTATAAACAGCAAGAGTGCCGATGAGTATCTTGACAGGGAAACAAGCAAGATGGTAATTGCTCAACCGCTGGTGCTCACCGCTACGCTAGGTAAATTGGACGTCTTGGTCAATGTGCTCGGTGGAGGGATTTCAGGTCAGGCCGGAGCGATTCGCCACGGTATTTCCAAAGCGCTGCTCGAACTCAATCCGGAATACAGGGAGGTGCTCAAACGGGCGGGTTTTCTTACCCGCGACTCAAGGGTCAAGGAACGCAAGAAATATGGCCGCAGGAGCGCCAGGGCACGTTTCCAGTATTCCAAGCGCTAATTGAGACAGACATCGGGTCTCGGGTATCGGGTGTCGGGTGCGGGAAATAGCTCTCCGACATCCGACACCCGTTATGGGGCGTTGCACCAGCGGGTGTGCGCCCTTTATTTTTCGTCTTTGATTCATAATTCGTAATTCCTGCTTCCTGGTTGTTCTTAGGGGTGATTTATGTTGAGGGTCGCCATAGCCGGCGCATCCGGCTACACCGGGCTGGAACTGTTGCGCATACTTTGCGCCCATCCCTCGGCCATGGTCTGCCTGATTACCTCCAGGCAGCAAAAGGGGCAGCGGATCGACGATTTCTACCCGGCCTTTAAGCGCCGCTGCGATCTGGTCTTTGAAGATACAGACCCGGAAAGGCTCGCCTCATCCTCGGACCTCGTCTTTACCGCCCTGCCCCACCTGGCATCCATGGATGTCATTGCAGACCTTTTGCAACGGGGAGCTAGGGTGGTGGACCTCAGCGCGGATTACCGGCTCAAAGACCCGGAAGTCTTTCGACAGTGGTACTCGCCCCATAAGACCCCGCAGCTTTTGAATGAGGCCGTTTACGGTCTTCCCGAGCTATATCGGGAAAAAATTCGCTCCGCCCGCCTCGTGGCAAATCCGGGGTGCTATCCCACGAGCGTTATCCTCGCCGTGGCGCCCGTGCTTTCGCGCGCGCTGATCGACCCCGAGACGATAATAGCGGACTCCAAATCCGGGGTTTCGGGCGCCGGAAGGGGCATGGAGCTCGGCTTGCACTTTTGCGAGGTCAACGAGGGCTTTAGAGCCTACAAAGTGGCCGAACACCGTCACACGCCCGAAATTGAGCAGGAGCTGAGCGTTCTGGCCGCAAGGCCGGTAAAGGTCAATTTCACCCCTCATCTTGTTCCCATGAGCCGCGGGATTCTGAGCACGGTTTATTGCAGTTTGAAGCCGGGGGTCGGGGCTAAGGAGGTGGATGAGGCTTTCGAAAGCTGGTACGCGGATGAGCTTTTCGTGCGCCTCGGCGGCCCGGGCCGGCTGCCCGCGACTCTCCAGGTCAGGGGCAGCAATTACTGCGACCTTGGCTGGCGCGTCGATGAGCGCACGCGGCGGCTGATCGTCATCTCGGTCATCGATAATCTCACTAGGGGCGCATCAGGACAGGCCGTCTGCAATATGAACATAATGAACGGCCTGCCGGAGAACGCCGGGCTCCAAGATTTGCCCTGGCAGCCCTGAGCCCTGGCAGCCGTAAGCCCTGACAACCCTGAGCCCGGCTGCCGTGAACCCCGACTACCCTGATGTCTTGCTCTTTATAGGTCCTATATGCCCTGTACGTCCTATAGCCCTGTTACCCGCAATATCAAACTGGTTCTCGAATACGACGGGTCGGCATATCATGGATGGCAGCGCCAGGCCGGCTCACTTTCCATTCAGGAAGTCATGGAGTCCCGTCTGGGGATCATGCTTGGAGAAAGGGTGCCCATTCGGGCATCGGGGCGCACCGATGCCGGGGTCCATGCGAAGGGCCAGGCGGTTAATTTCCACGCGCGCACCAAGCTTACGCCCGATGAGGTTCTAAGGGGGCTTAACAGCCTTCTTCCCGACGACATCGTCGTACTGAGCGCCCAGGAGGTGGATGAATCTTTCCACGCGCGTTTTTCTGCCGTTAGCAAGGTCTACGAATACCATATACTGAACCGCCCGGTCCCCTCGGCGCTCCTGCGAAATTACGCTTGGCATGTGCGCCGGCCTCTTGCTGTCGAGCCTATGCAGGAATGCCTTCAAAGGGTTTGCGGCCTGAACGACTTCTCGGCCTTCATGGCGTCGGGGTCCGGAGCATCTTCGACACAACGCAACATGTTGAGGGCCGAACTTGTCCGGTTGCATCCCGACCGGATCAAATTCACATACGAAGCTGACGGCTTCCTGCGTCACATGGTCCGCAACCTCACGGGTACAATTGTTGAGGTCGGCAAGGGAAAAATGACGGCCTCCGATTTCGAGCGCATCATCAGCAGCGGCGACCGCAGGCAAGCCGGAATGACCGCTCCCGGACATGGACTGTATCTGATTTCTGTGAACTACCAGAGGGACCAAAATGAAGCTATCGGGAAGAATCGGCAGGATTAAACCCTCGGCTACTCTGTCAATCAACGCCAAGGCCAGGGCGCTCAAACGGAGCGGTGTCGGCGTAATCAATTTCGCCGCCGGGGAGCCGGATTACGATACCCCCCAAAATATCGGCGATGCGGCGATCCAAAGCATTCACGGCGGCCAGACACGCTACACGGCGGTAGGGGGGGTAGACGAACTTAAAGACGCGGTCTGCCGCATCATTGAAACCGACTACGGCCTTCGCTTCAGGCGGGAAAACGTCCTGGTGTCGTGCGGCGGAAAACATGCTCTCTACAACCTGTTCATGACCCTTTTGGACCCCGGAGACGAGGTCATCATTCCTTCACCCTACTGGGTGAGTTATCCGGACATGGTCGAACTTGCCGATGCCAGGCCGGTCATAGCGCGCTGCCCGCAAGAAGACGACTCCATGCTGCGGCCCGAAGTCCTGGATAAGGCCGTTACGGCGAACACCCGGCTCCTTATCCTCAACAGCCCGTCCAACCCGACCGGGAAATTCTATGGGCCCGATGAACTAAGGGCCCTGGCCGAAGTGCTTTTGCGCCACGAAAACGTGCTGATCGCAAGCGATGATATTTACTACCGTATTCTTTTCGGGGGCCGTAAATGGGTTAACATGGGCATGGTCGAGGAGAAGCTGCGCGAGCGCCTTTTCATCATAAACGGCGTCAGCAAAAGCTACTGCATGACCGGGTGGCGGATAGGCTGGCTCGTGGGCGACCCGGCGGTTATAAAAGCGGCCACGGACTTCCAGAGCCAGGTTACCAGCAATGCGTCGTCGATATCGCAGTGGGCGAGCGTCGAGGCGCTTAGCGGCGCTCAGGACGCCTCCGTGCAAATGGCGCTGCATTTCGAAAAACGGTGCACAAAAATTATGGAACTCATCCACGGACTGCCGGGGGTGACCTGCGCGGAGCCCGAAGGGGCATTTTACGTTTTCCCCAATTTCAGCGCCTATTTCGGGAAAAAGTTAGCAGGGCGAACCATTAACGGATCTGCCGACCTCGCCGACTTCCTGATGGACGAGGCCCACGTGGCGGCGGTCCCAGGACACGCTTTCGGCGACGACAATTGCATCCGGTTTTCCTATGCGCTGCCCATGGCGGAAATCGAGGCCGGCTTCGACGCTGTCAAAAAAGCGCTGGGAAAACTGGAGGACTGAGCACTGCGGTTTGAGTAAATTCCGTATGAAGCTGCGTGTCCCTGTACCTATATCTCCGGTACGTTCTATAGAGCCTGCCCCGGACCTCATCCGGGGTTCTATTGTTCCCGCTTCCCACTTCCTGCTCCCCGCTCCCCGCTTCCTGCTTCTGCTGATTTGTCTTGCCTTCTTCGTTCCGGGGCTTTTCGCCCTTCCACCGGTGGACCGGGATGAATCGAGGTTTGCGCAGGCGTCCAAACAGATGATCGAAAGCGGCGACTTCGTTCGGATTCGTTTCCAGGACGAAGACCGCAACAAAAAACCGATCGGCGTCTACTGGCTCCAGGCCGCGAGTGCAGCCCTTTGCGGGCCGGCCTGTTCTCAAAAAATCTGGCCCTATCGCGTCCCGTCGTTTTTGGGGGCTCTTGCGTCGGTGCTGCTGACGTTTTCCCTTGGAAAGAAGCTGTTCGGCGAAAAGACCGGCTTCCTGGGGGCAGCCTTCACCGCCGGTTCCATCCTGCTCGTGACCGAAGCGCATCTTGCCACGACGGACGCGGTGCTGCTCGTAACGATCGTGGCGGCCCAGGGCGCTTTGAGCCGGTTCTACACGGCCGGCAATGAAAATGAACCCACGGAAGCCTCCCCCCGGCTGCGGCCGGGGATCGGGGACCGGGAGAGACTTTGCGCGAAGGCAAGCCGGCGGGCGGACCTGCTGCCTTTTCTGATCTTCTGGACGGCCCAAGCCGCTGGGATACTTGTAAAAGGCCCCGTCACGCCGATGATCTCTCTTCTCACCATCGGCTGCCTGGCGGCGGCGGACAGAAACGCCCGATGGCTTAAAGGTTTGAGGCCGCTTGCCGGCCTTGCGGTAACGGCCCTGCTCGTAAGCCCCTGGATGATTGCCGTCGCCGTTGCCACGAAGGGCGCTTTCTATGAGCAGGCGGTGGTGGGCGACTTTCTATCCAAGGTGGCGGCCGGGCAGGAATCGCACGGATTTCCTCCGGGCTTTTACCTGCTCTTGTTGCCTCTTACCCTCTGGCCTGCATCGCCCCTGGCGGCAGCGTCCGTTTATCGGGCATTCCATTTGCGGGCGGCGCCCCCAGTGAGGTTTTGCCTTGCGTGGATAGTGCCGGCATGGATCGTATTCGAACTGGTCCCAACAAAGCTCCCGCACTATGTCCTGCCTCTCTATCCCCCATTATGCCTTCTGGCGGCCCATGCAGTAATTGCCGGCGAACAGGGCCTGGCACCCGAACTATCTTCCAGGCCCGTGAGAATCGGATTTTTTGCCTGCCAGGCTGCGCTTTTGCTGCCCGGCCTCGGCGCACTTGTCCTGCCCTGGTTTGCTGAACATCGCCTCGAACCGCTCGCTCTCATCCCGGCAATTGCAGCCGCCTCCGGGGCGTTTCTCGCTGCGTGGAAGTTTTTCAGGCGCCGCTACCTCCACGCCGCTGCCGTGGCAATTGCCGCCACCGCGATCGTTATGGCGCCCACGCTTCAGTGGATACTGCCCGGCCTCGATTGGCTCTGGCTTAGCCGGACCGTAAGCAACGCGGTCCGGGAGCGCGCTGGGGCAGAGGTCATGCTCTGTTCTTCGGGCTACCATGAGCCCAGTCTGGTTTTCCAGCTTGGGACCCGCACCCTTCTGACCTCACCGCAGGGGGCCGCGATTTTCCTCCGGACTTACCCAGGAGCCCTGGCCCTGGTTGATCGCAATGAGGAAGAAGAGTTCAAAAGCATGGCCGGCGGTCTAGGATTGAACGTAAAACCCGCAGGCGCATTTTATGGCTTTAACTATTCCAAAGGACGCACTATGATGCTGCGTCTCTATGAGAGCGGCGATCCCCCGATCCCGACCGGGAGCGCGGAACGCTTCAGCATGGGGCCTTGCGCCCCTCCTCCATCCTCCGGCATCGGTAAGAGCGGTGAACAGTGAGCGGTAAAAGCAAAAAACATGTTCTGATGGCAATGGCGCTTATGGTGTTTGTCCCGATTTGGACGCTTAGCCTGCCCTCTGCTGCTCAGCAGACCAGGCCTCTTCCCGTGTTTCCTCAAGCCGTGCAGGCCGGGCCGACCGGTTCTGAGGAATCCAGGGCGGACGTGCTCTCTCGGTTGGTGTGCGCAGAAAACCACAGGCTTGTAAGAGATGGCTGTCTTGCCACCCAGGCTTTCATGCGCGCCAAACGCATGTCAATGGCAGGCTATTTTGACCATGAGGACCCGAAGACGGGCAAAAACCCCGTTTGGCGTGCCGTCAGGCTCTGCGTTCATGCCCACAGGCCATGGGTCAGGGCGCCGGCAGGCGAAAACCTTTCAAAAGGCCACGACACCCCGGACAATATCCACACGGCGCTCATGGCAAGCCCCGGCCACCGCAAAAACATCCTGGACCCCCGCTTCAACCATGTCGGGGTCGGGTGCTATGGCGACATCTGCGTGGAACTGTTCGCCGGTTTTTAGGGCGCCAGGTTATACTGACTCGCTGTTAAAGATCGCAGATAGAACAATAAGAGCGTGAGGGGCAATCGCCCGGCTCGCCCTCTCGCTGCTGCGCAGTCCCGCGTTTAATGCAACTGCGCGGTTGGGGGACAGGGGAAATTATTGCCCCGCCCTTCTCCCGGTGGTTTGTAAGCGGCTTGGTATCGGTTCATCATCGCGAACGGCATACCCCGGTCGCGCCCCTTCTCAGGTCGCAAGGGCCTCCTCTATCTCCCGTTGCATTCGTTCAACAACCGCGATTGGATCGCTTGCTGTGCTGATCGGGCGGCCGACAACTACATAATCGGCTCCGTTGGCGATGGCTTCGCTGGCGGTTATGATCCGCTTCTGGTCATCCTGCTCTATTGTGACGTTAGCCCCCGGGCGAATTCCGGGAGTTACGATCAAAAAATTGTCGCCCAGTTCGCCGCGCAGCCGTCCGGCCTCCAACCCCGACGAAATCACGCCGTCGCAACCGAGCCTTAAAGCTTTTCTGGCCCGGACAAAAACTAAATCTTCTACCCGACACGGCGCGCCGAACATTTCCAGCATGTCTTCTTCCCCAAAGCTGGTAAGCACTGTTACGGCCAGGATTTTTACCTCGTCGCGCTGCTCCACCGCCGCCCTTAGGATCGGATCGTTCCCGTGCGCCGTCGCAAAGGTAATTCCACGGCCCCTGAGCTGCTTTACGGCAAGCTTGACTGTTTCGGGAACATCGAAAAACTTGAGATCGACCATTACCTTGTGCCCTCGATTAGTGATCCACTCTATAACGGGAAACCAGCCGGCAAGGAATAGCTGAAGGCCCACCTTGTAAAACCTCACATGGCTCTCAAGCCTTGTTACCCATTCCTTTGCTTTCTGCGGAGAGTCCACATCAAGGGCAAAAATTATCCGCTCGTTCAACGGAATCTCTTTCCGTTGCATCTTCATCCTCCGGTGCTCATGGTTCATAGATAAGTCATCCCTCAAGACTGACCTTTGCCCGTAACATCCGCCATTTCGGCCTCTGTCCGCCGGGGCCCGCAATAATTTACAACACTCTGTTCTCTGATGGAAAGAGTGAGTTGCGGTATCAAAGGAATCTTTAACCCGGCGAAGCGCAGCCGAAAACATGTCTGATCTGATCTATGCTTAAAGAAAAATAGACTTGGGAGAATGCAATATGACCACGCTGTTGAAGAAGGCTTTCGATGCCGCTTCATCGCTTACACGCGAGCGGCAGGATGCCCTTGCAAGGCTTGTTCTAGCCGAGATTGAAGACGAGAACCGCTGGGATGAAACATTTGCCGGGTCACAGGACCAACTCTCAGACATTGCTGCTGAGGCGATTGCAGAGCACGAGGCGGGCAAAACCCGGTCAATGGACGATGTCCTTTGACAAGCCGTGCTTCCAGCAAATTTTGGAAAGCCTTCGGCGGTCTTTCCCCCTCCATGAAGGAAAAAACCAAGGAAGCCTATAGGTTGTGGATGCAACATAACCGGCGCCCCCGTCCCTTCAATTTAAAAAGGTCCATAAAAGGCTCAATATCTGCTCTGCACGCATAGATCTCGGCTGGCGTGCCCTTTGTGTCAACGAATAGGAAAGAAATAAGAATGTGACTTAAAGTCCGTTGATTCCAAGACTACAACGCTGGTAAACAGGCGCAATGCCCGACCAAATTAACATTCAAAACCGATTTGGACACAGGATGCGCAATCTCAGGGTCGCAAGAGGACTCTCTCAGGAAGAGTTTGCCGCCCAGTGCGGTTTGGACCGCACATATATCAGTGGGGTGGAGCGCGGAAAGCGCAATATCAGCCTCCGAAATATCGAGCTGGTAGCCCAAGCGCTCGGAGTGAAAATCTCCGATCTCTTCGAGGAATGAAATGCTTGTTGCCGGTCTGGAGATAGCCGCCTGTAGCCCGGAACCACTCAATCTAAACGGTTTCAATTCGAACGCCATAATCCCCTACGGGCTTTCCACCGAACATATAAAAACCGCTATGCAGGACTTTCTGGACTTCCTCTCGTTTATCAACGTTCAATTGTTCGGCAGGAACATTCCCAGGTTGGAATCTTTCTTAATGCCGGCCAATTTTAGCAGTATGGTCGGAGAGTTTATCGTTGCAACTATCCCTAAATATTGCCAAACCGTTACGAAAAATACCTACCATAACGGACATCCGGATCTACTCCCAAAGGGAATGTACCCGGGTGATTCAGTCCTTCACGCCCCGGAAGGAATTGAAATCAAAGGTTCCCGGCATGAAAGGGGCTGGCAGGGGCATAATGCCGAAGATGTCTGGCTGATGGTGTTTGTTTTTGATAGCAACACCGCTCGGGATGCCGGTCTTGGCGTTTCTCCGAAGCCATTTACATTCAGGAAGGTCGTCGGCGCGAAAATATCTAGAAGCGATTGGCAGTTCTCCGGGCGATCGAAAACAAGCAGAAGGACCATCACGGCAAGCGTCACTGCCAGCGGGTTCAATAAAATGGAAGCTAACTGGATTTACCGCCGATCATAATCCGTTGGTGGAACATCGCCTGCTGTCCGCTCTTTCTCCCAAGCATGCTGTCAATTTCTGGAATTGATATATCCCTTAATTTTGGGATGGCTTCCTTGGCCATTTCGAAGTACTGATCGTATTTTTCCACTCCGAAAGACTGAATCCCTAGTGCCTCGGCAGCAGCGATTGTCGAACCTGAACCCATAAAGGGATCGCTCAGCACGCCGATCCCAAGGGGCAATGCGGCAAAAACAATCTGACGCATAAATGACTGAGGTTTAAGGCTTGGGTGATCGGCTATCTCTTTTTCTCTGCGGGGTGTTCTCTCGCTAACGATAACGTCTTCGAAAGGGCGGCCCTCGGAAATCCTTCTCAGTCCGCCGGTCTGGAACTCCCGCAGGCATTCGCTCACTGTCATCTTTTGCGGAATCGGCTTTCTGAAAAGACCCCATGGTTCAAAACACCCGCGCGGAAGGGAAGATACGTCCGGGAATTCCTCTTCGGCATTCTTAGGGCGGTCCCCGCCTCGCAGAGTTCTAACTATCCTGATGATTTGACCCCTAAATTCCAACCCTCCTTCAACCAAAGCTGCATAAAGGATCTGTGCGACAAAAGAGTTGGTGGCGATGAAAACGTGAGCGCCCGGACGCAGTGCCTGTGAGCATAGTTTCGACCATTCGGCAAAAAAGGAATATAGACTTGTTCTTTCTCTATCATTGAGGGCAGTAAACCGTGGCAAGGGTGCTCTAAGGTTGTTATCAAAACAGGGAGGTATTCTCCAGATCCCACCCTTGCCGTTGGCTCGCTTCTCAAGCTGCTCTTCCTCGTACTCTTTAACCCCATAGGGCGGATCGGTAACAATGGCGTGCAAGGTATTTTCAGGCAAGCGCTTCAGCCACTCAAAGCAATCCGCCAGGATGATCGTAGACCGCCCTATTGTGCAGTCCTTATAGCCCATCTGCAATTGTCTCTCCTTGGAATGACTTCGTTTTTGTAGCTTATAAGTCACATTGAAATCCAAGTCAATCAAATTATATCATCTTCCTGTGCCGGGATTCTGTTTCCGGGATTTTTTTCTTATAGACACATCACAACATAATTCATTGCAGTTCCCGACTTCCGCGCACAGAGCGCAGGGACCATGGACGCAGGAACAGGCGGAACGAAGCGACCTAAGGTGTCAAGCCAGCAAAAAGATCAGTCCTTTCAGCCGACCCGATGGTTAAAATGCCAATAGACATGGTAATCCCTGTCCAGTTTTTTTATCGGGCTGGAAAACACAGGGGCGTTTTCTCTACTTATTTGGCTTCGCTTCGTGACTCAATCCAGCACCCTGCCTGCGCTGTCCGCTAAGGCACCGGACGAAATAATCCCATCTGCCCCCTGTTCACAGGACATTCATTGGATTGATTGGAGGTAGGCTCGTAAATTGGCTTTGTTGTTGGTCAGTCCCAACTTTTTCCTCAACACTTGTCTATGAGATCGGACTGTTCCTTCACTTATATGCAAACAGTTGGCGATTTCCTTGTTAGTCATTCCTGATCTAACCATCTCGGCGACCCTTATCTGAGCTGGGCTGATTCCAAGAGACTTGTCGGCTAAACCGCGAATGAAAGGAGAGACAATATCTTTAAGATCATTTTCGATCATGCTGATGTAGTCGTTCAGTTCTTTTGTTAGACCGAATTTTCTCATTCTATTAAGGTAAGGCAACACCTTTATTTTTATGTTATCTATTATAGATTCCTGTGTTTCTTTCCTATCACGCTCTCTATACTCCAGGAGGACCCTCAGTGTCATATTGACCTCCTCGAGACTCTTTGTCTTTTTTGCCAGTTCCGCAGTCCGCTCCGCCACGCGTTGCTCAAGTCCCCGGTTGGCCTCAAGTAAGGCTTGTTCCGCCTCTTTGCGTAAAGTGATGTCACGGGCCACATGAACCGCGCCGATCACTTGCCCCGCGTCATCGTACAGAGGAGAGACGCTCACAATAAAGTGCCCGCGAAGGTTGGGTTCGAAGATTTCTACAGAGTGTTCCCGACCATCTTCAAGCATTTTGGAGAAAGGACAAAACGAAGGAGGCGCGGCGGCATTATGCACGATCTCATAACAGGCGCGTCCAATTGCATTTCCCGGTGTCACACCAAGCCGATCCGCCATTGTCTTATTGATTCGCCGGAGCCGGTACTCTCGGTCTAAAATGGAAATGACGTCGGGGATGACATCGAATACAGACTCCCAGTTAATGTTGACTTGCGCCTCAGAGATCCCGACATGAGGGACATTCAGGCCTTCGTCCATGGGAAGCTCCTCGTATCGTGAAGTCAGGATTTGAAAGTCAAGCTAATATTATACATGCTTGGATCGACATATTCCAAAAGTATATCTCCACTCGCCGTAACGATCACCATGCCGGCGCGCCCTTCAAGCTTGCGTTGGCGCAATGATCTAAGGCAACGACTCCTCCGCCCTCTTCTCAGGATTGACCGGGTGATGAAAAAGGGGTGAACTTCCCAACAAAGAGAGGAAAAACTGCCCAGTGGCTTTTGATTTAAAAATCAATGACTTCCGAAGAAGTCTGGACTCCGGGCTCCCTCTCGAATGACGACTTATGAGCCCTGTTCCACTTTTCCGCTCCCAAACCCAATCCCCTTTTTCCATCCCTGTAATGTCTTCGACAAATGCAGGTTATCCCTATGTATTATGTATGCTTTTATTTGGTAGTAACGAAACCTTTTGTAAAGCCGATTTGATAACACATGCACAACTTGTTCAGCGTCCACGGCCGTGTGCCGGTTCTACGAGACGATGTGCCGATCAGGAGACATTCTTGGCTCTGGTGTGATCCTGGTTTGATAATTGCGATTGGAGCCACAGGCTGCCGGGGATCAAAGAGTTCTTCCGGGAAGTGAAGACGGGGAGCCGATGGAGAGTTTGGTAAACTTGCGAAACACATCAAAACAATAAACATGAAGGATGATACGATGAAGCACGAGTCCATTTTCAAGATTCTGGTTCTTTCTACGGCGGTCTTTAGCCTTGCTGTCTGCTGTGGAGCAGTAGTTGCTCGCGCTCAAGATGATTCCGCAAAAGAGGCATTGGCAAAGGAAAGCGAAGATTATTGCGCTTCCACCTCTGGCGCCAAGCCAACACCTGAAATGATCATGTCGAAAGTAGCCGAGGGGGCGGCATTGATTGAAAAGGAAGGCACAGCGGCTTTCCCCAAGTTCAAGGGCAAAGGGTCCCCGTTTCTTTTCGCCGGCACCTACATATGGATCCACGACGGCAACTGTAAAATGCGGATGCATCCCATCAAGTGGAAAATGGAAGGAAATGATTACATAGGCTTGAAAGATACCAATGGCAAACGCTTTTTTGCCGAAATGAATGACTGCGTTCACGCAAAAGGCGCATGTTGGGTCGATTACATGTGGCCAAAGCCGGGCGAAAAAAATCCAAGTCGCAAGATCAGTTACGTAAAGCTCGTAAAAACGCCGCAAGGAGAGGAGATGGTGCTCGGTTGCGGTATTTATGACATGTCCGACGCTCAAATGGACGCATTGGTGAAAGGCAAGTAGCTTTTCCGGTCCTGCTTGCGGCGGTGGGCCTGTCCGGGGAAAGGCAAGAACATGAAAACAGGAATCGGAGTCAAAGGGCGAATTTTAAGCATGGTAGTCCTGGCGGTGGCCATTATTGGAATCCTCGTTGGGGTTGGCGCCTACAACTTCTATCAGAGCAGCAAAGCGAGCGAAGTCAAGCAAAACATCAACCTGGTTTCGAAGATGATCATGGCCGCTCAGCTTGCCGAGAAAGCCTACACTCAGATCTTTAAGGATGAGTTGAAATCCGAATTCTTGAAGCAGGCAGGTGAAGTGGAGTCGCAGCTTCAAAGACTGACGGGAGAATGGGATATTGAAGCGAAGACACTCGTGGAGAAATTTGCAAAGTACCGTGCTTTCTTCGATGAACTGTCCAACACTCACGTCCAGCATATGCAAGTGAAAGCCCACATCCACGATCCCTTTTATCAGGGAGAAGATCTCATGAACAAAATTGTTCGTGAGATCGAGCAAACGGAAAGTGAACGGCAAATCGAAGGAGACTCTATCACCGCTGTGGAACGAGAGATGCTCGGCATAGCCAGGGATTGTAAGATTAGCTTCCTGCAGCTGGCTGCAATCACTGATAAATTTCTGGTCAGTGGCGATGAGGCAGCTCTATCGGAGTATCGCGAATTCCAATCGGGTAATACACGAACCTACTGGATCGCTCTTGAGCAGACTGCCCTTGGGACGAAGAATTCTTCATTCATAAAGGCTTCGGAAACTACCCGCAAGCTGCTGGGTGAAGCCCAGGCAATGCTCGATCAATCTCTTCGTTTCTACCGCCTTGAAGGGATGCAGTCCCAAAAGCTCAATGAGGCAGGCAAAGACGTCCTGCAAGAAGTGGAATCGTTTTTGAAAAAGGTTGACGCCTCAACTGAATCCAAGGCGGTGACCTCCGCGTGGATTGTTGTGGCTGTCATTGTGGGCGGGATTGCAGCCTTTCTTGTCCTCTCTTTCTTTATTTCTCGCGGCATCGTCAAGTCTCTGCTTCAGGCCATTGGGGGATTGTCAACAAGTGTTCAGAAAGTTATGGGTGCCTCAGACGAAGTCTCGAGGGCCAGCCAGCAACTCGCTGAGGGTGCTTCCCAACAGGCCGCCGCCGTTGAGGAGACCTCATCCACTCTCGAGGAGATATCCTCCATGACCCGGCAGAACGCAACCAACGCAGGAGAGGCCGATCATTTGGTTCGAGAAACCACCAGCCTGGTAGAAAAAGCCAATGTGTCGATGACGGGGCTTTCTGATTCAATGGATAAGATCGTTAAGGCGAGCGCGGAGACCCAAAAGATTGTTAAGACCATCGATGAGATTGCTTTCCAGACCAATTTGCTGGCCCTCAATGCGGCAGTCGAAGCCGCCCGGGCCGGTGAGGCGGGGGCGGGCTTCGCGGTTGTGGCTGAGGAGGTGCGCAACCTGGCGATGAGAGCGGCTGAGGCTGCGAAAAATACGGCGAATCTCGTTGGCGGTACAGTGAGCAGAATAAGTGATGGAGTAGGAATCGTAAAGCAAACGGGGATTGATTTCGTTCAAGCGGCTACAGGCTCCCGAAAGGCGACTGAACTCGTGGCGGAGATTGCTGCCGCTTCTCAGGAGCAGGCTCTGGGAATCGCTCAGGTTAACAAGGCTGTTTCAGAAATGGACAATGTGACGCAACAGAATGCTTCAGTCTCCGAAGAGTCCGCTTCAGCCGCACAGGAGATGAATCTGCAGGCCGAGCAGATGAGAGAGATTGTAGCTGGCCTTATCGTCCTTGTCGGCGGCAATGGAAAAAGAAAGGGAGACTCGTCTCCCGTGAACGAAGGGCGTATCAGGGCAACTGTCTCAGGTCCGGTGCAAAGCAGGCTTCTTTCTCCTTCCGGCAAGCCGCATGGGAAACGCAACGAGACGGCGCCGATTATTTCAAAAGCGGACCCTGTGAAGGAAAAGCCCGAGGAAATAATACCTATGGATGATCTCGGTAGCTTCTAAGTTGAACAGGAAGCGCCGGGCTTCGATTCCAGGACAAAGACAGGTCGCTGCCTTTATATGTAACTGTGGTATTCGGGTTCATACATTAAAGACCTGATATATTCCGGCAGGTTTTCGGGTTTTGGCCTGGTAGCAAACCCGTGTTCGTATGCCGCCTCGGCTACGGCGATAGCAATCTCTAAAGATGCTTCTCTTATGCGGGTCAGCGGGGGAAGGATTCGCCCCTGTTCAAGATCGGCCTCGGATACCAGCTGCGCCAGGGTCCTTGCTGCAACCAGAAATACTTCATCAGGCACATGTCTGGCCCAGCTTGCCATGACGCCCAATCCCACACCGGGGAAAATGTAAACGTTATTCCCCTGGGCCGGGACAAATTTCTTCCCATTGACCGTAAGGGAGGAAAAGGGGCTGCCGCTCGCAAAAACGGCGCGTCCTCCGGTCCAGCTATACGCCTCTTCGGCGCTGCATTCCGTGTTGGCAGTGGGGTTCGAGAGCGCCAGGACAATGGGCCTTTCATTTATCCTTGCCATTGCTTCAAGCACTGGTTGATTAAACATTTTCGGTTTTCCGCAAACTCCGATGATCGCAGTGGGCTTCAGTGCTTCAACAGCGGCGAGGAAGTTTGGCACGAATTCGTGGTCATGGGCAAAGAACCGCTTGTCCCTGGTCAAATCGGTGCAGTCCTTTACAACCAGGCCTTTTGAATCGACAAACCAGCATCGCAGGCATGCCTCCTGCTCGGATAAGCCTTCATCGACCATCGCGGAGACGATCAACTCGCCGGTGCCTATTCCGGCTTCCCCGGCCCCAAGGAACAGCACCTTTTGATCCTTGAACTTGCCGCCGGTTATTCGCAGGGCTGAATATAGGCATGCCAGACTCACCGCGGCCGTGCCCTGGATATCATCATTGAAGGTGCAAACTTCATTGCGATACTTGCGCAATAGACGAAATGCATTGACGTTTCCGAAATCCTCAAATTGGATGAGCGCCTCAGGGAAGACTTCCTGGACCGCCACTATGAACTCCTCAACCAACTCGTCGTACGCTTCTCCTCGAAGACGCCGCTGTCTTAAGCCGATGTAGAGCGGATCGTTCAGCAGTTCTTCGTTTTCCGTTCCAACGTCAATGGTTACCGGAAGAGTCAAAGAAGGATGAATGCCGGCGCAGGCGGTATAAAGGGCGAGCTTTCCTATGGGAATACCCATGCCGTCGGCGCCAAGGTCTCCAAGTCCAAGAATCCGCTCCCCATCGGTCACGACAATGATGCGTATCTTCTTGTCCGGCCAGTTTTCCAGAAGATCGGCTACCCGGCCTTTGTCGTGGCCGGTAATGAATATTCCTCGAGGCCTGCGAAAAATATGGCCGTACTCAAGACACGCCTTTCCCACCGTCGGAGTGTAGACGATCGGCATCAGTTCCTCGATGTTTTCCAAAAGCATCCTGTAGAACAAGGTTCTGTTTCGGTCCTGGAGGCTTGTCATGAAAATGTATTTTTCAAGGTCCGTCGGCTTCGCTCGAAGATTTCTGAGAACTCGCAAAAGCTGCTCCTCCATCGTATGGACACGAGGAGGCAGAAGCCCGCGAAGGCCCAATGCCTCCCGTTCCCGCTCGGTGAATGCAGTGCCCTTGTTCAGCGCGGGATCTCTGAGCAATGTAACTCCAGTGGGAAAATCCTTCAGGCGGCTCTGAAGCCTCATTCTTTGCTGGGCGTCCACATTCTCGCTTTTCTTGAGAATGGACTGGAGATTGATATGGCCAAGGAATCTTGAGAGCGCTTCGCCCTCGGCGAGATCCTTGTTGAACCGGATGATCACGTCATCCTTTTCGTATGCCAGGCTATACATGGTGGTTTTCCTCCCGGATAAAAGGCAACTGCCGGCTTGATCGAT
>DASPQK010000235.1:0-13597 GCA_035624985.1 Syntrophobacteraceae bacterium | reverse complement strand
GGGATCACTGCACTCTTACCGTATTTCTCAACCCCAATGATCTGGAGATCGTCGAGAAAAGGGGCGGTTTGGCTCCCGGGACCAACGGGAAACACTTTACACTGAAAGCTGACAGGGACCTCGAGCGCGGGGGCTGCCGGATTGAAAGCGACATCCAGCTCTTAGACGGCTGCATTGCCAGCCTGTTTGAGAACTTGGAGAATAAACTTACAATTCAAAACTGAAGACTGGTTTTAAGGTGTGGAGAGTGGAAGACTGTGACGGCGACTATCTGGACCTGGAGGGTATCGGATCGGCCGAGATCAAGATCGGCGAGTTACCCAACAAGTACGGCAAGATAGTTCAGCTTGTAGGAAACCTGCTGGAAGCCGAAGGGATCAGCGCCGCCACAGGAGATATTTGCACGATAGTCCATTCGGAATTCCCCGAGCCAGTCCTGGCAGAGGTGGTCGGTTTTGAAACCGGAAGGCTCAAATTAAGTCCCCTGACCCATCTTAACGGCATCCATCCGGGAAGCCTGGTGCAGGTTCATCGGGCCTCCAGCAGCGTCATGGTGTCGGAGGCCATGCTGGGACGAGTGCTCGATGGTCTGGGTCAGCCACTGGACAACGGCGTCCAGATTTCATCCTGCATGCATTATCCTTTAGCCGGTAAAACCTCCAATCCCCTTCGACGCCCTCTTATCGAAGAGCAACTCAACCTTGGCGTTCGGAGCTTGAACTCACTTCTGCCCATAGGCAAAGGACAGAGGATCGGCATTTTTGCAGGTTCGGGGGTTGGTAAGAGCACCCTGCTGGGCATGATCGCCAGATACACCAGCGCCGACGTCAATGTAATCGCCCTGATTGGCGAACGAGGCAGAGAAGTTAACGAATTTCTTGAAAATGACCTCGGACCCGATGGGATTAAGCGTTCGGTGGTAATAGCGGCCACTTCCGATCAGCCTGCGACCCTTCGCATACGAGCGGCCTATCTTGCCTGCGCCGTATCCGAATTCTTCAGGGATTTGGGCAAGGACGTTCTTTTCATGATGGATTCGGCGACCCGCCTTGCCATGGCTGCCCGAGAGATAGGGCTGTCGGCAGGTGAGCCCCCGACCACCAAGGGATATACTCCAAGCGTATTCAGTTTGCTTCCCAGGCTTTTCGAGAGGTCGGGAAAATTCGACACGGCATCCATAACCGGTATTTATACGGTCCTCGTCGAAGGCGACGATATGGAAGACCCTGTGGCAGACACCCTGCGCTCTATTCTGGACGGTCATATTGTCCTCGATAGGGGGCTCGCTCAAAAAAGGCACTATCCGGCAATCGAAGTGCTAAGGAGTGTCAGCCGTTTGACGGAGCGGCTCCTTTCCGACAGGCACAAAAGCCTGGCTTCCCGGTTTATCCGCATACTCGCCGACTATAAGAACAGTGAAGACATGATCCGTATAGGCGCCTATGTCCGGGGCTCTGACCGGGATACCGATTACGCGATCGAAATGATCGAAAAGGTAAATAAATTTCTCGTGCAACCGGTTGCCGAAAGCAGTTCCATAGAACAATCCCTTGCAGCGCTCGAAGAACTTTTTTCAGAGAGTGGTGATTAGTCAATGCCATTTAAATTTCGCCTCAAATCCCTGAAAAGACACCGCGAATTCGTGCTTCGCGAGGCACAGGCGGCGCTGGGTGCCGCGGTGTCGGCCAGAATGCGAATAGTCGCTGAAATCCAGCAACTTGCTCAAACCATCCGGAACCAATCCGATCAACTCGAACAAGAGCAGAAAAATGGAATCCAGGCGCCCAGATATCTCTATTTCAAAGATCACCTGAGCTCATTGGAACATGAATTGCTTGTCTTATTCAAGCAGTTGGAAAGGGCCTCCAGGGAGGTTGAAAATCGCAGGTATGCCATGATCGAAAAAGATAAGTCCGTCAAGACGATGGAAAGTATCGAAACCAGAGACAAGGAATTGTACAAACTGACTCAGGCCCGCAAGGAACAGAGGAAACTGGACGATGTAGCCCTTATGAAAACAGCGAGCAGTAGATAGTGGATGTTGATTATTGGACTGTGATTAGCCAAAAGCGATTAGTCATCAGTGAGGAGAACGAACGTTGGCGGGCGGTTCGAGATTGCTTTCAGTTGCGCTTTGTGTGCTTATAGCGGTGCTGGTCGTTAGGCTGGCCGTTACTGTTGTAGGAACGTTGCGCTCCGGGCCGGAGATCAGCGGTGAGGTTCCCGAAGCTATGGCCAAGGACGAAAAGCCGAGGGCTGAAGCGGAAAATGTGGCCATGGTGGACACAGCCAAAATCAAGACAGGGACCCCTGCCGGGGAGTCGCTCAGTGTTTTGCAGCAAAAGGAGATGGATATCCGTAAAAGAGAGCAACAGCTCAATGACAAAGAAGAGCGTTTGGGCAAATTGGAAAAGGAAGTCGAACAGAAGGTAAAAGACCTGCTGGTGCTTCAAAAGCAAATTTTGTCCCTTCAGAATGAGAAGCAGGAGGCCGTGAACACCAAAGTGCGCGGCCTTGCCAAGATATACGGGACAATGAAGCCTAAAGAGGCCGCAAGGCTGTTGGAAAACCTCGACGACAGGCTCGTAATGAACATAATAGCCACTATGTCCTCCGACCAGGCCGCAGCGATTCTTGCTCTAATGGAAGTCAAGAAGGCCGCCAAAATATCCGAAGCCCTCTCGAACCGGTAACCTGAACCGGGCTCAATACCGCAGCCTTAACCCAGGGGTTTTCTCAGGCTAAGACGCGAAAACTTAAGCTCGAAGTCAACAGCATTGGAACGGCCTTGCAATTAGGAAGAATATCGCTAATATTTACGCGGTTTCGCGTGGGAAAACCGGAGGTGCTCATTTGCCGGATGAACCTGGAAAAAGATGCAGGGCGGAAGGGCCTGACGGAGCGAAGAGAACGAAGCCTGCGAGTGGTCGAGTTGGCCTTTGCATAAGCGCATTTTCGCACGCTCCGGGATATTTGCCCGCCTGCGCCTCAATCGCGCGACACCCGGGATGTGGGAGCGAAGCGGGGTCCAGTCCTTGTCTTTGTTTCCGCGTCTGTCTCTTTGTGCTTTTGCTTCTTGGGTGTTTTATATCGCCGGGATGCCAAAAGACGGTTGTAGCCCCTCCGTACCAGGCGCCACCCCCTCCTGCGGCATATTCTTCGTCAGCGGCTTTGCCCCCCAGACCGGTCCAGGTGGTGGAAAAGAGCATAGGCTATCTTGGCGGCCCAACCACCATCTATCATGAGATCGGGCCGATGGAAACGATCTGGCGGATCTCCCGGCTCTATAACATTTCGCCCGAATCAATTTATTCGGCAAACAGCCTTAGCCCCGGCGACCCTTTGATAGTAGGCCGCAAACTCATCATCCCCAACGCCACTATGATACGCCACGTCATAAACCTCTACGACAACCCTCAATGGAAGTATATAGTCGTGCACCACACGGCAACCGGAAGGGGAAACGCCAAAACCATATATGTCTCACACCTGGATCGCGGTTTCTCCAATGGCCTCGGTTATCATTTCCTGATCGACAACGGAACTATGGGGAAAGGAGACGGGCAAATCGAAATGGCTCCCCGGTGGATCTGGCAGCAAAATGGCGCCCACTGCAAAGCCGATGACATGAACAAAAAAGCGATAGGGGTCGCTCTTGTAGGAAACTTCAACCGCGACAAACCGACGCCGAACCAGTTGCAATCTCTATCGTTCCTGCTTTCGGTCCTCCGCAGCTATTATCATATACCCCCGGCGCAGGTGATTGGACACCGTGAAGTCCCGGGGGCCAAGACCGAATGTCCCGGCAAATTTTTCCCGACGGATCAACTGAGAAAAACGGCGGGATCAGGAAATTAAGTGATTGGGGAATCGAGCCAATCGGGAATTAAGGAGAAACCACATGGGAGAAATAGTACATACCTCACGAGTGAGGATCGTAAGAGAACGCGGCCCCACCAGGAGAGCGACGATCGAAGGGTTCAGCGAGCCTGTTTACTACGGCGTCCACGGCGGGATCAAGAAATTCTACAAGGTTGAGCCTGAAAAGGAGCACGCGGCAACTCTGGACCATATTGTCGCCGCTACAGCCGGCTGAATGATGGGGACGCTGGCGGGGTCGCTGGCGGGGAAAAAAATCCGCACCACCGAGGACTTGTATTGGGCCGATGTGGAGGCAGACATTGAAAATGTCGATGGCGTACTCAGGATCACGACGATTCGCGTAAAATACCATCTCAAGGTTGAGGCCGATCGAAAGGAAGCCGCAAACGAAGCTTTTGCCTCTTATCTTAGCCGATGTCCTGCCGCCCAAAGCGTCATAGGCTGCATCAGGATTCAGGATGGACTCGAACTTGAGGTGACTGCATGAACGGCCGGACCCGCGCGCCGTTGCGGAGGGCTATATAACGCTTACAACAATGTCTCGGATAAGGCGCGTTTCAGATAAGGCGTTGACAAATCCGGGTCGCTCTGGTAGAGAGAATATTTCCTCTTCCCCGGTAGCTCAACTGGCAGAGCGGGTGGCTGTTAACCACTAGGTTGGCGGTTCGAGTCCGTCTCGGGGAGCTCAGCAAAATCAGAGGGTTAGGTGTTAGGGCCTAGCCCTTTTCGTTTTTCAGAGTCAGGAATGCGCGACTGGCAAAAGCCCATTCTTATTTCTTTGACCAGAATTGTGAGATACCTTATAAAACTCTTGTGGATTGAGGACTTATTCCCCAACGATGCTGCTTTGGCATGGAGAGTATGTGATGGGGACAGTAAGTATTTTTATCTCATTTTTGGCGCTGACAGTGTCCGTGTTGACAGCCTGGTTGACTCTGTTTCGGCGCGGCACAATCCGAATGACGCAGCCGACTTTGGTATTCTTCGGCCCAGATGGATCAGCCGGGGGACCTAAGGTCTTCCTGAGGACTCTCCTCTATAGCACGGCAAAGCGCGGACAGATCATTGAGAACATGTTTGTCAAGCTTCGGCGTCGTGAATCGGTGCAAACATTTAACATTTGGGTTTATGGCGATGGGCCTCTCGCACGGGGCAGCGGCCTATTCGTTGGCGACAATGGAATTGCATGCAACCACCATTTCCTTCTGCCTAAAGACGGTACAAACTTCAAGTGGCTTGCCGGAGATTATGTAGTTGAGACTTATGCAACGCTTATTGGAAGAAAGGAATCACTGCTGCTGTGCAAGATCCTGCTCGCGTTGACCGATCAACAAGCGGCCGCCATGGAGACCGGTTTCGCAGGGACGAGTGGAGACATGGTTCCGGCCCGGCTATTCCGCCTAGGCAAAAATCGGCAAAGGGGCCCTTATTAGCGGGGGACCACCCGCCTTGTGAGCGAATAATCAAGATAGATAACCACGGCGCCCGCTTCTGCCCTGTCGGAGCGTTTTGAGCCTGAGAGCCCCGCGCGGCGCGGGGCTTTCGCATCGCAGTGGTCTACCATGCCCGGAGGTGGTATGTCCATGTTGTGTCGGCTTTCCCTTTAGGCCCGTATTACCGCATTCTATTCTCCTGAGCCTGCAACCCGGCGTTACAGGGACAAATTAACCAACTGGGGGGAGGTGTGTCGGAAAATGGCGAAAACCTGTCTTATGCACGTTTGAGTTGCGTATTGTATTGGAAAAATTGTATGCTGTTGGGGGTTCCGGAGTACACGAGAGGTTTTTCGGGCAAAAGCCCGATCTTAAGAAATGGTTTGGATGCATAGCGCAGAAGTCGATTCATTATTCCGGGTTATATGGACGTTGCAGCATTCAAAGGTAGAATGTTTCGATACCGATGATTTTACGCCGATTGCAATTTCACACGCTAGCTTGTTCGTTTTGGAAATTGTATCGTTTTGCAGGACTTGGGGTTGTTGTGGAAGCCTTTTCGGGCAGAATGTGACCCAAAAGTGAAGTTCGGATGTATTGCGTGCAACTTGGCGAATTGTTCAGGCTAATAGGTGGCGGTGAGTAGAGCAGCCTAACAAGAGAGGGGGCCAAAAGTGAACAAAAAGACTATCTTGACACTGTCGGTGGC
Source organism: Syntrophobacteraceae bacterium (assembly GCA_035624985.1). Taxonomy (GTDB): domain Bacteria; phylum Desulfobacterota; class Syntrophobacteria; order Syntrophobacterales; family Syntrophobacteraceae; genus SbD1. The sequence goes on along the minus strand of DASPQK010000235.1, from coordinate 7,573 downwards.
GTTATGGACGCTGCTTGCCCTCGTTCCAATTCAGGTTGGAGCTGCATCACAGAAAACGGGTTCGCAGGGGGCAGGTTCACAGGGCACCGGTTCGCAGGGGGCCGGTTCTCAGCCGGGAGGCGCCGCTCAACAGCAGTCGCCTCAGGGCGGTCAGCCCGGTTCACAGACGAGTCCGGGATCGGGAATAACAAACGGCACGCTCCCCATCGAGGCAACGATCCTTGCGTACAAAGCTTTTTCTGCCTCCGCAAACGAAATGGCAAACGCCATTAACAAAAAAATCAGTAAAGAACCCACAGATCGGATTGTAATCATTTGCACCACTGACGATATAGCGGCAATAACCCAGTTGCGAATTGTGCTCGGCCAGGCACAAATACTGACGGGACGGCTGTACGCGCTCGCTAGAGATCTCAATGACCAACTCCCCGAAAGAAAGAAAGAGGCACCATCTGAGAAACCTGCCGGACCGTTTATTGCCTCTCCGAGCGACGTCACCACTCTTATTCAAACGCTGGGCAATATCACTGCGGTGACAGAAACTCTGTCGAGCTATGCGGCGGCTTTGAATGACGCAACCCTGGTGAGCGTACTTGCTGGAAAGATTAAAGCGCCTTCGGTGCTCGTCCCTAGTGTGTCCCCTCCCGATTTAATGACACAGAGAGATCTCAATGGAACTTGCATTATGGATGCCCTTGTTGTCCTTGACAGGGCACGCGATTATGCAGTTGGGAGGGAGATAGAAGCGCAAAGGTTAAAGAAAACCGACGCGCGAACCACCTCTCTGGTTCAGCGGATTCAGGCCGCGAGCACGGCTGTGGACGTTTTCGTAAACTCTTTACTCACCGGGCAACAGTACTCCCTCTCAAATCAAGATACAGCAGCCGCAGGAAACACCGCTCCAAGCCCTAAAGGCGCAAAATCCAACGCAAACAATCCTGCGCCAACTGCCGCCAGCTTACAGGTTCAGGGAATTCAACCCTCGCCCGCACCCTCTGGAACAGTCCTTCAGAAGATCCTGTATGCCGATCTACTGCTGCACTCAGTGAGTGGCAAGGGGAGTACAGTTGTGCTGCTGGCTGTTCATGCGCTGGAGTCCGGAGGGTCTCAACTGACCAAATCCAATATGTTTCTGGGCAATCGTTATTTTTTCAGTGGCGGGGCTGTCGCATCTTTTGGCCTGTACAGTTATGAGGGCAGGCCTCAGTGCAGCGGTGTAGCCTACGGGTATCGAGGTTTCACTAGACAGGGCGAAATTGAGGACGCAATAAATGAAAAGAAATCGCAGGCCATCGTAACTCTGACTACCGATTGCCAGTGATGTCGGGTCTGTATGAGGATTGTCACATGACAGATTATGTGTAAGACAAGTCTGGATGATTATTGCCTTCATTCGAGGAGGAATGGAAATGGACAGAGCTGTTCTGGTAGGAATCATCCAATATGAATACGAAAATGCATTGCACGGCTGTATCAACGATATCAACGACGTAGAGAAGTTGTTGCAACCATTGGGGTTCGAGATCGTAAAGTTGCCGGACGAGCAAGCCACAGCCGACGAGATCCGATCTGCACTAAGAGAATCCGTGAAGCAACTCGAGGCTGGGGACCGCTTCCTGTTCTGGTACAGCGGCCATGGTGCGGAGCTGGTCGAAGGTGATCCGAGCACTGACGTCCTTTGCCCTTTCGACTTTGATTATACTCGGGACACGTCCGTCACCGTCGACGATTTCCACGGGATATTCTCCGGGATCCCCGACGGCGTCAGGGCCTACTGGGTCTCAGATTCCTGTTACAGCGGCAACCTCGATGCCGATCGCTACAACCTGGGTGTGCCCAGGCAATTTCGCCTCGATCCCGACAAGCTACCAGTTGAGATCGAAACGTCACCGTCAACCCCCAAGGGATTCAGCGACATTTCTGCGAGATTACCCAATATTGTTTTTATTTCCAGTTGCGGCGGCGACCAGACAAGCGCCGATGCATGCTTTAAGGGCATATACAACGGAGCGTTTACCCACTTTTTCCTCAAGGAGTTCCAGGCCGGACCGCAAACCCCGCTGGACCAGCTGGTCCCAAAGGTGCAAAAAGATTTGAGCGCTAAGAACTATGTACAGGTCCCGGAACTTCACGGTCCTGACACTATTACAAAACTTCCATTTTTAGGACAACCTTCAGCGATCTCGCCAACAGGGATGTTCGGCACTGACACCCCGATGAAAGTTGAGGATAAATCATCTACATCAATGGAGGAGACGATGAACGTAAAATGCCCCGATTGTGGGAACCAGTTCGAAGTTACTACCAAAAGTGACGCTTCTAATTCGGTTGTATCTGCTATATTCGGGTCAAGCCCCAGGACTACGATCGTTGGGTATCTTGGAGCAGTGGCTGCCGCGGTTGTGCCGCTTTTGCAGAGCGGCAAGTGGGACACCTCGGTGCTTGCCCCAGCAATAGTCATAGCAATCCTGGGCCGATTGGCGAAAGACGCGGGTGCTACGGGACCGGGGACCTAACGAACGGCAATTCCGAAGCTCGCCGGATTTCCGTGCAGCCCAACAAGTGACCGCAGGCCATCTTACCGTCCGTCCAAAGCACATTAAGTGTGTGGAACAATTCGGGGTGCGCGCCGGAGGGCCCAGGTCAGCTTTTTTTTCTTTTCAAATGAGGGCGATCCACCTGAGCCACCTCACATTCATGTACGAAGGGGTGAAGCTGTGGCCAAGTTTTGGCTGTTACCGAATGTCAGCCTTGCGGAATCATTCGGGATGAGCTCTGCCGAACTCCGCGAACTCATGCGGGTAGCCGAAGAAAACAAAGGGTTGATCGAAAGGTATTGGAATGAACACATTCGCTGAGCCACGTGCCAGGAAAGTATCTTTTGATGCAGATAACATGTGGGTGGAGCTTACTGACGGACGTCAACTTGGAGTCCCTCTGGCTTACTTTCCCCGACTACTCAACGCACCGCAAGTGCAACGGGATCATTTCATCATTAGCGGCGGAGGCAGCGGAATCCATTGGGATGATCTTGATGAAGATATATCGGTTCGAGGCCTGCTGCTTGGTATCGGCGACAGAACCCGGCCCGCGAGCCAGGCGGTCTGATCCTTATACAAAATTTACTCGTTCCTCCCCGTGCCCAGTTTGGTCCGGACTGGGGAGCCTGCGCATAAACTGGGCAGCTGCTGCTTCAAAAGTCGGATCGTTGGCCCGTACTGGACGGAAGCCTTTTGACCTCTATGGAGCGCCTGTCCCGACTCCCTCTTCGCCCCTGCCGAAAGGAACGCCCGTGGGCCCTCTTTATGTGCGAGATATTTCCTCCATGTGATCGAGACTCTCCAGTGCCGAGCGAGGCCTTGGCCTGAGCAAGCGCTGCCCCATATTGTTGTCTTCTATGGTGGAAAGATCCTTATTCCAACCTTCAACCTTCTTCGGCCGCTGATTCCCCGGTTACTGAAGTCCCACGGCGCTGTGCCAAGCAACCAGCTTCTTCCGAGATGTTGCCTGCGGCCATCGTCCGGCCCACAGGGGTTGTCAGGTTAATTACGGCCGAACAGGCTCACGGACTTGGCAAGCGTATGGAATCTGTCGGATGCCTCATCAATGAGCGCCAGGTACCTTTCCTTGTCCTGTGGGTCCTTAACCTGTCGCAGGTCCATAGCCACACACAACATGGAGAATGCCGACTGCAGCGTATCCCCAAGCTCATCCGCAGGCACATTACCAACTTCCTTCCGGAGCAGAGCCGGAAATCCCTGCGCATACTCCACCAACTCGTCACAAAGGGCATGCGGAACCCCACCCGCACCAATCTCCTTCGACACTTTCGCCAAGCAATTACCGATCTTCTCGAACAAAACAGACATCTCGTTACGCCGCTGGAGACCGGCACTGCAAAGCTGCTCGGACATGCGAAGCAGGGACTCTGCCACATCCAGGATTGTCTTGATGACGACGATGTTGAACATAGGCTTCTCCAGAGATTGGACGTTGCTCAACCAGGACGGGTCAAAGCACTGGCGCACAATAATGATCAGGCGGCTCCCAATCAACCGCTGAACACGGAATTCAATCCATTTAAACCGGAACAATGCATTAACTTGTGCGCTATGCACCCAAATTGCATGTTGAGATCGGATTTTTGCCCGAAATACCTCGGGCGCACTCCGGAACCGCCAACAGCATACGATTTTCCCAGTATAATACGCAAGTGAAAGGTTAATGGGACAGGTTTTTGCAATTTTCGCATACACCACCTCCACGCTGAGATGTTATCTCGGCAAATTTTTCAACACCCAGGCCATATTCCGGCCAAGAACTTTCATTGTCTGGATGCCTTCATCGTCTTTTTCGACTTCTCCCTTTTCTCTCCCGATGCCTATGTTCCAATAGCTCGAACCGGGCACAATCATCTGGGAGATCAGGAAAAGGTGGTTGATCGAGTCAAAAACGTGGATTCCACCCGCTCTTCGGACGGCTACGACAGCGGCGCCCACCTTCCTTTTGAACAGAAAATCGTTGGCTCTTGAAACAAAACCGGCCCGATCTATAAGGGCTTTGATTTCCGGGGTGACATCGCTGAAGTAAGTCGGAGAGCCCAGAATGATACCGTCAGCCTCAATCATCTTCTTGAAGCAATCGTTAAAGATGTCTTCCTTCTGGGCACATTCCCTATCCTTCTTTTCCATGCATTTGAAACAAGCGATACAGCCGTGGATTTTCTTTCCGGCAAGCTGAACGAGCTCTGTCTCGATGCCCTCGTTTCCGAGTTCAGAGAGCGCATAGTTGATGAGAATTGCGGTATTGCCGTCTTTGCGAGCACTTCCGTTAAAGGCGATCACTTTCATTTGAACTCCTCCGGGTCAATCAGAATCACTGATAATCGAGGTCAGCTTTCAACCAATTGTTTTGGGAGACACGGTCCGGAGGTTGGCGTGTTCGCGAATAATCCGCAGCCGCGCCTTCTCGAACATTTTTGGCCCGATCCCGCGCCGAAAATCTCCCGACCACAAAGACAAAATCGACAACCTTTTTAGCGCATGCTTGTGCGGCCGTCAATGGCGCATGAAGTTAGAGCGGTTAGCGTGGGGGAGAGCGTCTCCGGCTTCACCGAACTGAAAATCCACGATCGCCGTGGTCTCGATGGGCTGGTTGTCAGGGGGTCTCTATGACGCCAAAGGAAAACATATCCAACCTGTTGAGTGAGTACGCCAGAGAGGGTGACGATGCCGCCTGCCTGTCCTACGTTGTGCAGGGTTAAGACAGTCTCGGCGTCATATCGCTTGCATGTTCGATTGGGGAAGTGTATGGTTTTAAAGGTTTCAGGGGCACAGCGGAAGTTTTTCGGGTAGATCCTGTTCCAACACGCAGTTTCGGTGCATGGCGAATAAGCTGTTCCAGTATTCCCTTTCATAGCAGATTAACGCTTACGTTTTTCAGAATCAGAAAATGACGCAGCGTGAGAGGCGGAATTCACGGCGTCACCGGTTGGGGGTTCCAGGCAGTAACTTCCATAGCGTTATTCACTTAACACGTGTCGGCCTGTTGAGAGTCCAGTTTGCTCTTGTGGTTGCTGTCTACAGAGGTGCGGGACATCAGCGGGTTTCAGGTCCAGGGTGCAAAGGAGGTTGGATCGTGAGGAAACTATCGAGACGCAGCTTGATGAAGCTGGGGGCAGGATTAGGAGCTGGACTGGCAGCGGCGAAGACAGGCGGGCTAGTTTCTCCGAAGGAGGCGCAGGCCGCCGAGATTTCTGCATGTGTCATAGGACATTACAAAGTCAAGGATGACGAAAAGTGGGGCGAATATCGCGGCAAAGTCCCTCAAACGCTCGTGCAATGGGGAGGCGAAGTCATTTTTCGGGGCCGCTTGGTCAAGGTATTGAGCGGACAGCATTCGTATGTCAACAGCGTCATTATTCAATTCCCAGACTCAAAGTCCGCCTCGGGGTGGTACAATTCCGCAGCATACCAGGCGCTCATTCCGATCAGGGAGCAGGCCGCCGATATGCTGCTAGTCATCTGCGAAAAATAGTGAAGGGGGATCCGGGCACGGCTCCAGCGGTAATTTCATTCTTTGGACTCGGTACATGCGATGCCTTTTGGGAGGACTGGACGGGGATCGCCTGTTTCGACCGCTTCTCAAGGACGAGCAGAGACATGGTCCTGACCCCCTATTCCGCCCGGGCAAAATTCGGGAGAGGAATTCAGGAGAACAGAATGCCATAATGCCGGGCTAGTGGAAAAGACTACGCAACATGGACATGCCACCTGCCGGCACGGCAGACCACTCTGGTCCCAACCTCTACAAGCCGCCTGATGATCGACTTTATGGATCGACTGACGCTTTGCCTCTGGAACGCCCTATGACGGATGATGCGGAGCATGCTATGTGCAAGACATCCGGCGAGAAGCCTTGCCTGATTGGCTTAAAAGCCGGGCAACCGAAACGGTCACTTGAGGTTTACCGAACGCTTATGCATTCTAAAGCGCCGGTTTTGTCCCACTTTCTTCGGTTGATTTCTTAAATTATGAGTCTGTTTTTAATTATGCGAGCTTGTTGTGCAAATCCAAAGAGGCTTGGGACCACTATCTTCATTTCATCGCGGCAGAATGAAATCCTCTACCGTTGCACGCCAGCGCCAAACTCTTGTGCCCAGAAGTGGTGATATACACCGGTGGGACCGACAGCGTGGCCGACCCCTATCTGCGTAAATTCGGGGTCTATAATGTTGGCCCAGTGCAATGGACTGCTCATCAGGGATTCGAATGTTTCCTCGGGAGTGGCGAGTCCGGCCGCGACATTTTCTGCAAGCTTCGAGGTTGGATAGCCGCTGGCCCGGATGCTTTGCCAAAACTCACGCCCGTCACGGCGGTCATGGCTGCAATAGTCGTACTGGGCCATATCCTGAGCGTGACGGCGAGCCGCAGCCGCCAGTTTATCGTTGAATTGAAGGACAGGAATCCCATCCACGGCTCTTTCCAAGTTCACCAGTTCGATTAGTTTCCCTTCCTCATCCGGCACCCCACCAGCGGTCTTCCATCCGTAATGAATCTCTCTAATGACGTGCATGGGCGAATGACTGGCGGCAGAGGATGTCTTTGCTCCTTTTGATAACATACCTCCAGCGCTTATTGCCTGCTCCTCGGGACGTATCTGATAGATAATCAGGTCATTCCCATTGCCGGTTTTGGCCGGCAGATAGATTGAGGCGAAAATATTCCGGCTTTGGGCAACCAGGATGATTTGACCATCTTCCACACCGGCGAGCTTCCCACTCCAAATTAAAGATCCGTCCGAGGTCCTTCGCGCTTTTACCCGGATGGCGGTCAGCTCGATATCGTCGAACAATTGGAGTTTGATGGATTCAACATTATGCCGGCTATAAAGCCCATCGACATCCACTGATGCCTTCCTCTGTCGAATAACCTTGGATTGACCCAATGCCCGTTCCGATCCCGACTTTACACTGCCGGAATTAAGGGGGAAGAAATCCGAAGAATCGGCATGCGCGGCCAACAAGAACATGCACGTAAACAAAAGCGTCGCTAAAACTGATTTCACGGTAATC
>DASPQK010000234.1:0-6183 GCA_035624985.1 Syntrophobacteraceae bacterium | reverse complement strand
AATCGGGTCAAATAGTGCAATATGCCAGCGGATCAGCGCCTAAAATGAACGCTATCGCCACTTTCGACCCAAAAAATTTGCCAGTTTTGAATTGCGACCCAGTCTCTTCCGCCGGGGTGACGAAAATCCTAACCCTGCCATCAGTAAATCCAATAACTTACGCGCTTATGTCAGCGCTTATGGGGTCTTGCTCCGGTCCAATGGGTTGCGCTCCATCATATCCCACTCTACGGCCTTCTCGAAAACATGGTGAAGGCAGGCGATTTCCCGGTTGATCCAGGCTTCGGTTCGTATCGTCCCATGTCTTGTGAGCTTCTTTTTCAGGCGTGTTCGGAATGATTCCAGGTTAACATACCGGATATGGGACAGTCTCCTGTCCTCTCCGAAATATTCTTTGAAGCTCTCAAAGCAGAGTTTTTTCAGGTCTCGAAGCCGGGCCGGGGTCATTGTGCGCCGCCGGGCTTTTTCGCACCGGGCAACTGCGTTCGCAGGTCCTTTTTGAGGATTTTCCCCGTCGGGCTTTTTGGAAACTCATCGACCAGGATATATTCCTTGGGTACTTTGAAGTGCGTCAAGCCGGACTTAAGAAAGGCCGTCACCTCTTCGGACACAAGGCGGCGCCCCGGTCTCACCTTGATGACTGCAGTCACGCGCTCGCCCCACAGTTCATCGGGCAGGCCTATTACGGCGCATTCCTCCACTTCAGGCCTGGTGTAGAGCAGTTCCTCCACTTCGCGGGGATATACGTTCTCGCCGCCCGTGATGATCATGTCCTTGAGACGGTCGACGATATACAGATAGCGGTCTTCGTCAAAGAGCCCCATATCCTCGGTGCGGCGCCAGCCGCCGGGCCAGAAGGCTTCTGCGGTCGCCTCGGGGTTGTTGAGGTAGCCTTTCATGACGTTGGGGCCCCGGCAGCAAATTTCGCCCTTTTCTCCGTCCGGGAGTTGGTTTCCGTCCAGGTCCCTGATCTGTATTTCCACCTGGGGCAGGACCTGGCCGACCGATCCCACCCGGTGGCGATGGTAGTAATGGTTGTATGTGACCGGCATGACTTCGGTCTGGCCCAGGGATTCGGAGATGGTGATCCCGGTGTGCTCCTTCCACTGTCTGACTACTTCCATCGGCATGCTGGCGGCTGCCGAGAAGCTGTAGCGAAGGCCTCCCAGCCTTTTTTCAAGGTCGCCCACCCCCAGCAGCCTCACGTAGATCGTGGGCACGGCAAAAAATTTGGTGATCCGTCCCGCCTCCATCAGTTGCAACACCAGGTCCAGGTCGAAGGCCGGCAGGAGTTCCAGACAGCCGCCGGCCATGACTGTGGCGTTCATGATGTGAATCTGGCCGAAAACATGGTTGAACGGGAGGAAGCACAAGGCACGGTCCTTCTCCGTGGATCGTTCGGCCCAGGCAATTACCCAACTGGAAAACGCAATGCCCTGATGGGTCAGCTCCACTCCTTTCGGCAGGCCTGTAGTGCCGCCCGTGTAGAGAACGGCCGCCGTATCGAGCCGGTCCCTGTCCAGGGAGCGAAAGCCGGCCGAGCCGGCCTTAAGGAGGCTGTTCATATCCAGATCGCCGTCGGTGCAAACGATCTTCTCCAGCCCGGCGGAATCACGTAAGTTCTGTATGGTTTCGAGTTTCGCGGCGTCGGTAAAAATCATCCTGGGCCGGCTGTGGCTGAGAAGAAGAGCCAGTTCGCGCGGAGAAAGCGCCCATGACAGGGTGACGGCAACCGCTCCCGCCTTCAGGACCCCGAAGTAAAAGATGATCCAGTTTGCAGAATTGGGGGCATAGAGACCGATACGGTCACCTGGCTTGACACCCATTCCAATCAGGGCCGTGGCCACCCTGCTGGCCCGTTCTTCAACCTGGCCATACGTGATCTGCCCATCGGCTTCAGCCACCGCAGGGCGGTCCGGGAACAGAAATGCGCACGCCTCCAGGTGTTGGGCTAAATTCATCGATGCGGGTCCTTTTGTTAAAGTTGACCGTCCTCTTCATGCCGCGGCCTTATGTAGACATTAAAGGCTCTCAGGCAACCCCGGCGCTGCCTGCGGCCTCTTTGGAAACCTGACCCGCTTGAGCGCTTATGTGTCTATACAAACCAAAGACAGCCGCCATGACAATCACGGCCCCCAAACCATTTACGCTGCATATCGCGCTCACGCCCCATTTCATCGTGATGCAATAACCTCCGACAACAGGGGCGACCATTGTGCCGACTTTGCCGATCGCGTAAGCCCAACCAAGCCCGGTAGCCCTGATATCGACAGGGTATGAAACAGTGCCTAGCGCCACCACACCGGCATTGGCGCCGAATATGAAGAATCCGCACACAACGCAGACAACTGAAACAATGGCAAAGGACGTGCCGGCGGAAGATCCGAACACCACGAAGCTCAGATACGCGAGGGCCTGGGCGCCTATCACGACCCAGAAAAGGTTTAACTTGTCCATCAGTCGGCCGATGGTGATTACCGCCAGCGCGGAACCAAAATTAATGAAGAAAAACGCCATGCTGTATTGCTGAACGTTGGCGCCGCTCTGTTTCAACAAGGTGGGCGCCCATGCCAGTATAATCCATATCAGATAGAAGCTCCAGAAAAAGGCCGCCCACAAGAAGAAGGTGGTCGCCGCCCGCCTTTCCATGAACAGGTGTTTGACCGGCACGCCTGCAAGTTTCTGCTCGGATGTGTAAACCTGGACTTCCTCATCGCGCGCCAAAGCCGCATTAATCCTGGAGACGATTTTGCGGACGCCTGACTTGTCCGTTCCCTGTTTTACGAGAAATTCCAGCGATTCAGGCAGCAGTATCGCCACCATCAGGCAGATCAGCATCGGCACAAACCCCCCGACGATAAAGAGCGACCGCCATCCGTAAATCGGGAGCAACCACGCGCCTACAAGCCCGTTAATGGCGCTGCCGAATGCCATGCCTGCCCACATCATGGTCGTAAGGGTCGCGCGCATGCGGCTCGGCGCATACTCGCAGCCGAAAGCAAGGGCATTCGGAATGGCTCCCCCCAGCCCGATTCCGGCCAGGAAACGCAACAGCGCCAATTGCCGCACATTGGCGATCTGCGTGATAAGGAGCGTAAAGACGCCGAAAATCAAGGCGGAAACGAACAGCATTCTTCTGCGCCCCCAGCGGTCTGCAATCATGCCCAGCAGCAGCGCGCCAACCAACGGTCCGACCATGCCCGCGCTCACCGCCAGGCCAAGTTCGGCGGGGGTAACTTTCAGATACTCTCCAATCTTGGGCATCGTCACGCCCATCATTGTCAGATCGAAGCCGTCCATGAGAGTTACGCAAAAACAGAGGAAGCAGATCCACACCTGGTAAGGCGTGAACGGACTGGAGTCAAATACTTCCCTTACACTCATCGTCTTGGTCGCCATGTTTAACTCCTTTTAGTTCCCGGTTATATAGCTGCCAGCCCCCAACGGCGTTCTTTCGGGACGGTCTCACCTGCTGTGTGAAGCACGACGGGCGGACGGTTATGAAGCGGCCAGGGGCAATTCTTATGCCAAGGCGCCCGCACTAAAATGTCGTGCAAAATCAAGGAACTCCAAAACATCGGGAAAATTGAGGCGTATAAAAAATATACGGTGGTATAATAATTAGACGATACGCCGTCGACCCTTGACGGCGCGCCTCGGGGAGCGTTAAGCATTCGACAATTCGATGATTTCTTCAGTTGACTCACTTGTTCGCTGTTGAGGTCCTGACAGTACAGGCTTCGAGGTGGGCCCTATCGGGACGATGGTGAAACAGGCTGTTGGCCGGCATCGACTTTTTGGAATGGAATTTGCCTTCGCTGGGTATGGTATGAAAAGCGAGCATAAGCAAATAAAAGACAAAGGAGGCGCTTTGAAGAAACGGAAGGCCGCCGAAAAAGCGCCGGATGATTCGGAGAGGATGTTCCGGGATTTGGCCGAGAAGTCCCTGGCCGGCATTTATCTCATACAGGACGGGGTAATCAGGTATGCCAACCCGAGGTTTGGTGAAATATTCGGCTATACGGTCGAAGAGACGACGGACAGGCTGGGACCGCAGGACACTGTATTTCCCGAGGACTGGCCCTTAGTAAATGAGAACATCCGCAAGAGGATATCGGGAGAACTCCACGCTCTGCATTACGAATTCAGAGGGGTTAGAAAAAGTGGAGAAATTATCAACACGGAGGTATACGGTTCGCATACGGTCTATCAGGGAAGACCTGCGGTAATCGGGACCATGCTGGACATTACGAAGCGCAAGCGCGCCGAAGAATTGATAAGGCAGGCCGAGGAGAAGTATCGCAGCATATTTGAAAATGCGATGGAGGGCATTTTCCAGCTTACGCCCCAGGGAGAATTTATCGTAGTCAACCCTGCCTTCAAAAAAATGTTGGGATATAACGGCACACAAGAACATGCCGCCATGCTGATAAAACGGGGGCGGCAGTTCTTTGCCGAAACCGCTTACCCGGAGTTTATGCATGCGCTTGAAAACGACGGCGTCGTTCAGGGATTTGTATGCGAGTTTTATAGAAAAGACAGGGAGAGGATATGGGTTTCAATAAATGCGCGCGCCGTTCGTGATAAATACAATAATACTCTATACTATGAAGGCTCCATTGTAGATATAACGGAAGAAAAGAAGGCTAAAGACGAGCTGCGCCGTTTGAATGAGTTCAGCGCTGCAATTATCAATAATGCCTCCGTTGCAATTTTCACCCTGGACAAAGAGGGCACGTTCACGAGTGTAAATCCCGCCCTGGCCTCTCTTTTCGGGTTAGGACCCAAGACCGAGGAAAAGCTCATCGGATTCAACTGGCTCAGGGACCTGTACGAAGCAAAATGCGGTCTGGCCGGGTATATTGAAAGCGGCCTGCGGGGCGAGCCGTTTCAGCTCTGGGATTTCCCTTATATGACCTACTGCGGTGAAAGAAACGTCTATATGGATTTCAAGGGGATTCCGTTAAAGGGTAAGGATGGCGCCGTAGAGGGGCTTCTTTGCATAGTCGAAGAGACCACCGAACGGGTGAAGACGCAGACAAAGCTCATCGAGCAGGCGAAGATCCTGAGCGTAGGCAGGCTTGCGGCGGGTATCGCCCATGAACTGAATAATCCGCTCGCGGCCCTGGTTGCGCATTCGGAGCTGGCCGGTTCCTGTCTCAAGGACCTGGAGGACTCCATGCCGATAGGGGAACACCCCGCATTGGACGAGCTCAAGGGTTGCCTGAGAACAATCGAAGCGCATGCGTTCAGGTGCAAGAATGTAACCGGCGACATCCTCGGCCTGCCCTGGAGAGAGGGATTCGAACACAAAGACATAGACGTTAACAGGCTCCTGTCCAACATCGTTGAATGGGGCAGCATGAATAAGTCGAGTGTGAGCATACTCAAGGAGATGTCGCCGGCTTTGCCGGCTGTAAGAGGGGACATCACCGCCCTGCGGCAGGTTTTCATCAATCTCATCGGCAATGCAATGGATGCCGTTGAAGGAAGAGCGGAAGCGACCATATACATAAGGACCGGCTTGAATAACAACGAAGTGCTGGTAGAAATCGAGGATAACGGGGCAGGGATTCCGGATGTTATAGCAGACAAAATCTTTGAACCCTTTTTTACCACGAAGGAGTTGAAAAAGGGGGTCGGTTTGGGCCTGCCCCTTTGTGAGGAGTTCCTGAGTCAAATGGGAGGAACCATCAGGGCTGAAAGCAAACCCGGCATGGGGACGATCTTTATCGTCAGACTTCCGGCTAACTTCGGAAGCTGATCAGGGGGGCATGTTGGACGTAATACGGGTTCTTATCGTAGATGATGAGTCGGACATCCTGACGGCCTTTAAGAAGCAACTGACAAGAGATGGAATGGAGGTCGTGTGTGCTTCATGCGCTTCTGAGGCCCTCTGTGTGGTGCAAAAGGAAAATTTCGATGTAGCGGTCCTTGATATAAAGCTTCCCGATCTCGACGGGGTCGAACTTCTGTCGAGAATCAAACAGATAGAGCCGGCCACGGAAATTATCATGCTTACGGGCTTTGCATCGTTGGAGACGGCCATAAGGTCCATGAAGCAGGGGGCCTACGATTATCTCACCAAGCCCTGTAAAATCGCCGAACTTAAGAAAGCGATCCTGAAGGCATACGACAAAAAGATTCTGAGAGAAAAAACCATTGTCCTTGAAGAACAGCTCA
>DASPQK010000233.1:0-21809 GCA_035624985.1 Syntrophobacteraceae bacterium | reverse complement strand
GTGCGCCTGGTGTTGGGATGATGTATAAGCGCTTTTTTGATGCGGCGGGTGATATGCGTCTGGTGTCAAGCGGGCGCGGAAAACTGCTTGATGTGAACTATGCGGGGGTGGAACTGTTTGGGTATTGCAGCAAGGAGGAGTTGCTCGGTCTGGAAAATGTGAGTCTTCTTTTTTCAAATCCTGAAGGCTGGACCAGGTTTCAGGAGCGACTTGAATCAGAGGGGTTCCTTAAAGATTGTGAAGTAGTGTTAAGAAAGAAGGACGGGACCGTTTTCAACGCAGCCATCACGGCAACCCTGTCATACGAGGAAGACGGCTCGATATCGTGGGAAGGGGCGCTCAGGGACATCACGGGCTTAAAAGAGCTTCAGGAAGCCTATCTGGAGTCGGAAAGACAGAACAGGGAGCTGTCGGAATCCGAGCGGAGCATCCGGGAGCTCAACCAGCATATAGTTAACATGCTGATGATTATGTCTCACGATATCAGGGGACCACTCGTTTCCATCGCCGCCACTCTTAAGTTGCTATTGCGCGGGTCCTTCGGGCGAATGGACGAATCGGTATGGAATACAGTTGCCGATTTGATGGCGCGGGTTCGCAACGTGATCGGCATAGCCGAGGACTGCCTTGGGAGCGCGCATTCTCTTGAGGGCGCGCTTCTCAAGAAAATGGAATACATAGATCTGCGGCAGGACATCATAGATGCGGTGCTCGATGAGGTCTCAAATGAGATCCAGGAGCTGGGCATAGTGATTGACAACCGCCTCGGAGCCATTCCGGGCGGGACTATCCCGATCGGCGCCAATATGATGTGGCTTAAAGCCGTGTTTCGAAACCTGTTCAAGAACGCCATAAAATACGGCGGGAAAGGCTGCCAGATTGCTTTCGGGTTCGAAGACCACGGCTCATTTTATAGATTGAACGTTTACAACAGCGGCAGGCCGATTCCTTCAGAGCATAGAGACAGGCTTTTTACCAAGTTTACCCATATAGACGCCGGAGCCGAGAAAAAGGAGGGGTTCGGCATGGGCCTGTATCTTATCAGGGAAATTGTCCGAAAGCATGAAGGCGATATGTGGTACGAACCGAGGAGCGATGGTTCGGATTTTATTTTTATCCTGCCAAAACAAGCGAGTTTTTAGTCCCGCGAAGCGAGGGATTAGTTTTCAGTTATGAGTGAAAACTCGATCCTCAAGGTTGGGGGCAGTCAATCGTTTTGAGTCAACCAAAAACCAAAAATTCAAAACCAAAAGCACCTTCGCCGGCCGAAATTCAAGAGGCGGCACGCATACTTGAGGGCCGTGTAATCCGTACCCCTGTCGTGCACTCTCCCACTCTCAGCAGGTTAGCGAAAAAGTTCGAAGTTTACCTGAAATTGGAGAACCTGCAGGTGACAGGGTCGTTCAAAATTCGCGGGGCAACCTACAAGATACTGACCGAACTTGACCGTATAGGCAAGGGCGGGGTCGTCGCGGCGTCGGCGGGCAATCATGCTCAAGGGGTTGCTCTTGCCGCGAGCAGGGCCGGGCTGCGCTCAACCATCGTCATGCCGGAATGGGCTTCGATCTCCAAGCAGGAGGCAACGCGCGGCTACGGCGGAGAGGTCATCCTCGAGGGGAAGAGCGTGGACGACTCGATAAAAAGAGCGCTGGAACTTGCAAAAGAGGGCAGGACTTTCATCCACCCCTTTGACGATCCGTCGATAATAGCAGGGCAGGGCAGCATCGGCCTGGAGATACTGGAAGATCTGCCGGATGCCGACGTGATAGCCGTCCCGGTGGGCGGCGGAGGGTTGATATCGGGAATTTCGACTGCCGTCAGGTCGCTCAAACCGGGTATTCGGATCGTTGGAGTCCAGGCCGGTGCGTGTCCTTCGGCACTCAAAGCTTTCAACACCGGGGCAAGAGTCAAGGTCGAAGCGCTGCGCTCGATTGCCGACGGAATAGCGGTCAAGCGGATAGGGCGAATTACCTTCGATATAGTCAGCAAACAAGTCGATGAGATTGTCCTGGCCGATGAAGACAGGATCGCAGAAGCTGTGATAATGCTTCTGGAACGCAAGAAGATACTTGCCGAAGGGGCGGGGGCGGTTTGTGTGGCGGCCCTGTTGAGCGGGGCCATCAAGGCGCCTCAGGGGGCCAAGGCCGTATTAGTAATAAGTGGTGGAAACATTGACATTTCACTGCTTGACAGGGTTATTCGCAAGGGCTTGTCGCGTAACGGACGCATAATGCGGTTCGCTGTCCGTCTCGATGACGTTCCCGGCGCTCTGGCAAAACTTTTGGGCGTGATCGCGGCAGCCAGGGCCAACGTTCTTCAGATCAATCACAACCGGGGCGGCGCTGAGATGTCTATTCATCAGTCCGAGGTGGAACTTGAAATCGAGACCCGCAACTTCGAGCATAACCGGGCAATAGAAGCCTCGCTGAAGCGGGCAGGGTATGACATGGAGAGATGTCCGCCCGGTTCGGTATAGTGAATCAGCATGCTCAAACTCAAGACCTCTGCTTCCAGCAGCCGCTCAAAACCGGAGGCAGTCTCCGTGTTGCCTGAGCCATCTACTGCTTTCTTTGTGATTGGGAATGACTGATGAGACCATCTGCCAATATTCCGGCGAGTGGTTGTGGTGGAGGAGATGGCAGAGTTCGTGGACCACGAGGTAGTCCATGACTGGTTCGGGGGCCATTATGATGTTCCAGGCAAGGCTGATCCGCCCGTGGACGGAGCAGCTTCCCCACCTCGATTTCATTGACTTTACGGTGACGGAGCGAGGTTCTGCTCCGATTTTATTCGCGTAGAAGGAGAGTTTTTCCCTGATTTTGGTCAGAGCGTCCGCCATATACCAGTCGAGCAAGTGTTTGCTGACGCGCGCAGCCCCGGGCGCGAGGTCTTCGACCGGCAGCCGAACGCAAATGCGCTCATCTTCGAGCATGACTTGCGGGGGTGTCCCCCCTTCGACCCGCAAAGTATACTCGCGGCCCAGGTAGAGCAGTTTCTCCCCGGTTTCGAATTTTGTGACCCGGTTTTGCTTCACCATCTGGAGATTAGCCCGGATTACCTTTCGAACCCAATTCGATTTATCTGCAACAAACCGCAGGATATTCTTCTGAGAACAATTTGCCGGTGCGCTGACAACGACCCGGTTGTCGGGATGGACGGTAATTGCGAGCGTTTTTCTCTTGGCGCTCTTCCTGATGTGATAGTTGAAACTGGGTTCATTCATGAACTCACATTAGCCTACTTGCCGAATAATTGGAAATCCAATATCTGTAGCTAAATTGGCCCCTTTAGGATATTATTCCAAAATGAGGCCTTTGTCCTGTGGGTAGACGGTCGGATTGAGGCTGCGAAGTTTTCGGACCGGCAGAGGTGGTTTTATGTATTTTGTGTTTAAGAGGGAAAGGTATGTCATATTTGCAGCGGATCGATCCTGAAATTGCTGAGGTTATTGAGGAAGAGGAAAAGCGGCAGCGAGGGCGCCTTGAGCTCATCGCATCGGAGAATTTTGTCAGCAGGGCCGTAAGGGAAGCTCAGGGGTCCGTTCTAACGAACAAATACGCTGAAGGCTATCCCGGCAAGAGGTATTACGGCGGATGCGAACACGTTGACGTTGCTGAGAAGCTGGCGCAGGATCGTGCGAAAAAGCTGTTTCAGGCCGATTATGCAAACGTTCAGCCTCATTCGGGTTCTCAGGCCAATATGGCCGTGCTCTTCGCTGTGCTCCAACCTGGCGACACCATCATCGGAATGGATTTACGCCAGGGCGGTCATCTCACTCACGGAAGTCCTGTGAGTTTTTCGGGTCGGTTTTACCGGGTAGTTTCCTATGGAGTGAGGCATGACACCGAGCAGATCGACTACGATCAGATTGCGCGAATAGCCAGGCAGGAACATCCTAAACTAATAATAGCCGGGGCCAGCGCATACCCTAGAGTTATCGATTTTGAGCGTTTTCATGAAATCGCAAAACGGTCCGGGGCTTACCTGATGGCGGATATGGCCCACATTGCGGGTCTTGTAGGCGCGGGTCTCCATCCAAACCCGGTGCCGTGCGCCGATTTTGTCACTTCCACTACCCACAAGACGCTGAGGGGACCTCGCGGCGGGTTGATCCTGTCTCACGGCGCATACAGCAAGATGATTGACAGCCAGATTTTTCCGGGAATTCAGGGCGGACCGCTCATGCACGTAATAGCCGCCAAGGCGGTGGCTTTTCAAGAGGCTCTTCAGCCTGAGTTCAAGCGGTATCAGGAGCGGGTCGTTGAGAACAGCAGGCGGCTTGCCGAGGTTTTGACCGGCCATGGTTATCGGCTCGTTTCGGGGGGCACGGACAATCATCTGATGCTGCTGGACCTGAGTCCAAAAGGGTTGACCGGACACGTTGCCGAGGAAGCTCTGGACAAGGCCGGAATCACAGTCAACAAGAACGCCATACCTTTTGATGTTCGCAAGACGAATGTAACCAGCGGAATCAGGGTTGGCACGCCTGCGGTGACGACACGGGGAATGGGGCCCGAGCACATGCAGATAGTCGGCAGTCTCGTTCACCGTGCTCTGAAATCGGTGGAAAACGAAGCGGCGCTGAAATCGCTGGCTGGTGAGGTAGCCGAATTTTGTTCAGGTTTTAGCCTGCACGATTAGGGGCAGCCGATATGGACCCTGACGCCCGGTTTATGAAAGAGGCCTTGCGCCTGGCTGCAAAAGGGGCGGGAGCGACCAGCCCAAACCCTTTGGTCGGAGCGATTGTAGTAAAGGAAGGCGTCGTCGTCGGCAAGGGGTATCATGAGGTTCTCGGCGGGCCGCACGCGGAGGTGAATGCGATAGCTGAGGCGGGCGTAGCCGCCCTTGGCGCGGTCCTTTATGTTACGCTGGAGCCCTGCAATCATTTCGGGCTTACGCCTCCGTGCACTAAAGCCGTAGTGGACGCAGGCATTGAACGGGTTGTGTTTGGGATGGACGACCCGAACCCCGATGTGGCCGGCGGTGGAGCCGAACAGTTAAGGCGGGCGGGAATCGAGGTCAGGGGTGGCGTTCTCGAGCGTGAGTGCAGAGGACTCAATCAACCCTTCATAAAGTACGTAACCACGGGGATTCCATATGTTATGCTGAAGGCCGCCGCGACGTTGGACGGATTCATTGCGACCTCGGTCGGCGACTCGAAGTGGATCACAAGCGATCTGTCCCGGAAGTTTGCGCACCGGCTGCGTTATCATGCCGACGGCACTCTTGTTGGCATCGGTACGGTCATTTCCGACGACCCTCTTTTGACTGTGCGTTTTAAGCGAAAAAAAAATCACCGCCAACCGGTCCGGATCGTCCTTGACAGCGAGCTTAAGATCCCGCTGGGCGCCCAGTTAGTTCAAACCGCGTTGACCGTCCCGCTTTGGGTTGTTTGTCGCGGGGACGCCTCGGCATCTAAAGAGATAAATCTCAGAAAAGCCGGCGTGCAGGTGATCAGGGTCCCGCCCGGGGGTCTCGGTGTGGACTTGCCGGCCATGCTCAAAGAACTGGGGCAAAGGCGCTTATCAAGCATCCTTGTCGAAGGCGGCGGGCGTGTTCTGGGGTCTTTCATTCAGGACG
Source organism: Syntrophobacteraceae bacterium (assembly GCA_035624985.1). Taxonomy (GTDB): domain Bacteria; phylum Desulfobacterota; class Syntrophobacteria; order Syntrophobacterales; family Syntrophobacteraceae; genus SbD1. Next base: position 16,229 of record DASPQK010000233.1, on the reverse strand, counting down.
GATTGGCCGATGAGTTCTGTTTTTTCTATGCACCCAAGATCCTTGCCGATCCGAGCGGCGTCTGCATGCTGCACGGCAGGCCAAGGCTCAAGGTGGCCGATTGCGTTAATGCCTATGAAATGAGCGCCAGAAGGCTGGGAGAAGACCTTCTTGTCTGCGGGAGATTTCGCGAGCAACTCTATTGAGGCTGGCAAAATTATGTTTACAGGTCTTATAGAAGGCACTGGGACCCTGCTTCGAACGGAGCGCAGCGGACCGGACGCCCGGATGGTGATACGTCCCGATTTCCGCATGGATACCGCCGTTTTGGGCGAGAGCATAGCCGTTGACGGGGCTTGTCTAACCGTGGTCGATTCCGGGCAGGAGGCATTTACAGCGGACGTCTCAGCCGAGACGCTCGGCCGCACGACCCTCGGACGCAAAGCCCCGGGGAGCAGGATCAATCTTGAGAGGGCTCTTCGGCTTGGCGAGCGTGTGGGCGGCCACTTGGTGACCGGCCACATTGACGGGATCGCGGTCCTTAGAGAGCGCAAGCCGGAAGGCCGATCTTTTCGGCTTTTCTTTGAGGCAGGCAGTGAAATTATGAGGTTCGTTACAGGGAAAGGCTCAGTAGCGGTAAATGGAGTAAGCCTGACAGTCAACGGGGTTTTGGTTACGGGCTTCGATGTGAATATCGTTCCCTACACGGCTTTGGTGACCACCCTCGCCGACCTGCAAGTTGGAGGCGAGGTCAATATAGAGACCGACCTGATTGGGAAGTACGTGGAAAAGGCGGTAATTTCGTGGCAAAGCACATTTGGAAAAGAGGGCGCGAGAAAACATATCGATCTTGAGTTTTTGAAGCAACACGGCTTCGCATGAAAGATGTTACGGCAAAAATAACGGATTTCCTTGGAAGGAGAATACGCTGATGCCTTTGGCAACAATACCCGAGGCGCTTGAGGATGTCAGGCGGGGCAAGCCCGTCATCCTGGTGGATGACGAGGACCGCGAAAATGAGGGAGATCTGTGCATTGCAGCAGAGAAAGCGACCCCGGAGCTTATCAACTTCATGACAAAATACGGGCGTGGCCTGGTCTGTCTTTCCCTTGCTCCCGAAATAGTGGACCGGCTTGAACTGCCGATGATGGTCACCAAAAACAAATCGCCCTTTCAAACCGCATTCACCATATCCATCGAGGCGCGAAGGGGAGTGACTACGGGGATCAGCGCGGCGGACAGGGCGTGCACGATCCTCACCGCCATCGCGGAGGATGCCAGGCCCGATGATTTGGTGAGTCCGGGCCACGTTTTTCCGCTTCGCGCAAAAAAGGGCGGCGTTTTGTTCAGGACCGGGCAGACGGAAGGATCGGTCGATCTTGCCAGGATTGCCGGAATGAGGCCGGCCGGAGTAATCTGCGAGGTCATGAACGAGGACGGCACGATGTCGCGGATGCCCGATCTGGAGGTATTCGCCGCTGAACATGGACTGAAGATCGTAACCATCGCCAGCCTTATCCAATACAGAATGCAGACTGAATCGTTCGTCCACAGGGTTGCTACCGCCAAGCTGCCAACGTCGTTTGGAGGGGAATTTGATGTCATAGCCTACACCAATGATATAGACGAATATTGTCATCTGGCGCTGATCAAAGGTGAGATCGTTGCTGAAGAGGAAATACTTGTGCGCGTCCATTCGGAATGCCTCACGGGCGACGTTTTCGGTTCGCTGCGGTGCGACTGCGGCGCTCAGCTTCGCGCGGCTATGGCTCAAATTGGGCGGGCGGGCAGAGGGGTGCTCCTTTACATGAGGAATCATGAAGGACGGGGAATAGGTATTGCGAACAAGATTAAAGCCTATGCCCTTCAGGAAGAAGGCTACGATACGGTTGAGGCGAACGAGGCTCTTGGATTTCGGGCCGATCTGCGCGATTATGGAATCGGCGCGCAAATGCTCGTCGATCTCGGCATAAGAAAGATGAGACTAATGACGAACAACCCCACCAAAATCGTGGGTCTTCAGGGTTACGGGATCGTAGTGACCGAAAGAGTGCCGATCGAAATCCCGCCAAATGAGTGTAACATCCAGTATTTGAATACCAAGTGCATCAAGATGGGTCATATTCTGAGCTGCATATCCGCTGAGGGGGAAGCTTCATGAAAGTTTTCGAAGGAAAGCTGATGGCCAAGGGCCTCAGGTTTGGAATCATTGTGAGCCGGTTCAATGATTTTATCTGTGAAAGGCTCCTGGGAGGCGCACTGGATGCCCTGAAAAGGAATGGCGCAGACGAGCAGGATGTTGATATCTTCAAGGTCCCTGGAGCGTTCGAAATACCTTTGATTGCAAAAAAAGCGGCGGAAAGCGGCAAATATGACGCGGTGATTTGTCTAGGCGCTGTGATCCGGGGGGGGACGCCTCATTTTGAATATGTGGCGGCGGAGGTCTCCAAGGGGATCGCCAATGTGGCTATTGAAGCGGGGGTTCCAATCAGCTTCGGGGTGCTCACCACAGATACGCTGGAGCAGGCGATCGAACGGGCGGGCGCAAAGTCGGGCAACAAGGGCTGGGACGCCGCAGCTGCGGCCATAGAGATGGCCAACCTAATAAAGCAGATGTCGGCTTGATCCCCTTTGCTTGTTATCTGCCGGCATGGAAGGGGTCCTGGCGGCATCCCGGGATCTCGCTGTCAAACGGCGGTTTGCAGTTCCTTCAGTACCTGCCGGAGGCCGCTGGTGTTCTGAGAGGCCATGTTTTTTGAGCTTGAGGTAAAAGGACCTCCGGCTCAGGCCTAATGCCTCCATGGCTTTGGTCCGGCTTCGGTATCGCTGGAGGATGACTTCTATCAAATCCTTTTCGAAAGCGTCTATAACGTCCCGGTATATGAAGCCGCGCCTGGAACCATTGGACTCGTGAGCCTTCGAGCATATCCGATGATTAAGCGAGGCCTTTGCATCCGAAAGGAGCAGATAGGGGGGCAGGTCGCCCGGATTTATCACTTCGGTATCGGTCATATTGAGGGCGTAGTGGACAACGCTTCGAAGCTCCCTTGCATTTCCCGGCCAGTCATGTGCATAGAATATATTCATTGTGTCACGACTGAATCTGGCCGTTTTTTTTGATTGCCGAGCAAGCGCCGATAGAAAGTGCTCGGCCAGTAATTCGATATCACGTCCTCGTTCACGCAACGGAGGAACATGAATGGTCATGGTGTTGAGGCGATAGTAGAGGTCAACTCTGAACTTTCCCTCCACCATCATTTTCTCGAGTTCCCTGTTGGTGGCGCCCAAAACTCTTGTATTAACAGGTATGCACTTCTGCCCTCCAATCCTTCTGAACTCCTTTTCTTCAAGCACTCTGAGTATTTTGGCCTGAGTGCTCAACTCGAAATCGCCGACTTCATCGAAAAAGATCGTCCCTTTGTCGGCCTGGTCGAACAGGCCCTTCTTGCCTTCCCGCCTGCCGCCTGTGAAACTGCCTGATTCATAGCCGAAAAGTTCCGATTCGATCAGCGTGCTCGGAATGGCGGCGCAGTTAATGCTTACAAACTCACGGCTGGACCTGTGGCTGGACTCGTGGATGGCCCGGACCAGCAACTCCTTTCCCACTCCGCTTTCGCCCGTGACAAGGACGGGAAAGTCCGCCTTGCTCGCCTTGGAAGCCATATAGAGAGCGATCCTGAAATTCTTGCTCATCCCCACCAGTTTGCTGAAGGGAGCGGGGAGAGCAGCACCCTGAGCTATTCGGGCGTCCAGATAGGACTCAACATACCGCTGTTTTGCCCTGAAATCGTGGTGTGTGAGGTTAGGGTTCATCAGATTGAGAATGGTAACCGAACATGTAAAATCCTCGGGTGAAGGCATGAGGAGGACCGAACAAGCCGCGCCCACGTCGGGAGGGTCCATCAGGTCGGGAACATTGTAGCACTCAGTTCCGTTGGCCATTGCCCTCAGGGCCGGCGAATTAGGCTGCACATCAGTGAGCTTGCGGTAAAGGATCGCCTCGGCGGGAATGCCCAGTAACCTGGCGTAGGCGTCATTCAAGTAAACAATGGTGCCGTCCTTGCGCGTAATTAGAACAGCATCGCAGATATTTTTCAGGATGCGGAACTCGCTGTCGGACAGGACGCTGTTTACCAGGGCATCTTTTGAATTATCTTTCATATCCGTTAACCTAAGCGGGTGCACGTCAGCCGCGTTCGATGAAAGAACTGCATGAACTCAAATCACTGCGAGCCGTTACGGCCTTGTCCCTGCATTCGATGTATGTGAACAGCCTGCTAATTAGACCAGGATTTGCACGACCGTTAACTGCTATAAGCTGAGTCACCGATTGGCAGAGCAGCAAGAAGGAATTCGGCATCTTATTGTCAATGAGCAATTGAGCTAAGTCAAGATAATTTTGTCCTATAATTTTGTCCTATCTTCGATTGAAACAGGGCCAGCCTCGTGATTTCCAACCGGCTCCACTCGACGGTCGGACATTTCACTCTGTTGGTTGAAACATGGACGATTGTGAGGTAAGCTTTTATGTTGTGAGGTTAGACATGGGTCAGCGGCGCAAATCAAGAGAGATCGCCTTACAGATGCTCTATCAACAGGAGATGACCGGACAGCCTCCGCATCTGGTCATCGATTTGTTCTACGAACTGGCCTGGAACGATGAGGATGAAGACACCGACCTAAGCAGCGCTGTGCGTCCATTCGCCGAGCAGCTCCTGAACGGCGTCTATATTCACCGCAGCGAACTGGACGAGATGATCGTGGCGGCCTCGGACAATTGGCGCCTGGAAAGGATGTCGATAATCGACAGAAATGTTCTCCGGATTGCCCTCTTTGAGATGCTCCATTGTCCTGAAGTCCCGCCCAGAGTGTCTATAAACGAGGCGATCGATTTGGGGAAAACCTTTGGCAGCCCCGACTCAGGGGCATTTATAAATGGAGTGCTCGACCACCTTATGCGCAAGGTGGACAAAATGCGTGAAGAAGATCAGGATTTAGGAGGCGTTTTTTAACCGCCGCTTTTTTCGAACCGCCTGCGCCAGGGTCCGCTCGAAGGCTCCGGGAAAACAAGAAGGCGCCGGCCGGCAAAATTCAATACCAATCCTACAGCGGTTGCCGCAGATTTTGACATCCATGCCGCTAATCCTGCCTGGATAAGGAGTTTGGTTATTCCGGCGTCCATAATTCCAAGCGCGCATACCACCAGCAAATAGATTGCAACCTCTTTGGGCGCGCTCCATCTTGCCTTGTGCCTGAACAGCAGCAGAATGCACAACAGATAATTCAGGGCAGCCGCCAGGAAAAAAGCAGACAGCGCTGAGAGTGCCGTGGGGTATCCGCATGAGAGGGCGCCAAGGAAAACAGCCAGGTTGAAGACTGCCGAAACGCCGCCTATGAACAGGTATGCTGCAAACTGGATCGGCATGGGCGCTCGATGCAGGTTATAGCGCATGATGCAGTAGATCGCTCTAAGCGCGTCCCTGGCGGCAATCTTTTTGCCTTCCTCATAAGTTCGCCCATAATAAGAAATCCCTGTTTCGTAAATGCGAAGACGCATGTGAGCTATTTTTGCGACTATTTCAGGCTCGAAACCAAACCTGTCCTCCTGGATCGTGATTTTCTGAAGTACGTCCCTGCGGAAGACCTTGTAGCCGGTTTCCATATCGGTCAGGTTCAAGTCTGTGAACATATTGGAGATGAAGGTAAGCAGCCGGTTGCCCAAGTAATGCCAGAAATAGAGTACCCGGTGTTCCCCTGTGGAAAGGAACCGGGAACCCAGCACGACGTCGGCCTTCCCGGACAGGAGCGGTGCGAGGAGCTTTTTAAAATCCGATGGATCGTACTCCAGGTCCGCATCCTGAACGCAGACGAAGTCTCCGGTGGCTTTCCCGAACCCCGTGCGCAGGGCTGCTCCCTTTCCCCGGTTCTTTTCATGAGCAAGCACGGTCACCTGTTGGGGATATTTGTCCGACAGTTCGAGGGCGACCTCATGACTGCCGTCTGTCGAGCAATCATCGACTATAATTATCTCAAGCCTTAGTCCGGAATGCCCTACGGAGACAACTTTTTCCACGCACTCGCGGAGTGTGGCTTGCTCGTTAAAGCATGGAATTACCACACTCAGGCACGGACCGGCGTTTTCTCCGGAGTCTTTTTCCATGATTTCCTTTCCGTTTGTTACTGGTAAACGCCTTCATAAAAGTGCTTCATTATGCTATAAATGAAATTTTGTAAAAGTGTTAATTTCCCTGTTCGTCTACGATGCAGGATGGAATGGATCTGGAAGGAAAAATTTTTGGAGGTGGATTTGGGCTACGCTGTTGCATTGGGTGGTAAAGGTGGAACCGGAAAAACTACGATAGCGGGTCTTCTGATTCGCTATATGATCAATCATGGCATGAAACCGCTTCTTGCCATAGACGCCGATTCCAATTCGAATCTGAATGAAGTGCTTGGAGTGCGGCTGGAGGATACGCTGTCGGAGGCGCGCGAAGAAATGAAGACGAGCGTTCCGGTGGGCATGACAAAGGATATATTCATGGAGATGAAAGTCGAACAGGCCCTTGTCGAGGCGGGCGGGTTCGATCTTATTGCAATGGGGCGCCCGGAAGGTCCAGGCTGCTATTGCGCGGCCAACAATCTTTTGAGCAGCCTTATCGACCGGCTCATCGAGAACTACCCGTTCATCGTCATAGACAACGAGGCTGGAATGGAGCATTTCAGCCGTCTTACCCAGAAGGACATAGACCTTTTGATCCTGGTGTCGGACCCAAGCAGGCGAGGACTTTCCGCCGCTTGCCGCATAGCCGAACTGGTCAAAACTCTTCCAATACGTGTATCGAAGATCGTGCTCGTGATAAACCAAGTTCGGGAGGAACCGGAAGTTTTGCCGGAAGAAGTCCAGCGTATCTTTGGGAAGGGAAAAATCTGCAGTCTTCCCGCCGACCCGCTGGTCTCGAAGTTCGATCTCGAGGGAAAACCGACTATAATGCTGCCTGACGACGCACCCGTGTTGAAAGCGGCAGATGAGATGTTTGAGAAGATTTTAACGGATGCCGCGTAAAACCGGGAACTCATCCCACGCTTTGCGGGACTAAGGACCCCCAGGAGGAGGAGAACATGTTTGCTGTCAGACGCGCGTTGTTGAGCGTTACGGACAAAACCGGACTGGCCGAATTCGGCAGAGGTCTGCGTGAGCTAAATGTGCATTTGCTTTCGACGGGGGGGACCGCCAAAGCGCTTCGGGAGTCGGGAATCGATATAACCGAGGTCTCCGATTATACCGGATTTCCCGAGATGCTCGATGGCAGGGTCAAAACGCTGCACCCTAAGATTCACGGCGGGATACTTGGCATACGAGACAACCAGGCACACGCTTCCACCATGTCAGACCATGGAATAGAGCCGATCGACATGGTTGTGGTGAACCTGTATGCGTTTGCAGAGACGGTTGCTCGTCAAGGGTGCACTTTGGAAGATGCGATCGAAAACATCGATATCGGTGGGCCGACCCTCATCCGCGCGGCGGCCAAAAACAACAGGTTCGTTGCGGTGGTGACAGACCCCTCGGATTACCCTGAAATCCTCAAGGAAATGCAGGCACTCAAGGGGAAGATATCGAGAAAGACCAGCCTGCGGCTGGCCCGCAAGGCATTTTGCTCGACAAGCAGCTATGACGCCAACATCTGCGAATATCTCTCAGGGGTGCTTTGAGGGGCGCGTTTCTGTTAAGGGGGGAATTTTGAAAGTCCTGGTTGTGGGTACGGGGGGCAGAGATCACGCCATTGCGTGGAAATTCATTCAGAGTCCCCGAGTCAGCAGGGTTTACGTCGCTCACGGCAATGCGGGGATAGCCGAGACAGCCGACTGTGTGAACCTCAGGACCATCGAAGAGATGGCCGACTTTGCGGAGAAGGAAAGGATCGATCTGACTTTTGTAGGACCTGAGAAGCCGCTTTCCGCCGGCATTGCAGACCTGTTCGAATCCCGCGGGTTGTCGATAATCGGTCCGGACAGCAGGGCAAGCAGGTTGGAGTCAAGCAAATGTGACGCTAAGGTGATGATGCGGGAGATTGGAATCAGGGTGCCGGAGTTCGAAAATTTTAGCGATCCTGACAAAGCCCGCGACTATGTGCGAAGCGTTGGATACCCGGTTGTGGTCAAAGCGGACGGTCTGGCCGCAGGCAAGGGATCGCTGGTGTGCGAATCGGTCCGGGAGGCCGAGGAGGCTGTGCACTCGATCATGGAAGAGCGCATATTCGGCGATGCCGGCGAGAGGGTCGATATAGAAAGAAGGCTATATGGCCGCGAGCTGTCCTTTTTTTGCTTTACCGACGGGTACACGGTGACACCGATGGTTGCAGCTCAGGATTACAAACGCGCCAGGGAAAACGACGAGGGGAAAAACACAGGGGGAATGGGCGCCTATTCGCCACATCCCTGGGTGGATGATGCGCTTGTAAAGACCATCATGTCAAAGGTGGCCGAACCGCTCATAACGGGGGTGCGGGAAAAATACGACATCCTCTACCGGGGCATCCTGTATCTGGGGCTGATGCTCGTGGGAAGTGGAACGGAAGTTACTCCTTACGTGCTTGAGATAAATATCCGTCTGGGCGATCCTGAGGCGCAGGTCATACTTCCCCGGCTTCGAACCGACCTGGTGGACATCAGCGAGGCGATCACAACGGGCACACTCAACGCCATACAGCCGGAGTGGGACTCGGACTACCGCCTGTGCCTCATTGCGACCAGCGGTGTGACCAAGAGTAAAAAAGGCTGGTACAAAGGTTATCCGGACCGTTATAAAATTGGCGTGCCCATAGAGGGTGTCGATCAGATTGACAGGAACTGCCTGGTTTTTCATTCCGGCACGGAAAAGGATGCTTCAGGCCGGCTCCTTACAACAGGTGGAAGGGTGCTCTGCATAGTATGTTCAGGAAGCACTCTTAAGGAAGCAAGGGAAACGGCCCTTTGGGAAATGGAGAAGGTCCGGTTCGAGGGAATTTACTACAGAAAAGATATCGGTCTGGAATAGGTCACTTGAAAATGGTGAGAGTTCTGGTGATGACGGGTTTCGGTCTCAATTGCGATCTTGAGACCACTTATGCATTGCAGGCGGCCGGGGCGCAGGTGGACAGGGTGCACCTCAACAGTCTCATTTCGGGCGAAAAATCATTGAGTTCTTACCGGATCTTCGTCATAGGGGGCGGATTTTCCTGGGGCGACGACCATGGAGCAGGTGTAATCATGGCGATGCGTCTCAAACACCGGCTACAGGAAGAAATCGTCTCGCTTGTGAACAGCGGCGGCATTGTCATCGGGATATGCAACGGATTCCAGGTGCTGGTTAACCTCGGACTTTTGCCCGGGTTCGAGCCCGGCAGGATGAAGCGGGAGGTGGCCCTGATCGCCAACGACTGTGGGGGGTTTCGCGATCAGTGGGTGAAGTTGTCGGTCAACTCGGAATCACCTTGCGTTTTATCCCGCGATATCCAGAGCATTGAACTTCCGATACGCCACGGCGAAGGGAAGTTTTTTGCAGAACCCGGTGTGGTTGAAAAGCTCATTTCAGGCCAGCAGATATTCCTGCGTTATGCGAAGCCTGACGGCTCCCGCGCTTTTGGAGAGTTTCCCTTCAATCCGAACGGTTCGGTCGAAGATATTGCCGGAATCTGCGATGTTACGGGCAGAGTCGCCGGGCTGATGCCTCATCCCGAGGCGTTCAACCATTTCACGAACCACCCCGACTGGACCCTGCTTAGAGAAAGATACAGGCGCGAGGGCAAACCGATTCCGGAAGAAGGCGAGGGGATCATGTTCTTTCGGAACGCCGTACGCTATTTTGCCTGATAATTTGGGAGCTTAGGGATTGAGGAACTGACTGATTGGAATCACCCGCCCGTCGAAAACTTCGCCTGGCCGTTCTCATTTCGGGAGGGGGGACCAACCTCCAGGCGATGATAGACAGATCCGCCGCCGGGACGCTCAACGCTGAAATCGTTGTGGTCGTGAGCGACAGACCTGGGGCTTTCGGCCTGGAAAGGGCCCAAAGGGCCGATATTCCTGCATTCCATGTCGATTACAACGCTTTTCCAAAACTTACTGCCGACGAACTGGAAAAAGCCGGACTGCCGGCGGACCTCGCCGATCTGGACCGGAGGCAGAAAATAGTGAAAAATCCGGACCCGCTCGAACGTCGGGCGCGGCTCGCGCGATTGGTGGCTTCCGAACATGCTCTGATCCGAATATTAGATGCTTACAGTCCGGACTATGTTTGTCTGGCGGGCTTCATGCGCCTGGTGACTCCTTATTTCATAAATCATTTCAATACAGCCTTTCTTAGAATCCTCAACATCCACCCGGCGCTGCTTCCGTCATTTCCGGGGCAGCACGGCTATGAGGAGACCTTCGAATACGGCTGCAAATGGGGAGGCATCACGGTTCATTTCGTCGACGAAGGCGAAGACACCGGACCGATTGTCGCCCAGGCTGTCTATCCGATCTGGCCCGACGACACCATCGACGCCATTCGCATGCGCGGACTGATGCTGGAGTACGAAGTCTATGCCCAGGTGATCAATTGGCTTGCCCAGGGAGATGTGGCGTTGAAGAGTGCGTCCGGGGGCAGAACGATCGTTGAGATCACCGACCCTGATTACGTCGGCATTGTGAGCCGTTGGACGGCAAAGGTCTGCCAAAATCCCTCCCCCCCCCTTTAGAAAAGGGGGGGAATTTCGGCTGCTCCCTTTTTACAAAAGGGGAGAGATTGCGGCTCTTCGGATGATCCATGCGCGCGATGATTTTAGCTGCCGGACTTGGCACGCGGCTTCTGCCGCTGACAAACTTTCGCCCTAAGGCCCTGGTTCCGCTTCGCGGCGTCACGATGCTCGAATTCTGGATTGACAGACTCTATCGCTCCGGGTTCGATGGTGCGTTTCTAAATGCTTACCACTTGGCGGAAAACCTTGCCGCAGCGGTCCAGGGAAGGCAGTGGCCGATCCCGGTGAGTGTGCTAAGCGAGCCGGTGCTCCTGGGAACGGGAGGCGGCATAAAATGTGCCTCGAAGTATTTTGGCGACGACCCGTTCGTGGCGATCAACATCGATATCGTAAGCGACGTTGCCCTGCACCGATTATATGAACGCCACAAGCTTGAGGGGGCCGAGGTAAGCCTTCTGGTGCACGACTGGCCGGCATTCAATAACGTAGCGGTAAGCGCGGAGGGGTTCGTGGTCGGTTTCCGGCAGGAGGCAGAGGAGATTCAGGAAAAAGTGAATGGCGTTCGGCTGATGGCTTTTACCGGCATTCATTTCATCAACCCATCCGCCCTTGCCGATGTCTGCGCCGAAACCCCGTGCGATATTCTCAGCATATATCGAAAGTTGATATCGAGGGGTGTTTATCCCAGGGCCATTACACAGGAAAACCTTTTCTGGCGCGAGATGGGATCGGTCCGGAGCTACATGAGGGTCACCAGTGAGCTTGCCCGGCTTGCGCCCGGACGTCTGCCCCCTGTTAAAACCGGAGAGTATGTCTCAATGGGTCCGGAAGCAGTCGTGCACCCGGATTGCCGCTTCAAAGGGTCGGTTGTGGCGGGCCGGGGAGTTCGAATTTGCAAAGGTGTTTGTCTTGAGGACGTCATATTGTGGGACGACGTGCGGATTGAAGAAGGGAGTTCGTTAAAAGATTGCATTGTGGCGGACGGTATGAGTATCTCAGGGCGCCATACGGGAAAAATATTTGCGCCGGCGCAAGCGATACCCGGATAATCGTGTCTGGGCAGAGCCGTCGGAACCGATTGGCTTCGGGTCGCCATATCCGGCCATATATCTCGGGAACCCGTGCTGTATGTCCTATGTGTTCTATTATGAGCTATCACAATTTCTCCGGACTTGACGACCTGGTTGAAAAGGCCGGAAGTATCTCGGGGGGCTCTGAAAAAGTGCGTATCGCGCCTTTGTCGGGCGACGGGTCGGACAGGAAGTTCTTTCGTATTTTCTGCGGCTCCTCTTCGCTGATAGGTCTGATTTCGCCTCGAGTAAGAAAAGACGGCACAGATGAGAACGATTCCTATTTGCTGATCGGCAACCACCTGCATTCCAAAGGGTTGCCCGTGCCGCACATCCTTTATGCTGATGCAGGCAGGGGAAGATTTATCCTGGAGGACGCCGGAGACCTGCACCTCCAAAATTTCGTTCTTTCCCGCCGGAAAAATCTGGAGTCTATCTACGGGCATGTTGTCACAATGCTCGGAGCGCTCCACGCAAGGGCTCCCGAAGGTTTCGTTCCGGAATTTTGTTTCGATTCTCCCCTTTACGATCCTTGTTTCGTCTACGAGCGAGAGCTTGAGTATTTCCGAAATTCATTCGTCAACGGCTGTCTTGACCTTGAAATAGCTCCCGATGAACTCCGCCCCGATTTTGAAGCGCTTGCGGAGGCTGCGGGAATGTGGAGGAGTTCTTTTGTTTTTCATCGGGACTTCCAGAGCCGCAATATCATGGTGCGGCGCGCAAGGCTCTGGCTGCTCGATTTTCAGGGCATGCGGTTTGGGCCTCCTGCTTATGACCTTGCATCGCTGCTGATAGACCCTTACGTTAGGTTGCCCATGAGATTGCAGGATAAGCTGGTTTCCGTGTACTGGTCCTCAGCAGGGTGGCGGCAGGGCGTCTCAAAGGGAGATTTTATCAGAAAATTCAGTGCGGTAAGGCTCGCCAGGGACCTTCAGGTGCTGGGGGCTTTTGGATTCCTGGGGATAGCGAAAGGCAAGAGGCGGTTTCTGGACTACATCCCCTTTGCAGTTGACCAGTTGGCTCTTCATCTGTTAAGAACCGGCCAGGGGCAGTACCCGCATCTGGCGAAACTGGTCTCGGATATACGCAGGCGCATGGCTGAACTTAGACTCAAAGGAGATGAAGATGGGTTCAAAAACTCAAAAGACCGAAATAATCAGGCACAGAAAGCACGCTCCCAATAAAGTCAACAGGAAGACCGAGCAGAAGCGGGTTCGCCGGAGTCTGGACGTATTGGTGAAACTTGAGGAAGAGAACCGCAAATGAGGTAGAAATTCACAGTCTATTTACCCAACGCAGACCAGTAGCTCCCAAAGACAAACACCGACAAAACGAACCCCAGGATGACGTTGACCACCACGCCTGTGGTGAATGCGCCGAAAGGCTTCCAGCCTGCCGCCTTGAGCTCCCGGAAGCGGGTAGTCAGTCCTATGCTAAGGAAGCAGAAGATAAAGAGCCAGGTCCGGATAGAGACCAGGGGCAAAATCAGATTGGGTTTGACCGAACTGTTGAACAGCGCCGTGGTGTAACCGGCCGTGACGCCGGTCATCAGTAAGGTAGCTATGAAAAACCCGATAACGAACTTCGGGAAACGCCACCAGATCTCCATGGCGTTGGGCCGCACGCCGCATTCTTCCTTCTCCCATTTCAGACATGCAATCATGGCGAATACAAAGGACCAGATACCTATCCACATATCGCGTCCGATGACCTTCATCAGGGTGAAGCCCTGGATAGCGGCGTTTTCGTTGCCGGCCATCTTGCCGTAAGCGCTGGCTGCTGCGAAACCGGCTGCATCAGCGAACTCGGAGGTGCCGATCCAGGCCCCCGCAACACCGGCAGCCAGGCCCAGGAGCTTGCAAACGAACGGCAGCACTACAATCATCACCAAGGCCCAGACCACAACCAGGGTGACCGAGGTGTAGAGGTCTTCTTTTTTGGCATTCACCGAACTGGCAATGGCCATGGAGGCCGAAACCCCGCAGACCGAACCGCCAACGCCGATCACCGAAGCCAATCTCTTATCCAGTCCAAAGAACCTGGTGGCCGCAAAATAGATGACAAGGCAGGTGGTGATTGAGATGATAGTTGCCTGCAACAATGCAACAGGGCCGGCAGTGACAATCAGCGTGACGGGAAACGTGGCGCCCAGCAGCACGATGCCGGTCTTGATGTAGTATTCGACCCGAAATCCTGCGTCCAGCCATTTAGGCAGGGAAACGACATTGGCCAGGATAAGGCCGAGGATGAGGGCCACCAGGGGAGGTTCGAGATTATACTTCGCTGCATTTACCCAGCCGCTGATGGAGAACATAACCACCGACAGAATGTATAGGAATATGAAGCCGGGGAGGAATTGGGAAAGTTTGATCCCCATGATTTTAGTGCTTATCCCTAAAATCACGAGCCAGAAGAAAAGCTGGAGCAGGTAAAGATGCAGGTTCTGCTGAAAATGTCCCACCAACTGGCCCGGTGAACTCCATTTGACGCCGCCCGGATTGATAACCAATGACTTGATACTATTGCTGCCCTGCGAAAAAGCGATCAAGGCGACCAGCATCAGGCCGATTCCCAGATAAATGGCCCACCAATCCTCCTTCAAGTAAAGCTCTTTCCACCCCATAGGAGCGGGCGCCGGTGGGGCTTCGTCGGCACAGATCTTGGTCTCGCAATAATCGGTGGACGGCTGGTCATTTGTATCCATCTTTTTCTCCTTTTCCATCGATCACTTTAGGAAGCATATGGTAGGAATATAATATGTGAATTGTTTAAATGATAGATTTTTTAGAATTTGGATTCGAAAGAATTTATTTTCACAAGTTGTTTGTGGATGATATAAGTTAACCGATGAACTTTCCGATGAACACGTGGGGTCACCAATGGTGAGCAGATTTGACAATGTTAAGACAGAACTCGGCAAAGGTCCCAGGAAGTGGCTGATCACAGGGGTTGCGGGGTTTATCGGCTCCAACCTCCTTGAAAGTCTTCTGGAACTGGATCAGACCGTGGTGGGGATGGACAACTTCATCACGGGCTATCCACATAACCTCGATGATGTGGAGAAGTCAGTCGGTTCCGATAAATGGGGCAAATTTGAATTTATCCAGGGAGATATCCGCAATTCACAAGACTGCCGCAAGGCGTGCTCCGGAGTCGATTACGTACTGCATCAGGCCGCCCTTGGCAGCGTGCCTCGATCCATAAACGATCCGATCACCACCAACACATGCAACGTGGACGGCTTTCTTCGGATGCTCGTTGCGTCGAAGGAAGCCCATGTAAAACGGTTCGTGTTCGCAAGTTCATCTTCCGTTTATGGCGACAGTGAAAGACTGCCAAAGGTGGAGGATGAAATTGGATCGATGCTTTCTCCATATGCGGCTTCGAAACTGGTGGATGAGATTTACGCCGAGGTCTTTTCAAGGGTATACGATTTCAGCTGGATAGGGCTGAGATATTTCAACGTATTCGGCAAACGGCAGGACCCCAGGGGCGCATACGCAGCCGTTATTCCCTGTTGGATCCATGCGCTTATGAATCGGCAAACTCCTGTGGTCAACGGTGATGGTGAGACCAGCCGCGATTTCTGCTACATTAAAGACGTGGTGCAGGGAAACATCCTGGCCGCCTTGTCCGATTCCTCCGAAGCTCTTAACAAAACGTACAACATTGCCTGCGGCAATCGCACTACGCTCAACCAGTTGCTCAAGCTGATCAAAAACTCTCTTTCTCCCCACATGCCCTGGGCGGCAAGCATGGAACCCAGATATGGGCCATTTCGCAAAGGGGACGTGCGGCACTCTCTTGCGAATATTTCGCGAGCGAGGGAACTGCTCGGCTACGAACCGCGATACAGTGTAGCCAGCGGCATGGAGGAGTCTATTGAGTGGTACATTGGGACGATGAAAGGTTAGACAGGGTTTACTGCTTCAGCGCGGCACTGGATTTTGCCTCCATGCTTACTATTTTTATTAGTATCGACACATGGTGAGTCGGGCGCGAAAACCTAACGGGTCAACTCCGTGCGCCGGGGTTGCGAACAGGCAGTATGAAGGAGATGTGGATGAAATTCGGGTTTATTGTTTTAACGGTCATTGTGGCCATTGGGCTGTGGCCGGGACCCGTACGGGCAGTTTCCGATACAACCGGCTATTCCAGGCCCAGCGATAAGGAACTCAGGAAAACCCTGTCGCCGCTCCAGTACAAGGTGACACAGGAAAAGGGCTCCGAGCCCGCTTTCAAAAACGAATACTGGGACAACGACAAGGAAGGCATATACGTTGATGTAGTTTCCGGCGAGCCTCTTTTCAGTTCTTCGGACAAATTTCGTTCAGGCACCGGACGGCCAAGCTTCAGCAAAGCGCTCGAACCCGAGAATATCGTGGAACAACCGCCCCGGGGATCGTTCTTTGCGAAGTTCTTAATGAACTTCAAAAGGTTCTTTACAAAGCGCACCGAG
>DASPQK010000232.1:0-5471 GCA_035624985.1 Syntrophobacteraceae bacterium | reverse complement strand
ACCTTAAGGCCGCCCGTGATTCATTCCTTCAGTCCTGACGAGGTAAAACCATCGACTGGAGAGCCGGATGCGGGAGATCCGCTTGTCCGGTTCGGAGGGAGGGGCAGTGCAATCCAATGCGCTGTCCCTACCCCTATAGCTTGGGCCGCCCACCCTTCGATACCCGGACCTTCACCGGTACGACACGGTCCCGAGGATGAATCGCTCAATTTAGGTCTAAAACATTCTTGATTCCGGTGGGAAGGAACAATCCTGAATGACATGAGCCTGCCATGAGACGTACAAACTACGGAATTGACGCCCCCGGCATCGTTCGCAACATGTTTTTTATGGGCGCAGGCTCCTTGCTGCTGATGCTTCCGGCAGTCTTTGGTTTTTGGCCGGGTCGTCCGTTGGGCGTTATTCTTGCGGCTCTGCTTATGCTCTGTGCAGCTTATTTTCTTGGTCAGGGCTGTCTAATGCTCTATTCAAGCCGTGTTGGCAAGCTCAACGAACGTGAGTATCTGCTCGACCTCATTTCTTGGAAGGGCGCGGAAAGAGTTCTGGACGTCGGCTGCGGGCACGGCCTGATGCTTGTGGGAGCAGCCACGCGGCTTACTGAGGGCAGATCTGTCGGGATAGACCTCTGGCAATCGGCGGACCAGGCCGACAACCGGCCTGACGCAGCCCTCAACAATGCGCGGATAGAGGGTGTTGAAAAAGGTATCGAGGTCTATACGGCTGATATGCGCCAATTGCCTTTCTCAAACGAGTCTTTCGATGTCGTTGTCTCTCACTGGGCGGTCCACAACCTGCGCATAGCCGGCGAACGTGCGGAGGCGCTCGCCGAGATGGCCCGCGTTCTGAAGCCAGCCGGTCATCTTGTGCTCGCGGACATCGAGCATCATGCTGAATATGCTGCCGGCCTCGCAAAGCTTGGCCTCATCCATATCCGATACGTTGGCGATTCCTGGGGGACTGCAATTATGGCGGCGGTTTCTTTCGGTAGATTTTGCCCAACGGCAATAGTAGCTCGCAAGGCGCCCGCTTCAGTATCAGTCTCCTGACGTCAGGTTTGACTGGAGCAAGATACCGGAGGAGATTAAAGCTGATCTCCACGTACCGCCTGATCTATATGAGTATAAAGAGAAGCGGCTTCGATCGGGATTCCGTAAAGGTCTCTGCTCTTTTGCCCGGCAACTCATGCTTGCTGGAACCGCAGGATTTTCTCTCTGCCGCTAATCTAATACGAGAGCATTCATAAGAACTCGATTATCCTGCCGAACTGACCAGGTGGCGATTGAATCTTTGCAAACGGGAGCGCAACCGGTAGAATGCAGATAACCCTTCTACCGGCGTTTCGCCGCTCAAGGGAGCGAAGTGAGGTTTCGTGAAAAACTGATGACACGTAATGAAACATATCGAAACAGGAGAACAGGGGGTTATGACATTGGACCAAAACCGGAGAATCATTCTGGAGGTTTTCTCCGATTACGTCTGACCGTGGTGCTATTTCATCACCGGGCGTGTTGAAAGGCTGAAGGAACAGTACGGGATAGAGGTCGGATGGATTGCCTTTCCTTTGCATCCGGAAACGCCGGAAGAAGGCATGAGACTGGAGGAGCTTTTCAGGGGACGGGATATAGACCTTCCCTCATCCATGGAGCGTCTGAAAAAAGTGGCTGCCGAGTTGGGCCTTCCCTGGGGGATCCGCTCCAGAACATATAACAGCCGCCGGGCGCAGGAACTTGGGAAGTGGGCCGAATCGTTGAATAAGGGAGACGAGTTTCACATGGCCGTCTTCAAAGCCTACTTCGCTCACGGAAGGAACATAGCCGATATTTCGGTTTTGAAAGAGATCGCCGCAACAATCGGCCTGGACCCTCAGGAGGCGGAACAGGCTTTGGCTGAAAGGACTTTCAAGGAAGCCGTGGACCGTGACTGGGACTACTCCCGCATCTGCGGCATCACGGCTGTTCCAACCTTCCTGGCCGATGGAAGGATAGTGGTCGGCGCCCAACCTTACGAGGTTCTTGAATGCCTTGTAAGGACGGCAAAAGGGGATGGATGATGATCCGGTTCAAGGCGCCGGCGGGGGACTTGCCCACAAGGAAAAGCCGGCTCCTGAGAATCGGCCTGTATCTTTGATTTACAAATAGGCGGGAGAGGATTTGAACCTTCGAGGACACCCGCAAACATAGACGGGGCAAGGGGGGTTTCTAACCTGCGCCAAAGTTGCACCGATGAGATAACCTGGGGGCGAGAGGATTTGAACCTCCAAGACCGAAATATTTTGTAGTTGTTCCATTATGTTATTGGACAATTTCGGGCTATCGGACCACTTGCGGACTACCATAAAAGAGAGGGCGAGAATCGAACTCGCAGTAATGTAGACGGGGTAAGCGTTTACAGATTTCTGAACGACATGTGCAACACCGGCCTCTTGGGATAAGGGATCACCGGTTGTTTTGTGCAGTTTCTACGGCGTTATCGGGTTGTCAAAGCCAGGTGGAATGCGGCCGCGTTTTCAGGGTATCGACAGACGGGAAATTGTCCAGTTAATACCACAAGTACTTCACGGCCCACTTCGTCCATCCAACGGAGTTCACTTTTTCGCTGGTTTGGGCTCACAACCCCTATTAACCATTCTTTACTTTCACTATGGCAACCAACTGTTGGTATGATCGTAAGAGATGTGGATTATCCCATATCTCTTGAACGATTCGCTGAGCTTCACGTATTCCCCGCGAACTCAAGAAACTGGAGTGCTTTATCAGCTTGCCTTCGATGCTGAAAGGGATCTTCTGGGGCTTGCCGTTAATCTTGCGATAAATATTTCTGTCGTTCTCCCCCAATTCAAAAAGGCTGTGGTGATGGAGTCGTGCATCTATATAAACGTTCCATAGTTCCCTTACATTGAGTTGCTCAGTGTCAGACAAGGAGAACCTCACTTCATCGGAGTATCCAAACGCAGGATTTAGTCGATCTGCCACGTGAGAGAATTCATGGTAGAGTATATAGCAGAAATCGTTTCTCCTTGCCGTATCAGAAGCAACGTAGAGTTTTGCCTCTCGCTTCCCTTGATCGTACTCAACTCTCGGCCCTTGATTCAGATGTTGATCAATCGGAAGCACCCTGACTTCTCTGATTCCATCTAGCAAGTCTGAGAATAAGGGATGACTTTCAACAATGCGATGAAGCACACTATGGTCGGGTATCAAACGGTGTGGATCACTAATCTTCACAGTCCGCCCCCTTCTGTTTATATAAATGGCTCATCAATGTTTATTTCTTTTCTGAACATTAACAGTTAAGTAATCATGCGACTACTTCAACATATCAGAACATGGTATTTCTGATGTACTATGCCGTTACGCTGCCGAAGGTAACGTTTTTCACCTGGGCGATGAGATCGTAAAGACGGATTCTTACAAGTTCGTCCAAGGCAAGCTTGCTAACAGACGCAATTACCTCTACATCATTTTGATTGTCCACGGCATAGTCTGCAACATTTGAACCGAGTTGCATAAACAAGGCTCGAAACAGATGACTATGTTGCTCTTGGTTGAGTAGTGATAAATCCAATTTGGTACATTGAGTATATTCTAGTTCGGCTCTATTCAAGTTGTCATAAAACCCGTCAATCATCTTGCGCCTATGTTCCTCCGGCCAATGTGCAAAATAGGCATCTATTGTGGTTGTTGCAATTGCGGGACCAAGGTATGCCTTAAGTTCTTCTATTTGAGGTTGCGATAATTGTACAAATGCTTCCCGCATTGTAATATGCATAAAGAAAAATATAAATTCCTGGAATATAAAAACTTCACGTTTCATCCTCTCTTTCTTTGTAGGAAAATCGATTAATTCTCTTACATTATCTCTGCAATTGACAGCCCCACGAATCAGTGCAAAACCTAAATCGTACACTGGCTTGTATTGGTCCTGAACTTGTTTGTGTATATTGTCGAGACGTTTTTTTAGCTCGCGTTGTTGTGAATGTCCGAATATTCGTGAGAAGAATGACATACAAGGTCCTTTCCTTACTTAAGATTGCTGAACACTCAACAGCTAAGTGATGCCGTTCATGTCAGAGAGAAGCACGCGAAAATTCAAGCGGCCCAAACCGGGTATTGTACAACGTTCTATCGGGTTATGGCAGAGAATTCGCCGTGGCATCGTACTTGCCGGGAGCTGATTGATCGACGGGCAGTAAGGGCGATACCTGCCAGTCCCTAGATTCCGAGTCGGGCGCCCTTCGTCCAATTCTTTTGATGCGGAGGGTCAAGGATAATGCCGGACTTAGACCGGCCTGGGCCTGGGCTGCTGGAATGTTAGAGTCCGGGGTCTCGCCGGTCTTCGTCTGGCATGCCCTTTGATACCGTAGCGTACCTTACTGTTTTCAAAAAAGGTGCCCGGCTGCTGTGTCTCTCCAGTCCCTGAGTTCCTCTGGTCTCGCACCCGCAACTGCCGATTCGAAGTAATGGGGCGGCGATCCAAGGCGCGAGGGAACACAGTTAGTTTACCAAGCCGGTGAGGCCTCAGGCGGCTTTCAGGGTGAAGTCCACGTGAACGGCATCAAACGGAAAGTCGATCAGGCCCTTGTCGGTCTTTTGCAATATGCCGGCGTTCAAAAGCGCGTGCACGTCGCTGTGGACAGCTTTTACGTCCCTCCCTGATCTGCGCGCCGCTTCTCGAAGTGTCATAGGTCCTGCACCGGTCATGAGCTTAAGCAGCTCCCAACGTTTTCCCGTAAGCACCTTAAAAAGAAGGGCGGGTGAGTCGAAGCTAATGAAGGTTCCTTGCCGTTCCCCATCGAATGCTCGCAGGAACCTCCTGTCGGTTAGCTCACGGGAAGATATTACCAGGGTAACTGTACGCATTCTAAAGCTCCCAATTATCCACATCATTCCAAGAATCAGCGAGCAGCGTTTCCGGCGTTGTAAAAACGTACGGAACGTCAGTCGCACCCACGTGCTTGTGATCGCCCTTGCCGTGTTCGTTGTCGTACCGCAGTACACAATGGCCGTTCACTATCATGGCCAGCCGATACTTAAAGGCATGCCGACTGCCTTTCACAGGCGACGGCAAACGCCACGCTACCCTCTGACGAATTTGCACCATAATATCAGATGGTTGGGATAAGCGCAGCATCATTCTAAGGCATGTTCACGCATAATCCAGTGTAAGAGCGGCTTCCAGCCGCGACTGATTTCGTTCCTGAATTGCGATGCACAGTGATTCCATCAAAAACAGGGAATGCGCCCTTTCCCCGTCCCGGCCCTTTATTTCCGGTCAAGGTCCCATATGCCGTTCCAATCCGCGCCGGGGTTTTCCACAATGCTGCGGCAGCGGTCCGCGTAGACCTTTGAGACCGGATCGTCAGGCAGACTTTCGAATATATCGAGGGCCTCCTTCCACTTTTTCTCGACGCAGCGTTGGAGAGCCTGCCCGAACCTTTCGTAACCCTGGCCCTTGTCCTCCGCCGGCCCCCT
>DASPQK010000231.1:0-6859 GCA_035624985.1 Syntrophobacteraceae bacterium | reverse complement strand
GGCAGGACGTCGCGGATGGGGCATCCATTGGGACTGAGTGCCCGACTACATTCTACATTCGCCTTTGCCGCTTCCGCCTTCTACATTCTACATTCTACATTCTGCATTCGCTTTTGCCTTGCCCTGCCCTCCTTTATGGCTTAAAAGCCAATCGAACGGGCGCGGGGCTCCGCAAAGCGCGGGGCTTACGCACAATTGCGCTGTGTTGCATCAAGTCTGACGTGCGAGGCGGAACTGCGGTGCTTTTTGTCCAAATAATCATACTGGCGATTTTGCAGGGAGCATGCGAACTGCTGCCTGTGTCATCTTCGGCTCACGTTATCATCGCTGAAAAACTGATGGGGATCGATCCCGCGACCCCGGAGATGACCCTTTTGCTGGTCATGCTTCATACGGGGACCATGCTGGCCGTGATAGCGTACTTCTACAGGTCCTGGAAAGCGAGCTTCTTCGGGTCCCGCAGCGAGACGGCGAGCTTTGTGAAGCTGCTGCTTGCCGCCACTTTTGTTACGGGCCTCATCGGGCTTGCGCTCAAGGTGCTGATCGAGAAAGTTTTTCTGGCCCGGACGGCCCACGCGGAAGTGGAAATGATTTTTGGAAATCTTGGCATCGTTTCGCCGGCCCTGGCCGCAGCAGGAGCGCTTATCATTTATTCGGGCCTGAAAACGAGTTACGGGACTCCGCGACTGCGCGGCCGAGCGGCGGTCGTCATTGGGGCCGTGCAGGCGCTCTGTCTGCCCTTCAGGGGTTTTTCGCGCTCCGGGGCCACAATTTCCACGGCCCTGCTCCTGGGCGTGTCCAAGAGGAAAGCCGAAGAATTCAGCTTTGCCCTTGCCGTCGTGCTTACCCCTCCGGTCGTAGTAAAGGAAGTCCACCGCCTGCTCAAAGCCCATCCGGGTTTTCAGGGCAATCCCGTGTCCGCTCTACATCCCCCCGGCGCGCTGGATGTGTTTCACCTCTTTCTGCCCAGCGTGCTCGGAATGGTTGCAAGCTTTCTTGCAGGGCTGCTCGCGCTGAAATGGCTTTCAAGCTGGCTTGAAAGGGGCCGGTGGCAGTACTTTGGCTACTACTGCCTGGCCGTGTCGGCCCTCGCTTTTGCGCTCCACGCCAGTGGGTTTTAGAAGCCGTAAAGCCCGAAAGGCGCGGGGCCGGTAGGTGAATCCCGCAATCGCGCACGGCGCCGGAGCGGGGCAGGAGTGCCATAAGCGCTAACTTAATCATCCCATTGCGATTTGTAGGGGTGGGGTTTATCCCCACCCGTATCAGGTCCCAGCAAATCTTTCCAGTTTGGCCAAACCGGAGAACCATTCCATCGATAAGCTGAAACGCAGGAGATAATCCCCGAACGCACGGGATTCTGCCTGATATATCGCGCTACTTTTTCCAATGATTCCTCTTCCCGTAGCGCGTGGTCATAGAAGATGCCTTGCCATAATACCCGCCCGTGCTCCAATCGGCGAGCCAGGGGCGTAAGCCGGCCCCTGAACAACCTGACGAAATCAACGACATCTTCGTCCTTCAAAAGCAAATGAAGATGATCGGGCATTATGCACAATGAAAAAAGAACCGTTTGCCGTGCCTGGACCATTTCAGGAAAGAGTGGCGTGGCGGCGCCTGCAAGTTCAGGGTACAGGCGAAACCATGGATACCTTTGGAAAGTCCCAATTGTTATGGAGAATGCATAACCCTGTTGGTAGACATCCAGTGAGAGTTGTATCCTTTTGCGTGTCGATAAAGCCCTCATCAGGCAGGCCTCTTTAGCGCGGGGATAAATCGGGCGGGGATAAACCACGCCCCTACGGATGTCATCCCGCGTGAGGTTTTAAGTTAGCGCTTATGGGAAGGAGCGCACCGGCCGTCGAATTTCACAAATTTCTTAATTCCTTAATCCCTCACTGCCCCAATTACTACTTTGCCTTCTCATAGACTACCTGCGGCGCTGCGGGCCTGATGTTCATGCACGACCGCAGGCCGGCGGCCAGATCGGGGTCTGCGTGAGCCATGAAGCCGTCGATCTGCTTTTTCGACGCCGGAACGTATTCCGCCTTGAAAAGTTGCGCGAATTTTTCTTCCGAAAGCATCCCGCGAAACTCGCATATCCTTTCCTGGTCCCAGGTGACGTTGTCATGCAGCCTCACCGTGACTTGATAGCCCGCACCGGCCAGGTGGGCCGTCCTGAGGTCCTCCTTAAACTCAGCGCTCTCGCACAGAGCCAGGTTTATGCGGCGAAGCCTCGCCGTTTTTGTTTCAATATCGCTTTTAAGCCGCGCCCCTTCCCGGATCAAAGACTCGAGAACGGGGGCGCCGCGAAGGCCGCCGCCCCCGAGGTTTGCAGCGGCCCACTCACCGGCGCCCCTGACCGCGGCGCCGTATTTCGAATCGGTTGCAGGCAAAGATTTATTCATGCGCACAACTCCTTGCAGCATTGGGTTAAGTCAAAACGAGGCTCTTACGCTCCATCCAAAGTGGTGGAGGGAATGCCGACGAAGAGCATTTTACTGCATTATGCGAAGCGCTGTCAATCATAAAATGAAGTATAGAAATTAAATTTTACGAGGCCTACAGCCGAAGGTTTAAAGGGGTAAACCGGGGCGGAAAATTTCCGCGCAATCCCGCGCGGCGCGGCGCGCAAAGCGGAACCATGCTCCGGACATGGAAAGCCGCTAAGGCAAGACAAACCTCGAATGCACTCAGGCCCCCCTACGAGCCTAAATGTCCCACTGGGCTTACCTCCACCCAAAGGCAAGGACAGGGGCGGAATTCCCAATTGCTAACCGCATTTGGGAATTGCCGATTGCTGATTTGCGATCCCTGACGCTTTTATCTACACTTCCCCGCAATGCCAGATCACAAGGCCCAGAAACCTCGCGCTCTCCGGGTCTATGCGCCAGGGTTCGTAGACCGCAGTGTTGTCGCTCACCAGGAACATCCCGTCGGAGGTTCGCCGCAGCCGTTTTATGTACAGAAGGTTGTCGATGCCCACGACCACGATTTTGCCGTCCCCCGGGTAGCGCTTGGATGTATCGAACAGGACGAAATCGCCGTCTTTTAAGGTCGGAAGCATCGAGTCGCCGCTGACCTGGGCAAGACGCATCGCGGAAATCGTTCCCTTGCGCGACAGCCAGTCGGTGCGAAAGGAATAAATGTCTTCGGTCTCCTCCTCTTCGACCAGCTCGCCCGACCCGCCGCTCAACAGCGGCTTGACCTTCTTCACATAAGCGAAATGAAACCTGTCCGACATCCCGAAACCTTTGGGAATATCTTCCCTGCTTTCCGGCACGCCGCCGCCGAACCCCTGGGCTTCCGACAGCCTCTGGGGCCTGTCGCCCGTAAGCAGCCACGCCTGGCGAAATCCCGTCTTTTGCTCGATCAACGCCGCAAGGTCGATCCCGATCCTGGTGTTGCCCGCTTCGATATGGCTGATCGTGCTCGGATTGATGCCGACGATCCTGGCGAACTTGGCCTGGCTGATCTTGTCGAGGCCCCTTTCGTTGGCGAAAACGGTCCGCACGTGTTTCATCCTTTGGGAATGGGGAGTAGATTTTTTTTCGCCATGCTTCGTTTTTTGAATTGACAATGCTTCATAATGTGCAGTATTTTCTACCATCGTATAGACCCCCTTAATCCCGCTGTCCCGCAAAAAAGCGGGGGCGGAAGTGAGAAGTGAGTAGAAAAGCAGTAAAGGCAGGTCCCTGCAACCCGGCAATCCCCCGCGGCGCGGCAGCAGGGGTAAACCGGGGACCGCCGACCGTGAACGGCAAAAGCGCACCTGCTTGTCGCGCGCCGCGGATCGCCCCCGCGGAGCGCTGGGTCGCGGATCGCCGTTCACGACCACCACCAAATTGTCCCGGCAAAGGACACTTACTTTAGGAGTTATAAATGTTATCGGCAACTTTTGCAACAAAAAATGAAGTGGTAGGCATGCTTCGCATGTCAGGACTCAACATGAAACAATTCGCTCTGGCGCAGGGCTACGAGCCGGACACGGTTAGAAAGGTGGTCAGCCGCTATGCCGGGAGCAAAAAAACGCCGCGAGGCCCAATTGCTGTGGAAATTTTGCAGAAACTGGGGGAAACATTGACTCTGTGCGAAGGTGAAGGGCGGCTTGGCCGGGCTTCGCCGGGTCAGGCGTTAAGGGCGACCCGGCCGGGCGAGGGCTAGAGGCTTGAGGTTATTGGCTTTTACCGTTGGCCCCTGACCCTTTCAGCCACGCGAAGCGCAGTTCGCCCGCGGGAAGCTCGAAGCGCAAGGAGAAAAGCGATGGAACAACAAACAGATAATGCAGCAAAACAGTGTCTTTCAACGAATCTATCCCGGCCTTGCGGAGAGACATCGCGCTTTTTGCAGTCCCAGCCGCTTGCCGAACGTATCGAAGCGCTGGTGGACCGGCTGCGCGTCTATTGCGATCAGGCGCGCCTGGAGGCGGAAAGAGCAAGGGTGGACCGCAAGTTTTTGATCGAATTCATGCTGAATGTACAGGACCTTTTGATCGAATTTGCAAAAACCGCCGACTGGATGAAGTTTAAAAGGCAAATACAGATCCTGAGGAACAGGGAAGGAGCGCGGGCAAGTGTGGACAACTGGTTCTGGAGGCCGGAGAAGGGGCTTGAGCTAAAGGAGCAACTGGCGCGGCGGGCCGCCTACCTCAAGGCTCAAAACTACTCTCTGGACCAGCAGTGGGACCTTCTCGTGGATTTTGTCGCCGGCTGGACAGGCGCCGAAAACGGCGCCATTGACGAAGCCCTGCTTGGGCAGGTGCTGAAGGAGGCCCACAATGTCGGCCCCAGTTGACCTCAAACGCCAGATTCTGAGCCAGGCCGCGGCAGGCAGGGCAGGTGCGGCAAGCGAGATAAGCGAGGTAAGCGAAAGTAAGCAGGGTAAGCTCAGTAAGCAGGAGTATGCAGCGGTAAGCGAAGGTAAGCAAACCGGTAAGCAGGAAGTAAGCAGAAACCTGGCCCTGGAGATTCACACGTGGCTGGAAGACTCGCCGGGCAGGTTTCATGTCGCCGATATTGATAGGGAATTCAACCTGCGCACAAGGGCTGAAAAAAATAATCGTTCAAAAATCATAAACGGCATGCTTCGTGCCAATATAATAGAACGTATTACAAGCGTTAAAGGGTATTATCAGGTAATAGACAGTAAGCTGGAAACCATAGATTTTCTAAAGGTAGAAAACAATCAATACAACATCTGGCTTCCTTTCGAGCTGCACAACCTGGTTAGAATTCTTCCCAAAAACATCATCGTGATAGCAGGGGAGCAAAATGTCGGAAAGACCGCTCTCTTGCTCAACGTCGTTCGCAACAACATGGCCGACAAAGAAATCTGTTATTTTACCTCCGAGATGGGAGCGGCCGAGCTTCAGGGAAGGCTTCTAAAGTGGGAGGGCATAAGGCTTCGCGATTGGGACTTTCGCGCCTATGAACGTTCGGACAACTTCCACCAGGTCATCCGGGCCGACGGGCTCAACATCATAGATTTTCTCGAGGTCCACGATGAATTCTACAAGATCGGCGCCTACCTGCGCGGCATCTACGATAAGCTTTCCACCGGCGTGTGCATCGTGGCCATACAGAAAAACCGGGGTTGCGAGTTCGGCCTGGGCGGCGCCAGGGGCCTGGAGAAACCGCGTCTCTACATTACCCTTTCGGCCAATGCTCCAAACCCCAATATCGCCAGGATCGAAAAAGCCAAAAATTACGTAGACCAAAACCCCAACGGCAAACAGGTCGCATTCAGGATCCATGACGGCTGGAGGATCGAACAATGTTCGGTGTGGCATTATGGAGCAATTAAGAAGCGAATGTAGAATGTAGAAGGTAGAAGGCAGAAGTGGGAGAAGTGCGAATGTAGAATCAATTACTTGCTTGCAAAAGTGTGCGTAACAATCATTCGTGTTCGTCACCCCGGCAGGGTTTTTGAGCCGGGGTCCAGGCGGTTCCTGAGGTGAGATCGGAGCTGGATTCCGGCTTAAAGCATGCCGGAATGACGAGTTTTGAGTACCTCTGAGACGTTGCGCTAATTTATGCAAGCAAGTACTAGAATGTTGGAAAGAAGCGAATGTAGAGTAATGAATATCGAATGACGAAGTTTGGAACCTCTACATTCTGCATTCGACATTCTACATTCTACATTCGTTTTTCTTCAAACATTCTACATTCGCTTTTCCCGCTCTGCGCCGCGCGGGGCATCACTCATTATTCTGGAATGGAGGCAAGGATATGGGGGAAAACAATCTGCTGGTGGGATGGAAGCAGATTGCGCGCTTTCTCGCCGTCTCGGAGCGTGCCGTACGGGGCCGCAGAAAAGACCTCCTGGCGCGGGGCGGCATCTTTTACCGAAGAGGGCGGCTGGGGAAAAGAATTGTTTGCGCCTGGCAGGAGGATATCAGGCGGTGGGCCAGGGAACAGGGTTGAAGGTGGGACTGACTATTGGGAATTTAGGAATTAATCCTCCAATCCCTCACTTCCCCAATTCATTTCTCAGGCGTTATAAATCCGTATGGGATATTGCCCTCATGTCCGATAACAAATCCGACCATACTTTGACTAAAACTGGCCCATTCAGACACATTGTTTCCGCTGCGTGTTCGCACCGACCAATGATAACATGTCTTAGGCTTTAGTTGTTTGGGGACCTTATAGTGATTTTCGCTTATACTCTCAACGTAACATACCTGCTCTCCCCAACTTCTATGCATAACAAGCACCGCGAAGAAAGCTTCATCTTGAATGCTTGATGGTGTCTCCCAGACACAGACGTCATAAGTTTGACCTTGTGATTTAATATCTTTCCATTGTAAGTCCGGTTGTAATGTATCTATGACCTGATAGTATTTCGCCATAGTGCTGCCAAG
>DASPQK010000230.1:0-4719 GCA_035624985.1 Syntrophobacteraceae bacterium | reverse complement strand
ACGCCAACTCGGACTATTCCCTGTACTCAGGGCTTGCTTCACAGCTTCAATCCATCCAGTCCGCTGCTTCCGATTCCGGCACTTCCGGAATATCCGAGGCCCTCGGAACCTTTTGGAATGCCTGGGACACCCTGTCACAGGACCCGTCGGATGTTAGCTCCCAGTCCGCAGTCTACCAGGCGGCGCAAAACGTGGCCTCTACCATACAATCCACCTACAGCCGGCTCAATGAAATAGGAACCAACGAGATTTCCGGCCAGATTCAGGATACTGTCAATCAGGCGAATTCGCTGATAGACCAGATCGCCCAGCTCAATACATCCATTGTCCAGGCCCAGGCTGAAACAGGGGGCGACGAGGCAAACGGTCTGATCGACCAAAGATATAAGGCGATGGACAGCCTGTCACAGCTCATCCCCGTGAGTTTTTCCACGGCGGCCAACGGCATGGTCACCGTCACGACCAACGTGACGAGCGGCCCTGCGACGATCGTTTCAGGCGGAACGGCCACACCCATCACGACCTCCTGGACGATCACGGGCGGCCAGCTCGGAGGGCTGCTGCAAGCCCAAACGGACCTTGACGGATATATGAGCCAGCTCAATACCTTCACTTCCTCGCTCGTCTCTGAAGTCAATTATCTTTCCACCACAAACGGCGGAAAGGACGTCTTCTCCGATACGGCAGGTCAGGAAGCCTCAACGATCAACGCATACACTACTTTCCTTAAGGGCCCGACATCAGCCCAGCTAAGCTCGGCCGCTGTCAGCATCGCCAATCTTCAAGACGTGTCGCTTAATTTCTCCGACGGGACAACGGGCACGTTGGAGAATTACTTGAGCAAGATTCAGGAGGATATCGGAAGGGACGTCCAGCAGGCCAACACCAACGCCAGCGACAGCCAGGCGCTGCAAACCCAGTTGCAAAGCCAGCAGCAGTCGGTTTCGGGCGTCTCGATCGATGAGGAAATGGTCCATATCATTCAGTACCAGCAGGTCTACCAGGCTGCGGCCAAGGTGGTCGAAACGACATCCAGCCTCATGAACACTGCAATTTCGATGGTGCCTGCGGCATAAGCACTGCGGTCACGATGATGCAATAGGCGGAGAAAAGTATGCGGATCACCCTCACAATGGAAAACTCTCAAACCCAGCTCGATTTGAACAACGACCAGGAACAGATCAGCCAGCTCTCACAAACCATTGCCTCGGGCGTCAAGTTCTCCTCTCCCTCTGACGACCCTTACGCATGGGGGCAGTGCATGAATGTTCAGCAGGGTGTACAGGAATATAAGTCCATTCAAAGCAATCTCACTTTCGCCACCGGCTGGGAACAGACCACAAGTTCAGCCTTGACCCAGCTTTCAGACCTGATCAGCCAGGCCAAGCAGGTGGCGATCTCAGCTACCAGCGCAACCGGAACGGCTGAGAGCGCCGCGTATGCGAGTGAAGTCAACACCATTGTGCAACAGGTATTAAACCTGGCCAACACGCAATATGGCGACCAGTACATTTTTGCCGGCTCAGTCACCTCTAAGAGCCCTTTCTCTATAGACAGCTCTACCGGAGTGGTTACCTACGACGGAGATCCAAATTCCATAAGCGTTAGGACCGACATCGCAGACGGCTCGAGCTACAACACCTCAAGCATCAACGTGACCGGCAGCGATCTTTTCACATACACCAGCGGAGGAAACACTCTCAACGTGCTTAACCAGATCTGGCAGCTGCAACAGGCGCTGGAGAACGGAGATTCGACTGCGGTAACCAACTCGATCACCACGCTCAGCGATGCGTTCGATCATATAAACGATGAGTCGGCCATAGTCGGGGCGAACCTCTCAGAACTCAATACTCAGAAATCGGCTATCAGTGTTTTCCAGACAAATGATCAGAGTATTCTGTCCAATCTGCAGGATACGAACATGGCCCAGGCCACCACCCAGTTGCAGCAGATGCAAACGGCCTATCAGGCGGCTCTCGACGTCACCAACATTCTCGACAACGTCAACCTCGCTTCCTACCTTACAGGGAGCGGCACAACCGCCTAAGAGCCGTCTTTGCGGAACATAACCCGCACAGGTAATCTTTTTCAGACGAGAGGGGTGAACGATCAAAATAAGCGTTGACCGTAGTTTAGAATAATTCTAAACTACGGTCAGGTGGTAAAGAGGAGATTCGATGAGAGAGCGTGAAGAAAAAGCGAGAAACATGGAGAGAGCCCTCAGGGCTGCCGGCTCCCGCATTTCTTCACAGAGAAGGGCTATCATCGATTATCTGGCCTCGGCCACATCGCATCCCAGCGCCAGACAGATTTTCCATGAGGTAAGAAAGAATCATCCCAACCTCAGTTTGGCTACTGTTTACAATACTCTTGGGGTGCTCATCCGGATGAGCCTGATCAAGGTCATGCAATTCGATGTCACGGACAATCGCTACGAGCCAAACGTAACGCCGCATATCAATCTGATCTGCACTTCGTGCGGCAGGATAGAAGACCTGGAGCAGGGGGTCCCGGTTCAGCCGGAGGAGATAAGGGAGAAGGTCGGTTTCGAAGTCCTGGACAGCCGCCTGGAGTATTACGGTCTTTGCGCCAAATGTAAAGCCGTGGTTAAAGGATATGCCGAATAGTTCTTTTCGCCTTTCTCAACCGCAGCAGAGTATGGCGTCTTTTAACATCACGGGCGGCGGCGACCGGCGACAAACCTACATTGACACCGGTAAGAACAATTACTGCGTATAAAACAGGATGGGAGTGAATAAACGATGAAATGGAACAAGCGTGCAATTACCAGAACTCTCGCAGCGCTGTTCTGTTTTTGCTTGTGGGCGCCGCAGGTCTTAGCGGACGTAAATCCGCAAGCAGCGGTCAAAACCGCCACTGACCAGGTGCTTCAGCTGCTCAGGGAATACCGTGAAAATACCCAAGCTCGCCGGCAGAAAATCAGATCGGTCGTAGACGAATACTT
Source organism: Syntrophobacteraceae bacterium (assembly GCA_035624985.1). Lineage (GTDB taxonomy): Bacteria > Desulfobacterota > Syntrophobacteria > Syntrophobacterales > Syntrophobacteraceae > SbD1. Next base: position 1,751 of record DASPQK010000230.1, on the reverse strand, counting down.
TGATTTCGACGCGATAGCAAAGCGTGCTTTAGGTCCGAGATGGAAAGAGCAACCACCTGACAAGCAGCAGGAGTTTACGCGGGATTTCAGTCAGTTGCTTTTTAACACGTATATCGCAAAGGTCGAAAAATACGCTAACGAAAAGATCACTTACACCCAGAAACAGATGAGCGGAGATTATGCAGTTGTTGAAGTCCTTGTGGCTGGGGGCCAATCTGAAAGGGTGGCTATAGATTATTACCTTCGCCTCAAAGAGGGGAACTGGAAGGTGTACGATGTCGTGGTAGAGGGTGTAGGTCTGGTGACCAACTACCGCAGCCAATTCGAAGAAATATTGTCGAAAAGCTCATTTGATGATCTGTTAGCGCAGCTAAAGCAAAAAGTTGCTCAAACCTCTCAAGGCTGAGAAATTTCTTCATTACCTTTTTCATTAGAGGGGAAAGATAAAATAAATCGAGGCTAATCAGTTGTTGTAATTATTCTTTTACTTTCTAGGGACGCTATCTCCGAAACTTCCGTTAAAGGCCGGGACCATCTCATATTTTCGGTGTAAAGCCCGACAAATCATGGATGCCCAGCTTTTTCTCAATCTCTGCCACTTTGTCCACCATTTTTTCAAATCCGTCTTTTCCGAACAGGTCTTCTTCCCTGTCCTCGAATTTTTCGCCCAGTACCTCAAACTCCTTCGGAGACAGTATCGAGTGAAAAACAGGGAAGAGCACGGTGTCTTCCCAGGCTGCATGAGGCCGGTAGAGGTGAACGAACTGTCGCATGGCCGAGGAGAGATCGTCTTTTTTACTGGCCTCCGAGCTTTTCGGTCTGCCGCGCAGCGTCCCGTCCTCCCTGAAAAGCAGGGGCCTGCCTTCATAGATTTGCCGCACGGCCGCAGGCTCGTCTTCCCACTTTTGCTTTGCCTCGGGGATTTTGAGCACCTCAGGAGTGGATAATTTCAAAATGGAATCGGTCAGGCTCCGTCCTGCCTGGTGCTGCACAAAGAGCACCTTAACGAGGTCGTCAAGTTTTGCGGCCTTTTCAAGGCGCGGAAAAACCTCATTTTCCTCGAGCTTCTCGTGGTAGTCCTCGACGAAACTGCGGATGATGCCCGCCGAATCTGCAATAACTCCAGACGGCAGGTCCTTTTTTTTATCGATGCGTCTTATGGCTTCTTCATAGATGAGCAGCACACGGCGCAAGACCCCGTGCTCCCGCATGAGGTCTTCTACGGGGTTTACCCCCGCTGCTTTTACTTTGTCATCGTTTTTTGCGGCGGCCAAGAGTGGAGATGTAATTGCCGGCAGAGCGACACCAGCGGCGAGACCGCCTGTGAGGCACAAAAAACGGCGTCGTGACGTGATAGTTCCCGTGCTCATAGTCAGATCCTTCTTTGTAAGGCTATTTTCCGTCTTGAACCCGGCACTTTTGGAGCAGTTTTTCATACTGCTCGTTCACCCTTTCCTGAATGAACCGAACTTCTGCTTCGGTAAGATGGCGGAAACGGCGCTGGGGCTGGAAATATTCGGAAATCGGTTTTGGCTTCGTCACTCTGCGAGAAAGATAGTATTCGCCGTCGATTACCTCGTAGAGCGGAAATACTTTCGACTGCACGGCGAGCCTTGCAATTGCGACACTTTCCTCGGTTCCGCACCGCCATCCGGTGGGACACGGGGAGAAGATGTGGATGTAGGTGGGACCGGGAACCAGCGAAGCTTTCTTCACCTTGTTCATTAGATCGATTGGATAAGCCGGGCTCG
>DASPQK010000229.1:0-12794 GCA_035624985.1 Syntrophobacteraceae bacterium | reverse complement strand
CGCGCACTTACAGAATCAGCGGCTGAAAAGGACCAAAACCAAAATCGATATGACTTCTCTATGGTGCACTGACCGGGGTTGAGCAGCCGGCACACGAACCCCGCGAAGCGCGTGGGACGAAGACATCGAAGGAGGCCCAGTCTCCGCTGCTCGGTCGCCGGATGAACCAAATGTTCGAGGTACTCATTTCCCTGATGAACCTAAAAAACATCATTGCCTGATCGGATTGGAACGTCGTATGGTGTGTCAGGGGAATTTCGAGCATTCTTTATAAGAGAGAGGACTAAGTGAAAATTTTCCTTGTCGGTGTGAGTTGCGTTGGAAAAACAACTATTGGGAAGCGGTTGGCTGATAGGCTTGGATTTCAATTCTTCGATTTTGACGATGAGTTGGAAAAATATTTCGGCATGTCCATCAGCAGGATCAGGGCTCGATTTTTAGGTGAATATTCGTTCAGAGCGGAGGCGTCTAAGGCTCTGAAACGGCTTATCGAAGAAAACGGTGGTCGCGATTATGTGGTCGCCATGCCCCCAAGCGGTTTGAAGGACAGCTATTGGAGGATTCTGAAAAAGCTGGATGCCGTCATCATTGCGCTGAAAGACAGGCCGGAAAACATTCTTGATCGAATCACTTTCTATGATGACGATTCAAACCCCATTCATAAGGAGCTGACACCCAACGAGGAAGCATTTCACCTGGAAGATATCCGAGAGGACATGGCCTACTTTGGGAAATCGTATCTCAGGGCGCACCAGAGGGTGAACATTGCTGGATTGGGAATTGAAGGGAGCGTGGAGAAAGTAATCGAATGCCTTCAAAAAAAGACCTGAAACTCTGACGGCATAAAGATAGATTCCGTTATCTTACAAGCCGTTTCCGCATCAAGCATCTCCACGCCCTGGGCGGATTCGGATGATTGGACCCGAAATGGGTTGATATAAGCGAAAGCACCTCAAAATACGGCTCCACTGCCACAACTATATCTCTTGCAGTCCGTTGTGGTGGACCGGGGCCTTTGCGGTCCTCATCCGCATTTCCAACGAGCGTCAGCCACAGGCCGGCTTCTTCCAAATGCGCAGAAACATTTCGGGCAAACCTTTTTCGGTCATCCTCGGAACTGAATGAATGAAAACAGCCCCTGTCAAACGCGAAGCAAAAAGGGACGCCTTCAATTTTGTTATTGAGAAAATCAGCAAGCACGAAATTGCATCGGACGTTGGCTTTGGAAGCTTTTTCCTTCGCCTTCTCCAAGGCGATCTCCGAGGTATCGGTACCAGTAACCTGAAAGCCGTTTTCCGCAAGCCATATGGAATTATCTCCCGTTCCGCAGCCGATATCCAAGGCTTTGCAACTCAAAATCGGTTGCTGGCCAACAACTTCTACAAGGTTGAAATCTGGCTCGCCGATGTCCCAGGGAGTGTATCCTGATTTGTACATTTCTTTGAAACGATCTTCGGTTGTCATCGGATTTTTTCTCTGTTTTCCGACCCCCGATTAGGTGCACTTCGGGGGCCGGCTTTCTGTCGTCCGTTACAGAAGACGCGTTTGGACCGCAATCAGGCGCCGGCCGCGCGACTGTCTCAAGCAGACTTCTTATAAGAATATTTTCGGCTTCAGGGCCTGTTGCGGCCGTATTTTTCGTGGCTCGACACCCACTCCCCGGCGGCGATGGCCGAAGCCAGCGAAATGTCTCCCGCCAGTACCGTGGCGGCCACGATTTCCGCAAGTTTGTCGGCCTTGTCCTTTCCGTAGCAGCCCATTATCTCCAGGCATTCCCGCTGCGTCGGCAGGCCGGTCCCCCCTCCATACGTAGCCACAATGAGCGAGGGCAACGTAACGGCCACATAGAGATCATCCCTGGCTCTCAGCTCGCAAAAGAAGAAGCCGGCGTGGGATTCAGCCACGTTGGCCTCGTCCTGTCCCGTTGCGATAAAAAGAGAGGCGATGCCGTTTGCGGCCTGGAGCCCGTTGTAAGCGGAAAGGGCCATCATGGCGCCGACGTTGCTGATATTGCGCATCCTGAAAATTTGACGGGTATCGGCGCGCATGGCGGATTGCAGCACATCCTGTCTGAGGATCGCCTCAGCAATTACATGTTTGCCCCGGGTATGAAGCTTATTCATTTGTGAATGTTTCTTGTCGGTCTCGATTCCACCCGAAAGAATGTATTCAAAAGCTCCAGGGTAGTTTGCCCGTATCCATTCGCAGACGGCCAGAGTTGCTCTACTGACCATGTTCTGCCCTGCCGCATCCCCAGTGGTGTAATTGACGCGCACATAGAGCATGTTGGCGACGGCAAACTTTTGAATCTGCATCAGCTTTCCGAAGCTGGTGGTGCCTTCTGCTGCGGCTTTAATGCCATCAAGGTTGCGGTCGAGCCATTCGGAGAATTCTGCAGCCGCCCGAGCATCCTCGAAGATGAACACCGGCGCACGCTGCATGAATTGCTCAACTATGGTAGTTTTGACCCCGCCGCATTCCGAAAGCAGGCGCATGCCCCGGTTGTAACTAGCCACAAGAGTCCCCTCGGTGGTTGCCAGCGGGACCCAGAAATGACCCCTGGCGTGCTGCCCGTGAACGGTCAACGGACCGGCTATGCCGATGGGCATCTGAACAACGCCGATGAAATTCTCGATGTTCCCCCGGACAACACCTGGATCGAAGGAATATTTCCCGAGGTGATGCAGACTGACGCCGGTTTGATTCTCAACAAACTCACGCCGTCTCGATGCGGCCTCTGAGGTGTAATCGTTGTTGGGGTCCCTCGGAATGCGAACTCGCTCACTCATCGTTTCTCTCCTGTCTGTAAAGCACACCGTCCTGCCTTCCGTTTAACCCGACCCGGGGGGTCGCAATGCCGTCGAGCGCGCAGTATACCATGCGGGGTGAGAATAATCCTTCCTCAAAAAGATAGAAATCGTGATGATGGGATCAGACGGGACGGCGCCGAACGCCTCTGCAGTGGGAAAAAGCTGGTCTTCCGGCAACCGAGTACCCCCGAGCTTTCTTCGTGGTCTTCATCTTTTGCTTCGTGGCCACGCTGCCCTGTCTCGGCTGGGCCGCCCCGAGGGGCTTCAAGTTGATTTTGGTGTTTGACTCCCCTGTACACGGCAATTCTGCCGGGCTGGCGGTCTGGCTTCAACGCCCTGCTGTCTTCGCGCTCTTCGTGCCCTTCGTGGTTGAACAAAAACGGCGGGCGGAAGGAGTCACCACGAAGATCACGAAGCCACGAAGAAGATAAAAAGTCAAGAATCAACATGAAATCTTTTTGCTTCAAAAAAGTAATAAAGCAGATCCATCACGTCCTAATTGCATTTTCGCAAAGAGTTTGGCTAAGACTTCCACGAAGCGGGCACGAAGACCGCGAAATGGGAGCTCAGCGGCTTTTCGTCGACCACCGCAGGTACTCATTTGCCGGATGAACCGAAAAAGCTTGGTCAATCAAACGTTGACCAAAATCCTACACCCAAAAGAGAGAACGCCCCCGGATTTTACGTGACTCCAGCAGAAGACGAAAACGGCTGCCTGGCCGCGGGGTCGCACCCAATGCCGCTAACTTAAGGAAAAAAGCTATTCTTTCGCGTACTTATGCACTGAACGTGTAGGATGGGTGAGCGGAGCGAAACCCAGCGCTTTGCATAAGCCTTTTGGTTTGAGTGCTCTGGGGTCACGTTATCCAGGCCGTGTATTGTCACCCGCATGGTTGCACCGACGGAACAAACCAAAAAGCGCTCTGAATTCCATAAGTTGCTTAAGTTAACGGCATTGGGTCGCACCAAGCCAACAGCCCAATCTCAGCCGGAAAATGTCAAGAAGGCATGCCGTATCAGCCCTTAGAAGCCCGTTTTTCGCCTCAAAATTGAACCCCCCAAGCATCGCGCGAGCCGCGCCCCTTTTCTCATCTCCCGATATTATCCCTTTTTTGCCACCGGCCCTGGTGAGATAAATGCAGATTTTTGATAGTTTCGCTTCATTTTGTTCTTGACAATACTTCTTGTTGCGAAGTATAATATTTGCCGAGTTTGAGCGGATTTCCTACTTCCGCGCTCCGCGCGAAACCGCCGCTCGCTCGCGAAGCGACCTTACATGTCGCGTCTCTTTGAAAAAAGAATATCTCATGGCGGTTCGGCTCCTGCCTGCTTACTGCTCACCTGTATTACGCCTGAATTTTCAGGTGACGCGCCCTGCAAAACCTGTAAAACAGCCGCAGACGTGCGGAAGCTTATTTTACTTTTGCCTTTTGCCTTTTTACTTTTGCCTTCCCCCGCAGGGGGTTTTGCCGCTGTTATCCGCTGTTATTTTGGAAAATAAAGGCCGAAAAGCCTAATTAAATCAACTTGTTAGGGGATTGGAAGAGCGAATTTCCCTGTATTAACAGCGATTACAGCGAGAACCTGTCCCGTTCCACCCACCTCCCTCCGCCCCTACATCCGCATCTGGGGCTAAGGAATTGGCTTCCCACCCTTCACCCTTCACTCTTCACCCTTCACTCTTCACCGCCTTTTTGCGCCATGACTATCATGCGGTGACTCATAAAACCATAATCCATCCGATCCCCGTGCGGGGAAAAGTCTTTGATTACGCTGACCCCCTTGAACCCGACGCTGCAAAGCAGTTCGGTAATCTCCCCCGATTCGTAAAAGCGTATCGAATAGGTGCGGTCCCGGACCAGGCCTCTTTGTTTGCTCAGAAGCAGTTCTCGAACAGATACCCTGTCGGCCGTCAATTGGCGCCTGCGGCAGACCAGTATATCCTCACCAATCTCGTGCCAGGCTTCCGGTTTGAATTTGTTCCGCACGGCCTCTGCATCGGCAAGGTCGATCAAAATCCATCCTCCATGGCGCAGCAGCCGTTTGGTTTCGATAAGAATTTCGATGTCAGCCGAAGGATCGGGCAGATACCCCAGTGAATTGCCCATGATGAGGGCGTGATCGAAAATTTGTGAGGCTATCCCGGTGCATCGCGCGTCGGCTCTAATGCAATCCAGGGGGTAATTGTGTTGTCGGGCCGACGATCTGGCCCGGTTTAGCAGAAAATTGGAGTAATCGACAAGGGTGCATCCGGTAATGCCCCGGCGGCTTAGTTCGAGGCTGTGCCGGCCCTGACCTCCACACAGGTCCAGTATCCTGTCGTTCGGACGGATGGGCAGCAGTTGACAGATAATGTCCACCTCCCGCTCTGTTATCTTATCATCGCAGACAGAGCGAGCATCGGTGAGGAGGTAGAACTCGTCAAACATCGTTTTCCACCACTCTGGATCCACTTCGATGGTCATGGCCCCTCCGGACTCGCGCCGAAATCGAACAGGCCGTCAGAGGCTATAATTGCGTGGCTTCCGCCCCAGGGCTGCATGCGAGCTATCTCAAGTTCTTCTTCTTCAATTTTAACAATATCATCCAATTCGCCGGAGACCCACATTTTCTCCAAGGTCAGGCAGTCAAACCAGAGGGCATGCGCGTAGCCGCTTAACGACCTTATCTGCGGGGCGCTGATGACCCGTGGACGGAGCGCGATATTGATGGGTCCCAGAAGATAAGTAAACTGGTGTTCGAGCGCCAGAGTGCGTTGCAATCGCAAAACCTCGGACAAGTTGTCGTAACTCATTTCCAGGATGGCCTCGTTGATTCGGTTCACCGCATCGCGAACGGTCGTTGCAGACCGAAGAACCGCCAAAGGCTGAACGCCGCCCCCACTGCCTACGTTTGTCGGGACCGCGCCGTATCTGCCAAGAAAGCCGAAAAGTCCGGCGGGGCCGATGAGGCAGCGGAAGTCCGTTTGACACCGATCCAGAATCACGCGTTTTTGCGCTTGGTCCGGAATCGGAATATCTTCAGCCCACAAGCCCAGCGGAATTTTCTCCTGGACGATGTAGCTTCCTTCCCGAAGAGCAAGATCGATTGCCTCTCGGGCGTCCCGGTTTACTCCACCGACGCGCACCCCCTTGCCGGAGTACCCCCTTTCGGGTTTTAGCACAAGGTCATTCCAGTTGCGGTACGTCCATTCGACCAGATCGGATATATCTTCGCCCCGCGGTCCAACGGTGCGGCGTCCATAGAACTGGCGCGTCCACGGAGTTCTCTTCACTATCTCGACGTGGAAACGCTCACGTTGGGGACCGCCTATAACTTCAAACATGCTTTTGACGTTTATGGGTTCCGTGCCTCGCGGATTGATGACGCGCCCCTCTCGAACGGCCTGCAAAAGCGGGCTCAGTTCGTGTTTTCGATGCAGGCGCAATAATACATCGGAGTTAAAATCGACGAAAACGGTCGATACCGCCCGGCCTCTCCAGCAGACTCGCCCCTTTTTAAGTTCCAGTTGCTGAGGACTCGTCAAAATGCCGGTTATTCCGCTGAAAGTGCTGAGGTGGCGGGCAAGATTAATATTCTCAGTTACGTCTTTGAGAGTTTCTTCTTCGGCCACCACTGCTATCAGTCCGGGGTTTTTGCCTTCCCGGGCCTCATGGGCTTCCAGCAGCATGTTGACGAACCCATTGACCGGAAAAAGCAACGGATGGTCAAAATCCAGGTCCACACCTATGGGCGTGATGCCGTTCAGGGCTGACCAGACCGCCTTGCCGATGATCTGGGTGATGCGTTGGTAATCCCATCCGCCGGGGCTGCCGAGGTTCCATTCGGAATGGTACCCCGAAAAATCTGTCATTCTGCGCTCCTGTTCATTAGTCATGCACCGGCATTTTCAAGGCTGAATCGCTTTTCGACCAGGTGAAAGGGTAATTGTCCGCCATGCAGCAGGAATCTGTGAAACCTCTCGTGTCCGATTCGACCGCCATAAGCTTTTCGAAGCTCCAAAATTTCAAAACGGCCAAGACTATAACAGAGTTGATATCCGGGGTTTAGCCTGTAATGACTGATCTGGCGCGCCGCCTCCCCATGATTGAAGCCGGCGGTCGTTAAAAGTTTCAATGCGTCTTCTTGAAGAAGTTTGCCCGTATGCAACCCGATATCGATCTGGCAGCGCGCGGCCCTCCATAGTCTGCGTTTGTGGTCGATAAGGCGGTCTATTGGGCGATCTGCATAGCCGTAGTCGGTTAGAAGCGATTCGACATAATAAGCCCAGCCTTCGTAAAAAAGGGGTGATTCGATCTGGCTCCGCACCGGGTTGTCAAGCATCCTTCGGGTAGAGTCCAGCAGATAGTGACCCGGAAAAGTTTCATGAGCGGTGAGAAACTTGTACTCCCGGTGAAGGTGTTTCCTGAGAAGCTCATGGGATTTCTTGCCCATTCGATGCAGCGGCTGAGTGGTTATGTAGAAAAAGTCCTTTTCCCTACTGTCCCTGGTAAAGGCAGCGCTGAAGGAAGCAGAGCCGCGCACCGATTGAAGGTAGACAGGCGTTGCACAAACCAGCGGCAGATCCTGGGAAATGATCCCGCTGAAACCATTGGACTTAAAAAACCTTTTCAGTCTTTCCACCTCACGCATGTATAGGGTTATCGTATCTATGGAGCCGGCCTCCTCGGGGTTGCAACCGTGATATAACTCTTTCCAGGATTTGTCCGGAGCAATATCCCTTTGTATTTTCTCTAATTCTTTTAGGTTTTCGAACCATTCTTCAACCGCGATCTGAAAAATTTCCAATAGATTTCGAACCGATCCGAACCTGACTCGCAATGTCGCCTCAAAACTCGGAACCGCAAAGTCCCGATCCCGCACCCTGGGAACACCGAGCAGGAATGTGCGGAAATCCGCATTAGCGGCACGGGCCTTCTCGAATGCCGCCGATAGCCGCCCGGCAGCCTCTTTGGCAAAGGCCTGCTCCATTTCACCCAGATAAGTCTCACAGTCGTTCAGCATTGCGAGTGCGGCCTGGTGATAAGTCTCAGGGACGAGACCAAGATTGCATCGGGCCTGTTTCAACAGATGCGGAATCGCGCAGAGGCGGGCAAGCGTTCTTTCTATCACCTCTCTTTGACTGTCTGCCGGCTTGGTGAACGCATGGTCTATCCCTATTGAGGCTATTTTCAAATAAAGCAAGGGGTTGTGCACCCAGGATCGATTTTTGTCGAGTTCAATCAAAATTCCGGCAATGCTTGAATTGAGCAATTCAAGATCCGTCAGCTTTTCGAGGTCACCCTCTACGTCCCCAATGAGCCTGAATTTCTTCTGAAATTCTTTTAGGACAAAGATATGTTCTTCGATAGATAAGCCGTCAATGCTTTCCATGCGGTCATAATAGCCGCTTGCCGCCGCCGCGCGGGGAAGGAAGTGGAATTCATCGCTTGCGCACATCACTGGAAATGATTTCGCCAGGTAATCAAAATAGCTTTGAGTCAGTTTCTCGAAAGATTCCGGCATAAAAATGCTCCATTTTCTCAAAGCGCCTTTAATTTATGATACCACTTTTTGAAAATGAAAGAACAATATGTCCCAAGTCGCTCAGGACCTTGGTATCCATGTAAATTTGTTTGAGAGTCCCAGAGGTAATTGCCGATGGCGCGGCAGCGAAATTGGGCGGGTGGCCGGATACTTACAGTCCAGGCCACCCATGGGAAAGGAGTACAGAGGGTTTGACGGTGAATGCTTATGACTAAATCGCGACTGAAAGCCCCGGTCCGTGATTTACCCTCCTGTTGGCCTAAGCGCTTGCGATACTACGACATTGTTGGCTCTATTCGAGTCGGGCACCCTGTTGTCGGGGTCGACCACCGCTATCAGAGAATCTCCGATGACCGAGGATTCGAAAAACTCATAAAATTCAAGGTAAACGCTGCCGCCGGGCTTGATTTGATTCGTTACATTAGCGCTGCCCAGCAGATAAGTCTTGGAAACTCCGTCAGGTGAAAGATAGAGAAGGACTCTGAACGAGGTTGTTGTCGCCGCATTCCCTATGTTCTCGACTGCGAAATAGCCGATAAGCGTGGTTCCCGAATAGTCCAGATAAACATCTTCAAAGGCTCCCGTAAGGTTTGGTTTTTGAGCATCAGGAGGAGGAGAACTTCCCGAGGATATAACCAGGTTGACTGCGCTTTCAGAAGCCACACTCGCGCCTGCCGCAGGCGTCTGGCTGATTACCAGTCCGGAGGCCACCTTTGTGCTTGATTCAATGGTCACCGTTCCAACCACAAGGTTTGCCCCGGTAATCGCGCTGCTTGCCGCTGTCCGCGTATCGCCAACTACGTTGGGCACTATTACCGTAGTTGTAGCGTGGTGAGGAGGTCCGCTGCCGTATTCGATGAAATTTGCTCCGAACCCAACCTGACTTATCCCGTACCGGATGCGCATGTATCCTGATTCACCCCATGACGTGCCCCAGGAGTTGCGAAGTATCCAGTACCCTTTACCCGGCCCCAGGTCGTCATTCCAACCGACCAGCATGATGGCGTGATTGATCTTGTCAGAGGATTCACTGGTGTTGAAAATACCGCCAGAGTAGGCTTGAAAGTAAGAACCGGCATAAACCCCGGCGCTAATGGGTCCATAGGTGTAGATGGCCTGCTTGATCGCCTGGACGGTGGGAACGGCGTCATCACTTGCAACATAGGCCCAGTCGTAGATTTTGTATGGATGATCGTATTTACCCCCGCAGGCGGAGTCCGTTCCCGTGTAGGGTTTTTCGGCTGCAAGCACAGCCCCGGGGCCGTTATTGTCCTGCCCGTCCTTGTTCATATGATAGGGGTGCGCCCACCAGCCGCCATTGCAGCTATAGCCGTCCACGTTGCATGAGAGCAGGTATTGTTCGGAAAGATCGACGGATTTATTGTTCTGCAGCCGAATCTGGGACTCCAGCGCTCCAACGGTCGAGAATGCCCAGCAGTCGCCGCAATTCCCCTGATCCTTGATTGGTGTGACGCCATTATGACTGCGCCAGTCAAAAGAGGACGGAAGGGACTGAACTGTCGATTCGAGCATTCGGACCGACGGAGCATCGTTCCTGTTCCAGCCCGACGGCGCCTTGAGACCGGCAAGGTGTTCCACCGGCCTGTCCATCGCAGCGGAGTAGGCAACCTCGTAAGTGCCGCCCATTGCCCGGACCTGTTGTCTCAACGTCTGAATCTTGGCTGCCATGTCGGGTTGCAGGGCTTCAAAATCCCCGGCCCCGCAAAGGGAAGGAACCGTGAAAAGAATCGCTGTGATTATCACCAATGTAAACTTTTTCATGATGTACTCCTTTCCGCAGTTGTAAAGTTGGGCTTATCAGAAGCCTCCACTTGTCACTGGCCCAGCCGGTGGATGGGTCCAATGACTTTTAACTGCCTTTTCTCACAGGTCGGGTTACAAAAAGGTTACAAAACGCGAAGGGGCAGTAAGCCGCTAGCGGCCAGGAGGGGGTGGGGGGTCAGCGGTCCCCACAAAAACCGAATGATGAACCGCAGAATATCCAATTTCGAAGGCAGAAGTTTTTGGTTCCTTCTTCCTTCATCGGTTCTGCGGTTGGAAATTCTACATTGAGTTGAACTTAGGGAACTTCTATGATTCTTTTGTGAATAGAGGCGGTTAGCCTCCCGGGGGCGACTCCGATCTCTTGTTCGAGGGCCTGTTTGCAATCTTCATAAACCTTCAGTGCCTCGGCCCGCATGCCCACGTTTGAGTAAATGAGCATCAACTTCTGATAAGCTGCTTCGCAGGTGGAATCTGTTTTGATTATCATTTTGTAGTACTCGGAAGCTTTTTTGGACCTCCCCTGCGCCTCGTACAAAGCAGCCGTGCTGTACAATAGGTCGATGTACATGGTACGCAATTGGTATCTTCTAAGTTCGACCCAGGTTTCATAGAGGTCCTCGGCGAGGAAATCACCTTTGTACAGGGCGATTGCCGACGTGTAGCAAAGTATGGCTTGAGTGTCGTCCCCAAGTTCTTCCGCCTTTTTCCCCCGTTTTTGTAGTGACGCGAATTCATCGAGGTCCGTGCTGCAAAGATCTTTCCTGAGAGAAACCAGGTTTCCCTTTAAGATGACGTAGGATGATCCCCGCGATCTGTCGATTGAGGGTTCAAGCGCATGGCGCAACCGGTGCAGGGCCAGTTTGAACTGTCTTTCGGATGAATCGGGCGAAGCTTCGGGCCAGAGATCATCGCTGATCTGGTCCTTAGGGACCCCTGACGCTCCGCGTGCTATCAGCGCCTTTAGCAGCAATTTCGGTGCCCTTGCCTTCCAGTCCCGCTCCGGAACCTGGGTTTCACCCCGCAAAACTTGAAAATTGCCGAAAGTCCTGATGCGAATCGGAACAGTTCCAATCCCCATCCCCGTTGTTGTCTTTTCTTGTTCCCGAAGGGCATGGCGTGGTTTAAGATCATCGGGATCGTATGACTGGTCGTATTTAGCTGCTCTCAATGCGTCGGCGAACTTGGAGTCCTTCTCGGCAATCGCGTGAAGAAGCATCGCCTCGGTATCGAGCAGCCGCTGAGTTATCCCGCATGCCAATGTATGCTCCAAGTCCGGCCGGCGGTTTAAAAAAGCTTGAAAATCTTCCGTGGATATTTCCAGCAACTTCACCCGGCACGCGGACCTTACGCTGGCAGTCCTTACTCCTCGACAGTTGAAGAGGTACATTTCTCCGATATACTCGCCGGGACCGCGAACCGCAAGAATGTACTCGTCGGCGGTGCCAAGCGATTTCACAACCTCGAGTTGGCCTTCTATGATGACATAAAGACAGTGGCCGGGCTCGCCTTCGCGCAAAAGGATGGTATTGGGCGGATACTCAACAGACTTGGCGATCTCCGTCAGAAATTTAATTTCTTTTTTCTTGAGCGAAGAAAAAATGGGCAGCCTTTGTAGTAGCTCGATCATTCCTGATATCCTCATCCAATGTTTTGCCTGCAACTTGCAGCCGATTCGCCCAGCCAGCACCCAGGATCCGTTTCAAAAGGGCTGCCCGTGACCGCATATGAGAGGCATCTGAGACCTCCCCGGCACACAGTGGCGAAAAAGCACTTCCTGCACCCTTCGGGGACGCGGCCCCGGTCGCGCAGGGCCCTGAGTGTCTTATCCTCATGGTAGATTTCTGCAAGCGGCTTTTCAAGGATGTTACCGCATTTGATGGGCAAGCGCCGGCAGGGGTATACGTCGCCGTTGGGCAGGACGGCGATCAGGCTGTCGCCGGCCGAACAGCGGTACGGGACTCCGCCGCCCATCAGAAACTGTAAAGCCCTGTGCATGGGCACTTGAGTTCGATTCGACCCGAACCAGCCGCCTCTTCTCTTCTCACCCTGCGCCCGATGCATAAGTCTAATGAAGCTCAATGTTTCAGTGGGAGAGAGCCCGCGCGGAGCTTGCGCCCCACCTTTTTCAAAAGACCCTGACGGAGGCGGAATGAGGCGGTCAGCCCACACGCGCGCGACCCTCAAGCTCCGGCCAATTTCCACAACACTCGGAAATTCCTGGTAATTATTGCTATGGGCGGTGAATGAGATGAAGGTTCGAACACCTTCTTTCGCCAGCAGGCGAACCCCTGCAACTGCTTTCGCGAAAGCGCCGGGTCCGCGTATGCGGTCGTGGGTCTCCTGGACCCCGTCCAGGCTGACCTGCACAAAGGATGGTTTCAGTTTCCCGAGCCTCGAGGCGGCGGCCCGATCTATGAGAGTGCCGTTGGTGAGAATGGCGAAGCTAAAGAGGCCTCTATCGGCAGAAAAGCTCTGGAGCAGTTCCATGAAATCGGGCCGCAGGAAAGGTTCACCCCCGGTCACCGTCAAATGGCCCCTGATGCCGTTTTTGTACTTGTGCCCTTTACATGAAACGACAAATTCCCTGAACTGCTCGACAATGGCGAGAAGTCCCTCGTGGGACGGTCCGTTGTCCGTAAAGGACCCCTGGTAGCAATGAGCGCACCTCAGATT
>DASPQK010000228.1:0-4760 GCA_035624985.1 Syntrophobacteraceae bacterium | reverse complement strand
AACCATGTTGGCTGCTTCTTTGGCCGCCTGTGTGCCTGCGTTCATGGCCAAGGCAACGTCAGCCTGGGCCAGGGCCGGCGCGTCGTTCGTGCCGTCTCCCATCATGGCCACGAGCTTTCCGCCCTCCTGCTCCTTTCGGATGTAAGCGAGTTTGGTCTCCGGCGTGGCCTGGGCGAGAAAGTCATCGACCCCAGCCCGCGCGGCGATAGTCGCAGCCGTTAGAGGGTTATCTCCGGTGATCATGACGGTCCGAAGTCCCATCTTCCTCAGTCGTACAAAGCGCTCCCGCATATGAGGTTTCAGGATATCCTCAAGAACGACCACGCCTGCAATGTGGCCGCCATCAGCCACGACCAAGGGAGTCGCTCCTTTGGATGCGACGCTATCGACTAATGAATTGAGATCACCGGGCACGTTGCCTTGCTTGTTTTCGACGAATTTCGTGACGGCATCAGGTGCCCCTTTTCTTATTCGACGACCGTCAGGAAGGTCGATGCCACTCATGCGGGTTTGCGCCGTAAATGGCACAAATTGCGCATCGGGCGGCACGCTGATGGGAGTTTGGCTTTGCTTCTCGAATAATCTCACAATGCTCTTTCCTTCAGGAGTCTCGTCAGCGGCGGACGCCATGGCGGAAAGCTGCCCAACATCAGCAGCCGAGTACTTCCCGATCGGCAGGAACGTTGTCGCGTTCCGGTTTCCTATCGTAATCGTGCCCGTCTTGTCGAGCAGCACGACATCGATGTCTCCTGCCATCTCTACTGCCTTGCCGCTTTTAGCAATGATGTTGGCCTGGAGAGCCCGATCCATGCCTGCAATTCCGATGGCTGCAAGCAAAGCACCGATCGTGGTAGGGATGAGACAGACGAGGAGCGCAATCAGGGTGGGAACATCTGTGCCAAGGCTTTTCAACGGTTCCTGGAGGCCCAGGTAAATCATCATGTATTGTTCAGCATTCCAGGCCATCGGCCAAAGCGGAATGACCACAATTAAAAAGACCAGCGTGAAGGCCGAGAGTAACAGCGTAAGGGCAATCTCGTTCGGAGATCGCTGACGGATGGCCCCCTCGACCAGTGCGATCATCCGGTCGAGGAATGAATCCCCGGCCCCGCTGGTGATTCGAACAACGATCCGGTCCGAGAGGACGACCGTGCCTCCGGTGACGCCGGACCGGTCACCGCCCGCGGCGCGAATGACCGGCGCCGACTCGCCGGTAATGGCAGACTCATCGACGGAAGCGATACCTTCAATAATTTCCCCATCTCCAGGAATCGTCTGTCCTGCCTGAACGACTACCTGATCGCCCGGTTTCAAAACTGTCGAGGAGACCTCTTCGATGGCTCCGGCAACATTCAAACGAAAGGCCACCGTATCGTGACGGGCTCGCCTGAGTGAATCTGCCTGAGCTTTACCGCGAGCCTCGGCAAGGGCTGTAGCAAAATTCGCAAACAAAACAGTCAGAAAAAGCCATGCGTCAAGGGCGATAAAATACCCAATCGGAACTTGACTGGCCTGGCTGCCCCATGCCGCCTGCACGATAAACAGGAGAGTCAGGAATGCACCCACTTCGACCACAAACATCACAGGATTCTTCCACTGGATATCGGGTCGCAGCATCACGAAGGCCTGCTTCAAGGCCGCCACTCCGGTTTCCTTTTCAATCAATCCTCTCGGTTTCACACGGCGCAGTGACCGATGCTGTTCCGAAGGGATTGCGACTGTCTTGTCCGTTTGTTGAGTATCAGATTCTCTATCCATGTCGCACTCCTTTGAGCATTTCGTTTGCCTCGCAATTTATTCCCGTAACGGCCCCAAGGAAATTTACATCGGCCATCATCCGCGGTTCCCGGTTAGCCTCCAAAGGGGATCGGGCCCAAGTGTTCTGCAAGCGGTCCCAATGCGGCGACCGGCAAGAAGAGCAGTGCTCCGACGATTAAAATGGTCCCAATCATGAGAATGCCGAAGGTGACGGTGTCATCGCGCAGGGTCCCTAGACCAAAGGGGCTCGATTTCTTTTCTCCGAGAAATGCCGCCATAGCAATCGGCGCCACAATCGGCAGATAGCGGCTGAAGACCACAATGAGGCCTGCTGCGATATTCCATGGGATCGCTGTCGGCGCCGGATTTGCATTACTTACCAAACCATAGGCAACGGACAACCCATCGAAGGCCGAACCATTATTAGCGGAGGCCGATGAGAAGTTGTACAGTATTTGTGAAAACCCGTTTGCACCAGGATTGCTAACGGCCTTGAGCCCCCAGCTTGTCGCAGCGAAAAGCCCGGTAGGAAAAAGAATCATGAATGGATGGACCAGCAGAGCAATGATCGCCAGCTTTACCTCCCGGCCCCCAATTTTTTTACCCAGATACTCGGGCGTCCGCCCTACCATCATGCCCGCCACGAAGATCCCGATAATCAAGTAGAGCAACAGATTGATCATTCCAACCCCTTTGCCGCCGTAAATGCAATTCAGCCACATTCCAACCATGGGCGAAAGAGCGGCAATCGGATTCAGGCTGTTCTCTTCTGCGTTCACTGCGCCGCACGTTACGTCTGTCGTCAGTGCATCGAAGGTGGCGCCTGCCGAAGTCCCGAAGCGCATCTCTTTGCCCTCGAGATTGCCCAGGTGCTGGTCCACGGGCAAGCTTGGGACGGGAGCGAGAGTGATTACCCTTTTCCCACCCGGTGCTGTTGCACTGGGGATTTCGTATGTTCGCGCCACAGGATGGCCGGTCAATCCCGGGTTCGGTTTCAGCGTGTCAAAATAGATCGCCCAAACGATGGTGCCAGCCATCAACACCAACATGACTGAGAAAATGACAAAGGCATGCCGCATCCGGCCGAGCATCCGGCCATACATCAGCACGAGGGCAAACGGAAAGATCATCATGCCTAGGGTGTTGAAAAAATTCGACAAGCCGGTTGGATTTTCATATGGGTGAGCGGAGTTCATACCGTAAAATCCACCCCCATTGGTTCCAAGCATTTTCATGGACTCGAATGCCGCCACCGGCCCTACGATGATCGTCTGCTGCTTGGCCTCGCCTTTATCCGTGGTTCCCATGGCCGCAGGTTCGAGTGTCGAAACCTGGTAAGAGCTTTTAAAGGTCATCGGACTACCCTGGACCATAAAGATGACGGCGAGGATCAAGGCCGCCGGCACGAACATGTAAACCAGCACCCGCCACATGTCCACGAAGAAGTTGCCAATTTTGGGCTCGCCTCGGAGCAGTCGAATGATTGCGGTCAGTGCACATAAGCCGACCGCCGCGGACAGAAACAGCATAAAGATGGCAAAGAAAATCTGGCTGAAGTTCGACAAAACCTGTTCGCCGGAATAGTGCTGGAGGTCTGTATTCGTCATGAAGGAGGTCACGGCTTGAAAGATGGTAGTCGAGAAAATCATCCCCTTGCCGTCCGGATTGAGTGGCATCCACGGCTGAAGTACCAGAACCACATAGCCGTAAATGAACAGTAGCGCGTTGAAAAGGAGCAAGGAGATAGTATACTGCTTCCAGTTCTGGGAGCCACTGTCCAACCGTTTTTCGAACCCCCCCAGGATCGACAAAGCCCTGTATTTCCCATCCATAATCCACGCCATGTAGCGACTCAAAGGGAATGCAATAAGGGTGGCTGCTGCGAGTAGACAAAAGGGTAGAAGCCAGGTTTGAATAAACATTGTTTAACTCCTTTCTCTATTTCAGGATTCGCTGCCGGCCCTCAGAACCATTCGGGTCGTACAAGGGCTACAACCAGGTAGACGAACAAAAATACCGCTACCGCCGCTGTCACATAGATCATCATTGGTATCACCTCATCTTTTCATATTTTCTCGCAAGCGATAAAGAACAGGTATACGATTCCCATTGTTACAAGGCCCAATAGAAACGTCGCTATCAGCCAGAATCCAGGGGTCATTTCGCATCCCTCCTAACGTGGCAATTTATTCAAAATTGCGACGTCCAATATTCTATTCCCATCCCCTTTCCACTCCATACACCGCAAACCTCATTCGGCATATCATCATATTTTATCCCAAAAAAAAAGTAGAGGAGGATCCCCTACTTTTGATTCTCTCCCTTAGTCGCCTGCGGAGTTAGCTGACGGGTTTGGATTAAGGGATATCCCTTCTAGATACCTAGAATTCACCCCTAAAAACTGGTTCCCCCGCTTATTTCAATTCGGCCCTCTTATTTTTTATTAGACGATAATTCCTCCCTATTGTCAACAGAATTCCCTATCTTCATTTATTGATAGAGCAATCTTTATGCCAGTTGAAAAACCGAGAGACGTTATTTTGTTTTCTCAGGGTAATTAGATAGTTAGAGGAGATTTCTATTGGGAAGAATGTTTCCTGAATGATCATTTGAAGGAAATGTTTCGTTTGAGTTTAGACACTCTGATAAAAAATAAACAGTATTAAGTAATTTTATAACGTTCTTCTCACAGCATTTGCCGGAGAGCTTGTTCGCTTTCCCGCTTGACAAGGGCGAGAACCTTATCTTCCGGCTGAAATTCTGTTTCTCCGTAGGGGATGATAACCTCCTCTCCACGAATCACGGCGATAAAGATGGAGCCTGCCGGCAGGGTGAGATCTTTGATCTTCTTCTTCACGATATGCGAAGATCGGGTTAGCTGAACTTCCACGATCTCTATGTCTCCGGCCTTCAACGTGAGCAGCGGGATCATCATATCCCCGGCCCTCACCTGCTCATGGATAATGGCGTTGATCAGCTTAGTCCCGCTGACCGAGGCATCA
>DASPQK010000227.1:0-5897 GCA_035624985.1 Syntrophobacteraceae bacterium | reverse complement strand
CTGGAACGTTTTTGGCTTCGAGAACAAGGGGGGCAGCACCAATCCTTTTCTTGTAATGTTTGATGAACTGAATTGGGCGTTCATCGTAGCGCTTATCGCGAGCTTCATCGCTCTGATTTTCACATTCGACGCCGTCTCGGGGGAGAAAGAGACGAAGACCCTGGCTCTGACGCTCTCCAGTCCCTTCTCCCGGGGAACGCTCCTTGCGGGAAAGTTCGCAAGCGCAGTCATTACGGTTCTGTCCCTTATCGTTCCCGGCATGATCCTCAGTACGCTGATCATCTTGCTTTCAGGTCGCGTGATCCTAACGGCAACGTTCGCCCTCGAGGTGGCCGGGTTTGTGGTCGTCACAATCCTCATGGTCGGAATCATGGCTGCCTTCGGACTTCTCTCTTCCGTCCTGACGCGGAACTCAAACGTCAGCTTGCTCATCGCCCTGTCGTTCTGGCTTGTATTCGTTGTAGCCATCCCCAACTCCAGTCTATTTATCGCCAAAAGCATTTCCCCTATCGAGCACGCCGAGGCAGTGCAGAACAAAGTCGATCGGGCATTTGAGGACCTCGACAAGAATGCACCCAAAGGCAGCTGGATGATGAACGGGTCGAATCCCTTCCAACCGCAGCATAGACTTCGGGCAGACCTCCAGACGAAGAGGTCAACTGTCGAGAAACAGATAAGGGACGCGTATTACTCCGCCATGTTCCGTCAGTTCGATCGAACTCGATTGGTGACGATAATTTCCCCGGTATCACTTTTCGAATACCTTTCGGAAGCCGTAGTCGGAGGCGGGTACCTACGCTTCCGCAAGGCCTGGGACGATATGCACGTCTACCAAGGTCAATTTCTGAATTTC
The DNA here is from genome assembly GCA_035624985.1 of Syntrophobacteraceae bacterium. Lineage (GTDB taxonomy): Bacteria > Desulfobacterota > Syntrophobacteria > Syntrophobacterales > Syntrophobacteraceae > SbD1. Next base: position 5,044 of record DASPQK010000227.1, on the reverse strand, counting down.
TTCCTGGCGTTCGATGCCGCCGACAAAGACAGCCCACATTGGTATAACCCCAATGAAGACGTTTCGACAACGCGGAAACCGGTGGCATTTGAAAAGATGCCGCAGTTCATGGAAAAGCCGATGTCCTTCGTTGAAAGAGTGGCCTCGGTTCTTAGATATCTGATCATTGGGGTTTTCTATGCGTGTGCAGTTTTCCTCTTGACATACGTCCTTTTCGTGCGCTACGACGTTCGCTGAGCAACCATATGGAACTGCTCGCGGGCCTCTTTAATCACTAACAGAGGTTTACACTCAACCTAATTGCCGAGGACCCGCCGCTGCTTAAATCTGGTCAAGAAGTGGATTGCCGGGCTGAAGCGTATCTGATCCAGATCAGCCAGTTCTGCGCAACGAGGCCAATTATGTACTCGCCGACCGCCGTTTCCCTGCCTGCAAACGAAAAATCCCGCAAGCCCACTCATTTTATACGGACCGATGGCTGTTCAACGCGCAGAGGCAAGCAGAGGCGGGATTTTGGCGGAAATTAGCGTGGGGCCTAGCCGTTATTTGCCCAGCTAGGGTTCTGCTTATTCTCTGGCGCTTAAGAGGCTAAAGAATTCCTATCGGCACGGCCCTGGAGCGAGGACGAGCAAAATGCTCACCTTCCGATCGCTTCTCACAATGCCATGCCTTATACGGTGTTTAGACAATGACAAAAAGCAGAGGACCTGAAAGAGGCCGAAAAGGAGGTGCAGGAGTTTTGCGAAGGGTCGAAGATCGTGCGGCGAGGCTGGTAGGTGGAGAAGCCGATAGGTGGTATCGTGAGTAGGAACAGGCCGGAATTCCGGGCTGATGCCTCCGACCATCTGCCCGCCGCGGCTGCGGGCCGCCGGAACTCTAGTTCTTGACTCTTGCCTAAGGCCGCGCTATCCTCCTTTTCGTGAGGGGGAGGGTTTACGGGTGTGGGATCGGCGATTTCGGGCCGAGCGCAAGAAGGAATTTTCTTTTAAGTCGTGTCCAAACGTGGCTCTACTAATCCCGTAAAGTCTTTCCAATAAACTCAAGGAGGTAACAATGAAGCAATTCGTGTTTACAGTTTCTTTAATGTTCCTCTCGGCGTCATCATTTGCAGGAATGAGACAGGGCTATTACAGATTCCCTGCTATCCACGGAGATAAAATCGTCTTTACATCTGAAGGCGATCTCTGGGTCGTCGGTATAAGCGGTGGAACTGCAGCGAGGCTAACTACTAGCGAGGGTACCGAATCGCATGCGATGGTTTCTCCTGATGGCTCGACTATAGCTTTTTCGGGCCAGTATGAAGGCCCGACGGAAGTGTACACGATGCCTTTTGACGGCGGCGTACCTAAACGTATAACTTACGAAGGGCAGAATGCAACCGTTGTCGGATGGACCGCTGACGGAAAGATATTGTACACAACCACGCACTATTCAACGCTGCCGAACGTTCAGATGGTGCTGATTGATCCGGCTAGCGGTGTCAAGACAATAGTCCCACTTGAGCAGGCGAGTGACGGAACATTCAATAAGAGTAGCGACACTTTATTCTTCACCAGGCTGCCGTTTCAAGGAAGCCACACAAAGAGATACAAAGGTGGAACTGCACAAAACATCTGGCGATATGTCAAAGGAACTCAGGAAGCTGTTCCGCTGACGGGCGACTATGCCGGTACGAGTAAAGACCCGATGTTGTGGAACGGGAGGGTATATTTCCTGAGCGACCGTGACGGCACGATGAACATATGGTCGATGAATGAAGATGGAAAGGACCAAAAGCAGGAGACTTTCCAAAAGGGTTTCGACGATGCTTCAGCAACCCTGAGCGACGGCAAGATTGTTTATCAAAGTGGTGCGGATATTTACCTGTACGACATAGCTTCCAGATCGGACAATATCGTTCCAATACAACTCACATCGGATTTTGATCAGGAGATGACGACCTGGGTGAAGAAGCCGATGGATTACCTGACGACGGTCAACATCTCTCCTGACGGTGACCGTGTCGTCCTGACCGCGCGGGGACAGGTGTTCGTAGCGCCTGTTGGCGAAGGAAGATTTGTCGAAGTGACGCGTAAATCGGGAGTAAGATACAGGAATGCGAAGTTCTCACTCGATGGGAAGTCGCTGATACTGCAATCGGACCAGACGGGAGAAGCTGAATTTTGGAAATACGCCGCGAACGGCGTCGGGCCGGGCGTTCAACTTACCCGCGATGGAAAAGGATTTAGGATGGACGGCACTCCCTCTCCTGACGGGAAATTGATTGCATACACCGACAAAAAGGACAGGCTTCTTCTATTCAATACGGATACGAAGGAGGCAACCGTAATTGCGACTTCACAGATTGGCGGATATTACAGTCTGAGGTGGTCGCCGGACAGCAAGTGGCTGGCGTACGTATCTCCGGCGGCAGCAAATACATACGGCCAAATTGTTGTTTACAACGTTACCGGCAAGAATTTCATAACGCTCACCGATGATCGGACGGACAGCGATGATCCAACCTGGAGTCCAGACGGTAAATGGCTCTATTTCCTTTCCGATAGAAATTTTCAATCGCTGGTCGAAAGCCCGTGGGGGACTCTGCAACCAGAACCCTACTTCGCGAACCGGACGAAGATTTATGCGATTGCACTCGTCAAGGATTTGAGATTCCCTTTCGCTCCGCCCGACGAACTGCATGCTGCACAAAAACCGGGTGATGAAAAGAAGGATATCTCCAAGGACAAGAAGGAAAGGACACCTGAGACAAAAGCTGTCGAGGTGAAAATAGATACATCCGGGATTCAGGGCAGAGTCTATGAGGTCCCCATTGCCGCGGGCGAATACTCGAATCTTGCGATGAATGACAAGGCGCTATTTCTAACGGAAACGCCAGTTGCGGCCGAGCGCAAGACAAAACTTGATGCCATCGAGATTACGAACAAAGATGTGCCAGTAAAGTCGATTGTGGAGGACATCAGAGGCTACGATCTGTCGGCAGACGGCAAGAAAATTGTGTTGCGCAAGGGTGAAGGGATTTATGTCGTCGATGCATCCACGACTCCGATAACGGAGCTTTCGAAAAATGCGATCAACCTCAGCAAGTGGATGTTCTCCTTCGACCCGCGCGAAGAGTGGCGCCAGATGTTCATCGAAGCCTGGCGGCTAGAGAGGGACTTCTTCTACGACCCTGGGATGCAAGGAGTCGATTATGAGAAAACGCTTGATAGGTATCTGCCGCTTGTGTCGAGGGTGAGAGACAGGGACGAGCTCAATGACCTGATCAGTCAGATAGTCGGGGAGCTCTCGGCCTTGCATACGTTTGTTGTCGGTGGAGATGTTAGAAAGGAATCTCAGGAAGTGGCGGTGGCTTCACTCGGGGCGGAGCTTGTCCGGGACTCGCAACAGGGCGGATATAGAGTCGTTCACATTTACAAAGCGGAGCCTGATTATCTCGATGTATCTTCGCCCTTGGCTAAGCCCGGATCGGAGATTAGCGAAGGGGACATAATCATGTCGATCAACGGCGTCTCTGTCGACTCCGCCGCGTCGCCGGATGAGCTGCTCGAGAACCAGGCGGACCGGCAAGTTCTTCTGCATCTCAAATCGGGCACGACGGGGAAGGAATACGACGCCATTGTCGTCCCGATTTCACAGCGTGCAGGGTCAAACCTAAGGTACTTGGAATGGGAAAACGCGAGACGGCTGATCGTTGACAAGGAAAGCAACAACAGTATCGGCTATGTCCATCTCCGGGCAATGGGTGGAGGAGACATTGCTCAATGGGCGAAAGAATTTTATCCCGTCTTCGCTAGAGAAGGTCTGATCGTAGATGTTCGGCATAACAACGGCGGGAACATTGACAGCTGGATACTCGAGAAGCTGATGCGCAAAGCCTGGATGTACTGGAAAGAGCGTGCGGGCGCGCCCACGTGGAACATGCAGTACGCGTTCCGAGGACATATTGTCGTCCTGTGTGACCAGAACACTGCCTCAGACGGTGAAGCATTTACCGAAGGATTCCGGCGCCTCGGACTCGGAAAGGTGATCGGGATGAGAACATGGGGCGGCGAGATTTGGTTGTCTTTCGACAATTTCCTGCTCGATAATGGAATTGCATCTGCAGCTGAGGTTGGAGTGTACGGCCCTGAAGGGAAATGGCTGATTGAGGGCCATGGTGTTGACCCTGACATAGTGGTGGACGACCCGCCGCACGAGACTTTTGACGGTCAGGACGCACAGCTGCAAGCCGCGATCAATTATCTGAAACAGGAAATCAAGGATCACCCTGTTCAAATCCCTCCACCACCGGCATATCCGGAAAAGGCGATACATTACAAATAGAGATGCGTCTCTATATAAAATGCGGAGGGGATATTCGCTTGCTCGTGGGCGGATCCTGTTTAATTGAGGCTGGATAGGCACACTTGGAATTTTGTTATTTTTTGTGCGTCTATCTGATGTCAACGCATTAAAATATGTTACACAACCATCTGATTTTCTTAGCGGACCAGGAGCGGGTATCCTTAAATATGGCCAAGCGCATTAATTCCGGGTTTTCAAACCAGCGATTCGTCGTCATTTCGTACCGAGCCTGTTTCCAGATTTGTTCTTGGGGATTCAGCTTTATTACGGGGCGACATACGTTCGAGCGGAAAGGCAAGGAGAGGCGGGATTTTGGCGGAAATTAGCATGGAGCCTAGCCGTTAGTTGCCCAGCTAGGGTTCTGCTTATTCTTCGGCGCTTAGAGGCTAAAGAATTCCTATCGGCACGGCCCTGGACTGAGGCCGAGCAACGTGCTCACCTTCCAATCACTTCTCGCAATCCCATGCCTTATACGCTGTTCAGACAATGGCAAAAAGCAGAGGACTTGAAAGAGGCGGAAAAAGAGCTGCAGGAGTTTTGCGACGGATCGAAAATCGTGCGTCGAGGCTGGTAGGTGAGGAAACCAATAAGTACCAAATAATCCCAAGGCTATCGGCCGTCGGCGCCGGAGGCGCCATGGGTTGAAAACCTCATTTCAGAGTGGTATCGTGAGCGGGCGCAGGTCACTTTGGATCCC
>DASPQK010000226.1:0-9058 GCA_035624985.1 Syntrophobacteraceae bacterium | reverse complement strand
TTCAGGAATTCGAGATGATCGTGAAGACCGTGAAGTTTTGATTTTCTGTAATTTCCAAATTCAATTTTGTTCCTCGCGCTAAATTTCTCAATTCCTGAAATTCCATGGGAGATCGTATGGCTATTTCTTCTTCGTCAGCTGCATTTACCCGATTCCTGGTTCCGGAGAGCGAAGTTGAGGATTTCTGGAGCCTCGTTGATGAGAAGCTGCGCGGAGGCGCTTTTGCCGAACCGGGCGACTCTGAAGTCGAGACTGCCGGTTTTGCATCCTGGGAGGATTTTTTCGATCCCAATTTCTCCTACGGCTCTTACCGCAAAGGCGAATACGTGGCGTTCAATTTCCGGCTGGACCAGAAAAAGGTCCCCGCAATGGTGCTTAAACAGTTCGTGAGACAATCTGTGCAGCAATACCGCGACGAGCACGACGGCAGATGGCCCAACCGGACGGAGAAGCAGCAAATCCAGGAAAGCACTCAGCACTACCTTTTAAACCGCGCCTTCCCTCAGCCGTGTGCCTGCGAGGTTGTTTGGAACCCGCTACACCACTGGATGATCCTGGGCGCCGTGGGTGGCAAGATGATGGAGGCGTTCCTGGCGTATTTCGAAAAGCAATTCAAGCTCTATCCCGTTCCACTCTATCACGCTACATGGGCGTTTAACGTGCTTCCACTCACACCGGGCCAAAAGGAGGTGCTTGGGTCTCTGGTTTCGCTCAAATCGCCGTCCGCTCTTAATGACGGAAGGTTCCTGGGCTCAGAGTTTCTGACCTGGGTATGGTTCTATATCGAGAGGTTGGGCGGCTCGATTCAGGCCGGGGATAAGGTGGCCGATGTGCACCTCGGGGAGCGCATGGTCCTGGTGCTGCCCGGGGACAGGAAAGAGCGTGTGGTCTGCACCACGCAGACAAATTTTCTCCACGAAGCCCGGACCGGCCTGCGACAGGGCAAGGTGGTCGATGAGGCCCAACTGTTCCTTATAGTGGGCGAAAATGAATACCTTTTGACCCTGGACGCCTCACTGTGGGCCCTAAAAGGGCTGAAGACCCCCAAGCAGCTTCCTGATTACGGCCGGGAAGATCCCGATGGTAGATTACTTGAAAAGATGTACTTTATCGAGGAAGTATTCTCGGTTCTGGGCGCTCTCTACATGCGCTTTCTGGCCGAAAGGCTGACGCCGGGGTGGGAAACGGACACGCTTGTGCAACTTCGGAAGTGGATCGACGAGGTTTGAAAAGAAGTTGCGGCTTAGCGGTCATGCCCTCTAAGTCCCGTGCGTCTTATAAGTCCCGCCAGGCCTGTAGCAGCCGCAACCAGCAACCCGCAGCCCGGGCGACTCATGAACCAGATAGGCTTAAACACCTTCGCTGACCTCATCCATGACCACTGGTTGAGCGCTTTTCTCGTGCTTGTGTCGCTTGCGACCGTCTGCGTCGTTTTAGTGCTGCGGCGGTACGTGAGGATGCGCATGCGTGAGATGCTGGAAAAAGAGTTCAGCGAAGATCATGAACTGGATGTTTTGCCCCCGCCTGGAGCATTGGAACGGAAGGCGCTGGAAGCTATCGCCGGGATGAGGAAGCAAGTTTGGCAACTGCCTGAAAGTGAGCTTCAGCTTGGATTTGATGTTTTCAACCAGCGCGCTCTTGATATAGTGCGCACGATTGGCGCTATCTATCATCCGCAAGCCGGCCGTCCTGAGTTCGAAGCCTCGCTCTCGGATACCCTGGAGCTGATCAGGCGGGTGAGCAGCCGGCTCGCAAGGCTCGCCTCCACTGTCCCGGTGAAGTTTATAGGCGGCCGCAAACTTAGCGATTTTCAGCGTTATTACCAGGTTTATCTCAAAATCAACGAAAACCCGGTCCTGAAGCTTCTCAGGAGCAAGCCGCATATTTATAAGGCCGCCAGGTTTGCCCTTAATATGAAAAATGTCGCCAATCCGCTTTACTGGGCCGGACGCGAGCTTACTCGCGAAAGTTATTTCCTCATCCTGAGATGGTTTTACCTCACCTTTACCAGTGAGATCGGCAAAGAAGCCATAAGACTCTATAGTGGAAAACGTTTCCATCATGAGGAGGACAGCGACGCCGCGCTTATCTGTTATCGCCTGTTTCACACGATGCGAAAATGGGCCGGACCGACCCCGGCTGAGTGGGCTGCATTTGTACGCTTTGTGGCAGGCCATTCCGCCCTGGATTCCGACAGCAAGCTGCATATACTGACAAGGTGCTCGGAGGACCGTCTTCCAAGGGACGTGGAGGAGCGGACGGCGGTTACCAAATCGGGAATAAAATGGTATAGGAAGGGTCTTAAAATACTGCTCGACGCCGACGCCGGATCGTCGCCGGCAAAAGCGAAGCTGGTGGAAATGGAAACCGGGGGCATTGAGGCGCTGAAGGGTGATAGCAGGTGAACGGGGGTGCAATTAAGTTTGAAAGAGATAAAGACCATATGAAACCAACTCATAAACGACGACTTTGGGTTTTCATCCTCTGGCTGGCCGCACTCTTAACGTGCGCTGTTTTTGGCTGCGGCTCGCCGGCCGCAGGCGAGCCGGACGGTTTTCGCGGCATCAAATGGGCGGCAGGAGCCGCTTCGGTTTCCATGATTGACAAAATTGCCGGCGAGGGCGGCCTTGCTTTCTACGAAAAGAACGACGATCAGCTTCAAATGGGGGAAATAAGGCTCGATCAGATTATCTACGGCTTCTACAAGGACCGTTTCTACATGGGCATGGCCTACTTCCCGGCAGCCGGTTTCCAAAAAATGGAGGAGATGTTGACCGCCCAGCTCGGCCAACCGGTAAAACCGGACAATACTTCTTCGAAACTTATATGGGACGGCGACAATGTCTCGGTGCTGCTAACCCTGGGAGAGCATTCAGACCAAGCGCGCCTGGTCTACCTCTATAAGCCCATTCAACTCGAGGTCGAATTAAAAAAATGACATCGCCTTGTCAACCTTTTAAGAAATCCGGCTCCAGGTACTCCGGATTGGGGTAAGAGTAAAATCCCCTGCCGCTCTTCACGCCCAGTTCACCCCGCTTGACTTTCTCGAAAAGAGCGTCTGGCGGCTTATCTTTGGGGTCTCCCGATTCATTATAGTACACCATCTCTATGTCATACACCACGTCGAGCCCGACCTTGTCCATGATGGCGAAAGGCCCCTCGTTCATCCCGGTGAAAACCATCCACCCGCGGTCGGAATCCCGGTAATCGACGAAACCGTTTCCCCACATGTAAAGGGTTTCTCTCTTGATGGCCCTCCAGATGCGGTTAAAGCAAAACCCAAGGATTTCCTTGTTGACCTTGAGAGGAATGAAGCCCACCGACTTGATCCAGTTAACGCCGGCTTGAAAGACTTCGGGGAGTGTTTTGGTCCCACCCATGATGTCCACCATGTTGACGCCCTGAAGTGGGAAATAAAAGTGTATATTCAGACATCGTTCGGGCCGTCCGCTGCTTGCCTCCAATTTCGATACAGGGATGGAAGAGCTGTTTGTGGCAAATATGGCCTCGGGTGGGGCTTTCCCGCCAAGTTCAGCGAATATCTTATTTTTTAGTTCGACATTTTCCGGTGCGGCCTCGATCACGAACTGCGCATCCGCTACGGCTTCATCCAGGCTCCCGGCCTGTTGGACTGCCGCTCTGCATCCTTCCCACCGGTCCCACGGGATGAATGGACTGATGTTTTTGGAGATCAAATCCTTCTTCAATTTGTCGAAGGTTGTGGAAAAAGCGTTTTCCAGCTGATCGAAGATTTTGACCCTGAAGCCGCCATAGGCCGCTATCAGCGCAATTTGGGCGCCCAGCCAGCCCGATCCTATAATCGCAACATTCTTAAGTTTTTCGCTCATTTCATAGTTCCTCATATCCCTTTCACTGTTGGTGCAGCATAAGTCTCTTCGATCGATTCCCTGTATGTTTCGCTGGCAAGGTAGAGTGATACAACGGTAATAAGCGCCAGAATCATCATGTAGATTGCTACAGGCCAGAATACACCGCCGTACCAGGCAAGCAGAGATGCTGAGACCATCGGCGTAAGCGCCCCGGCGAATATGGAAGCCAATTGGTAGCCCAGTGACGCTCCGCTGTACCTGACTCGCGCGCTGAACATCTCCGAGAGGAAACTGGCCTGAGGCCCGTACATGGCCGCGTGTCCCACCGCCAGGCCGATGGTTACCCCCAGCGCTGTGAGCCAAGGGTTCTTGAATCCCATTACCCAGAAGAATGGAAAAGCCCATACCCCTGAAAATACCGCGCCAAACATATAAACCGGGCGCCTGCCAACTTTGTCCGAGATGAAGCCGTAAAGCGGGATGGTAAATACCTCGATAGCGGCGGCGATAGTCACCGCAGTCAGAATCATCGGCCGGGGGACCTTCAAAACGTTGGTAGCGTAAGCAAAAACAAAGGTCGCGTAAACATAGAAAAGCCCGTTTTCTGCAAAGCGCACACCCATTGCGAGCAGCATGTTCTTTGGATGCTTGGCGATCGCCTCGATAATCGGCATTCTCGCCTCTATTTTGGCCTGCTTTATTCTTTCAAACGCGGGAGATTCAGCGATTCTCATCCGGATGAACAAACCGACCGCGACAAGAACCACGCTCAGCAAAAATGGGATTCGCCAGGCCCAGCTAAGGAACTGCTCCTCCGGATACCGGGAAAAGTAACCGAACACAAGGGTCCCCAGAACAAGGCCCAGAGGGGCGCCCAACTGCGGCCAGCTCCCGTAGAAACCACGCCTGTTTTCCGGGGCGTGCTCCACCGCCATCAGTACTGCGCCGCCCCACTCGCCGCCCAGGGCGAACCCTTGAGTCAGCCGGCATGCTACGAGCAGTATGGGCGCCCAGATTCCGATGGATTGGTAGGATGGGAGCGCGCCAACCAGTGTTGTGCCAATTCCCATAATCAGCAGTGTCAAATAGAGCATCGTCTTGCGGCCGATCCGGTCGCCGAAATGGCCGAAGACCATCCCGCCGACCGGGCGGGCGACAAAGCCGATTCCAAAGGTAGCAAAGGCGACAATCGTGCCCACCATCGGGTCGAACTGAGGGAAAAACAGCTTGTTGAATACGAATGCAGCCGCGGTGCCATAGAGAAAAAAGTCATACCATTCGATCGCAGTGCCTATCAGGCTTGCAAATGCAACCTTGACATGTGATCCCTTAAGGCCTGCGCCACTCTGAACAACCCTGACTTTTTCGCTCATGAGAGTCCCCTTTTTTGTTGTAATTTCGTATCCTGGAGTGACAGTCTCGCAGCAGATCGGGCCTGCCAGTCCGCGCCTGAAGAACTCGGGGGCAGCATCCTGAGGGCCATTGGCAGGGCTGCCTTGTCGAATGAAAAATTGAGGTGCTCGTCGGCCCCAAGCTAAGAGTCAAAAAAGCAAAACCGGAATGGATGTTGGGCATAATCCGGCGTCGTCCCAGTATACGCGAGTCTTTCCCTGTGTCAAGAAATGAGGGAGTGGAAATGCGGGAGTGGAATACAGACTTGTACGCGAAGACGCTGCGGGAGGCAAAAAGAGAAAAGGCGGAATTCGCTGTCCAATTTGGAAAATCTGGAATATAAGGCAACAGGACTACTCAAAGCGGAAACAGACAGGGAATGATTTTGAGTTCTTTCGATTGGGCGAAATTGCGCCGCTTCCGGTGGGTCCCGATCGCTTCGGCGGCCGTTTGGGTCATGGTGGTCTGGGTTCAGATAATCCTCAAGCCCCAGGGTGATTTTCACATTCACTTCGAGCTCGGTGGACGGCTTGCCAGGGGCCTCTTTATCTATGAAAACGGCCTTGATTTCGTCTATCCGCCCTTTTGGGCGTTGGTCCACGCACCACTCCATCCTCTCGGCCTGCATGCCGCCCAGATCATAGTCTACCCCCTGGCCGTTCTTGCCGTAGCGACTCTGGTCCTGACGCTTAAGCGCCTCTGCGAAAAAAGCATTCCCCTTTCACCCGACGCCTGTTTCTGGTCCACAACACTGGCCATCCTGCTTGGAAGCCTTTTTCTTGGGCGAGACCTTCCGGAGGTGGGAGTCAATACCGCCCTGGTGGCGATGTCCTGGCTGTCGGTTTATCTCTGGTCAAAGCAGCACGATATTGCAGGCGGGTTTATCCTTGGCCTGGCGGCTGCCATGAAGTGTACTCCTCTTCTGTTTGCCGCATGGTTCATAATTAAACGGCAATGGAAAATAGCGGCCGCAGCGTGCGGCGCCTTTGCGTTGTTTACACTGAGTCCCGTCCTGGTGAGCGGTCCCGGTCAATACGTTCACATGATGGAGACCTGGATTTCCGGAGTAGTGCGGGGACTGAGCGACCCCGACCCATCCCGCGGTCCCCTCGGACAGGAGAAGGTTGAAAACCTCGCGCTTAGGCCTGCTCTGGCGCGCTACCTAATGCATCTTCCTTACGGACACATGGGCCGGCCGGAAACATCGGACAACCCGCAGCGTTCCAGCAGTCCTCCCAATCCCTACTACTGTCAGTTCCTGGACTTGCCTTTTCCACAAGCGGGAATGGTCGCCCGCATTCTTATGGCGGCACTTTTCTTGTGGATGGTCTACCTGATGCGGCATAGACCGGCGAGCCGCACCTCCATTGAAATCGTCTGGGAATGCGCCGCAGTATCGATCCTGATATTGCTCTTTTCTCCGATTACTTGGGTCCAGCATGCCGTGGGGGTGCTGCCCGCCCTTTACCTGGTCTGCCGCGCCGCTTTCGCCGGCTTCAGTCTCTCGCGCTGGCAGACAGCCGCAATGGGTGCTTTCAGCATTTTCTGCCTGATAATGAACAGGTTTTTTTTCGGACGGGATTTTATAAAGCTCGCAAATGCCTACCGTGTGAAGACGCTGGGATTCGTTCTTTTGCTTAGCGTCGTCCTGGCCTTTCGGCGGCGCTTTTCGAACGCGGAGAGGTCTTCCGATCCGGATGCCGTATTCAAGTGATTCGTGCGGAATGCCGACTAAAATGGTCACTACCCGAGAAAAGGAATAGGGCCATGTTGCAAAAAGGCCAAACGCCGGACAGAACTCCGCCGGGTTTTTTCTCAAACCTTGGCGACAAAGAACGAATCACCCTTTTCAATGCCGGAGCGATTCGCACTCTGGCCGAAAATGAGCTTCTGTTCAAAAAGGGAACAACGGGTAAGACCATATTCTGCGTGCTGAGCGGCACACTTAAAGCTGCATCCGGTTATTTGGACGCCTCGGCCTTCAGGTTCAAAGCGGGAGACCTCATCGCAGAGACGGCCCTTTCGGAGGGGAAGGGTAGAATACCGTCCGTTGTGGCGGAAGAGGCCTCCACAGTATTCGCTTTGGACACCGCAGCGGTCGATACGCTGGCGGTCGAAACGCGCACAGCTATTCTCAAAACGCTCCACGACGCCATGCTCTCAAGGATGGAGACCCTTGACGAACAAAATGAGTCCACGCAGCTTCGGGTGGCCGCTTTGACTAGGTACATCAGAGAGTCCCGCAAACATCTGGAGGAGTATGAGAACTCGGAGATAATAGCGACTATCCTGAAAAGCATTCCAAGGCTGCCCCCGCATATTGCGCAACTGGTCGAACTGCTGGCCGGTCAAAGGGCTTCGGCAAAAGAGGTGGCTGCCCTCGCAAAACAGGACCCCTCGCTCGCGGCCGAGATCCTGAAGGCCATAAACTCCCCCCGATACGCCCTCCGGCACGAGATCACCGACGTCTCCGACGCAATTACGCACATGGGATTAAACGAGGTATATCAGATTGCGCTGTCACGCGGCCTCATGAAGTCGATACCCGGTTCCGACGACTTCAGGGACATTTACCGCCACTCCGTTTTCATCTCCCACATCGCATTCGAGTTATGCCAGTCATTCGACAGAAACGGAGCGGCGCTTCTTGGCACTATCGGCATCCTGCACGACATCGGAAAAACGGTGCTTCTTCTTCTTGTAAAGCAAAATCCGAAATGGTCTCTTTTCATCGGTATGCTGGATCCTTCTAGGCTGGGGGCCATGCTTCTCAAGCACTGGAACATCCCGGAGCCCGTCTGCCAGACGGTAGACTATCAGGCCTGGCCGGCCTTTTGCCCTCCCGCTGAGATCCCGTCGGATCACAATGACAATATCGCCCTTCTCTATATTGCCCATGCAGTCCAAGACCACCTGGACAACAAGCCCGGCGACGTTCTCGATCACCCTTTCCTTAGCGATTATTTGAGCCTGATCGGGTTTGTTTCCTTTGGCATTGACGAGATCTCGAGGGATTTCATCCTACATGGTCTTAGAGCAAAGTCTCAAAAATTGCCTGACTTTGTGAGAAAACGTATATCCGTTTGAGCGTGAGTGATACGACCCGGCTGGGTTTCTTTGTGTCTTTTCCTGCTCGCTTTTCACAACTCACTAATCATGGGGTTCTTCTTATGATCGAGATCAGAAACGTAAGCAAATGGTATGGTGGCTTACAAGTCCTGATCGAAATCAGCGAGACAATCGGCCGCGGGCAAACAGTGGTCATTTGCGGACCAAGCGGTTCGGGAAAGAGCACGCTTCTTCGGTGCATAAACGGCCTGGAGCCTTTTGAGGAAGGCGAAATCCTTGTGGACGGCGTCTCGGTTGGGGACCCTGCAACCAACCTCCATAAACTGCGCCGCAAAATTGGGATGGTCTTCCAGCGCTTCGAACTCTATCCGCACATGACCGTCATGGACATGATCACACTTGCTCCGATGAAGGTGAAAAAGAAATCGAAGACGGAAGCGAGAAGCCTGGCGATGGAGCTGCTCGCTCGAGTGGGTATTCCGGATAAAGCCAACGCCTACGCGGCAAATCTTTCCGGTGGCCAACAGCAGCGAGTGGCTATCGCCAGGGCGCTGGCGATGGAGCCTGAGTACATGATGTTTGACGAACCGACTTCAGCGCTGGACCCGGAAATGATCCAGGAAGTTCTTTCGGTCATGATCGATCTGGCGAAGGAAGGCATGACGATGCTGGTGGTGACCCACGAGATGGGGTTCGCCAGGGAAGTCGCCGATGAGATAATCTTTATGGACGCGGGGCGCATCGTTGAACGCGGCGCCGGGGAGCAG
>DASPQK010000225.1:0-5771 GCA_035624985.1 Syntrophobacteraceae bacterium | reverse complement strand
CCTCACGGCGACGCAGTTACCTTTGACTATCGGGAGCGGACATCTCCCGAGAGAGGACTTGCACCTCTCAGATCGCGCCTGCTCCCAGGCGCACGGATTCCGGCTTAAAGCATGCCGGAATGACGAGGTTCGAGTACCTCTAATACGTTGCGCTAATTTATGCAAGCAAGTACTGCCTAACATTTCTACCTCTGAGGGGGGGTGACTTATTCCTTAGGCAAGAGAATTCATGTCAACCTCATTGGCGGAAACGTGGACCATGAAATCGGGCAATCTCCTGGACCTTACCCGCAACTCCAGGCTCTCCTTGCAAGCTTGTTATGCTCGTTCTCCATCCTGTCACCGACGGTAGCTCATTGAGCACGTCCAAGGTGATAAATTTTCACGGGAACGTGTCAAAAGCCCCTCGACAAATGGGGCTCAGGCAGGCCCGAGAAGCACGGAATTTCTTAGCTCGGCAACTTTGGGCGCCAATGGGATCGAGATAATGCTCACTATAAATCTGAAAACTGCCGCAGCAATATGCTTTATTTCGGTATTGGCGTTCTGCAAGCCGGATTCTGCCTACAGCCAAACTAAAGGGACTGTCCGCCAAAACCGGTGCCCAGCCCTGATGGCTTCATCCGATCAGACCGGCGCCATAACCCCTCCTGCCGGTGTGTATGCCATTTCACAGGACTGCACCGTGCCCGAGACGGCAGTGCTGCGCGTGAGCGACGGCGTTTTGCTTGCGCCGTCTGCAAACGTTAACTTGACAATCAATGGTAAACTGGAAGCGGGCCCTCATCAGATATTCGGCGGGGAGGGCACGATTACATTGGGTGCAAATTCAACCCAACAGGTTTATCCCGAATGGTGGGGAGCCCTTGCCGATAATGGGAACACGGATTCCACGGGCGCCTTCTCAAAGGCCCTGTCAACCGGAAAAGTGTTGATCGTTACCGGCAGTCCTGACAGGTATTACAAAATTACGGAACCCCTTACCGTATCCACGGACAACCAGGGCATTGTCGGCCCGCGCACGCATATGGCTTTCATAAAGCAGGTTTCGAGACAAAAACCGGCTTTCCATGTCCGGGCCAATAACGTGTCTTTCAGATCCATCAAGCTTGAAGGCGCTCAGAATTCGATCTACGACAGAGACGAGATAGGTATCTACGCGGAAGGAATAAACGCAAATCAATATATCAGGGGAATATCCATAGAAGAGTGTGATATATCCCGCTTTGGAAGACACAATATTGAATTCAGGTATGTCGAGAAATCTTCAGTCATCAATAATTATCTTCACGATTCAGTACGCGGCGGCTTTGTCGCATATAATGTAAATACGACCGATGTATCTTCGAATAGAGTCGAGAATATCCTGCCAGGAGATAACATAGGGGCAGGCGGAGGCTCCTACGGTATTGTATTTGCCGGTTCGGATACCGACCCATATGGCAATAGCGCTGCTAACAATACTATTGTCAATATTCCACGCTGGATGGGTCTTCAATGTGAACCCAGCAGTACTACCACATTTACAAATAACACGTTGATTGATTGTAAGTGTGGCATCAATATTGCCGGATATACATATAAATCTGTTCCACATACATCCAATAACTGCCTGGTCAAAAATAATACTATAGTTAATCGTTCACTCGGCAAATCTGTGGGATTCGCATTCGGATCGGGGGGACCTGACCCGGAGCATCCTAATAATGGCAACGTCTATGAAGCAAATACTTCGAATGGTTATGGCAACACAACGGTGGGCGAGATGGGAGCCGCGTACTTTAGATATAACCAAAACATGAAATTTATCAATAACATTCTTCTCAATAACTTTAGAACAGGCATTCAGCTTAGAGGGTACAATATCAACTGTGAAATATCCGGAAATACCATCGATACGATCAGTCACTCGGAAACGGGCGCCAACCCCGTCGCTGCCATCTATGCATCGGTCGGACATAATGATGGGACCACAATAGACGGGAATACTCTGAAATTGCAGAACGTCAAGCCCTTTGCTGTATCAGGTCCCGATCCGTTGCTGAGAATCGGCAACAATGCGATAGGTTATTGACTTGGAGCGAGGTTTTGCCCGTCCGTTCAGAGTTTCGCCATGTATAACCAATCAGGATCGTGCAGTATGCGCCAGTTGGTCATATCATATGGACGTCCCGCCCAGGTCGTTGACGTGCCCGCACCCGTCCCAAAGCAGGGTCAGATACTGGTGCGCACCGCTTACAGCGCCGTCAGCGTGGGCACAGAACGAGTAGCTGCCGGCTACGGGTATATGGGGATTATCGGCAAGGCACAATCGCGCCCCGACCAGGTGAAAAAGGTGCTCCAGGCCGTTCGGAGAAATGGCGTAAGAGCGACCCTGGCCCAGGTAAGGAGCGGGATGCAGAAATGGAGCCCCAGCGGCTACAGCTGCTCGGGGATCGTGTCGGCCGTCGGCCCTGGCGCTGAGGAATTTCATGTGGGCGACCGCGTCGCTTGCGCCGGCGGCGGCTACGCCGTTCATGCGGAGTTCTGCTCCATTCCGAAGAGGTTGGCCGTCCACGTTCCGGAAGGTGTGGATTTGAAGCACGCTGCTTTTGCGGCTATCGGGTCGGTAGCCATTCATGCTTTTCGACTGGCCGAAGTCGGTCTCTGCGAACGGGTGGCGGTAATTGGGCTCGGTATCCTGGGACAACTGCTGTGCCGGATCGCGAGGGCCGCAGGAAACGACGTCGGTGCTTTCGATATCGACCCCGAGCGCCTGGAGGCCGCCGGGAACCGAAGCGGCGTCTCGACCGTGCTGATAGGGACGGGCGAGGAACTGGAGCAGGGCCTTGGATTATCGAAATCGATGGGGTTCGATGCCGTCTTTCTGGCTGCCGCAACCCCAAGCAGCGAACCTGCGCGCCTTGCCGTTGCCCTGGCCCGGGATAGAGGCCGGTTGGTTGTTGTGGGAGATGTCGGACTGCACCTCAATCGTCAGGCGCTCTACGAAAAGGAAATCAGCCTGAGGGTGTCACGGTCATATGGTCCCGGCAGGTATGACCCATCCTATGAAGTAGAAGGCAATGACTATCCCTTTGGTTTTGTTCGCTGGACCGAGCAGCGCAACATGGAGTCCTTCATCGATCTTCTCCACAGAGGGTCCATTGAAATGGACGGGATCATAAGCCACCGGTTTTCGATCGATGAAGCCGCCCGAGCGTTCGAATTAATAGTCAAACCCGCAGAGCAGGGCCGGGCCCCCTTGGGGGTGGTGCTGGAATATCCCGGCGAGACTATTCCCTCGCCCACGATAAAAATCGAGCCGAACAAGAGAAAGCCCGACTGCAAGGGACAACCGGGGCTGGCCCTCATAGGACCGGGATCCTTTGCGACCAGCGTCTTATTGCCGACATTCGCCGAGGAAGGCGTTAATCCCATTGCAATCGCCGGCGCAGGCGGCCTGCCCGCCATGGACCTTGGCAGTCGCTACTCCTTTGAAGTGGCGACAACCGATATCGCCGATATAATGAGCAATCCCAGGGTGGACTTTGTGGTTATCGCCACTCGTCATGGTTCTCATGCTCAACTGGTCGTGCAGTCGCTTGAAGCCGGCAAGTCGGTGTTTGTCGAAAAGCCTCTGGCGACAACGCCCGAAGAGCTCGACAGGATTTGCGCCGCCTACAGCGCCTCGCAAGGGTCGTTGATGGTCGGTTTCAATCGCAGATTTGCGCCTTTTTCAGTCAAGGCGAAATCTTTCATAGGCCCCAACCATGGCCCCCTGATGATAAACATGCGCGTCAATCCCGGCCCGATGCCGAAAAATCATTGGACCCTTTCCCCCACTGAAGGGGGAGGACGCATCATAGGGGAAGCATGCCACTTCATCGATCTCATCCAGTTTTTCGCCGGATGCCCCATCGTTACTGTCTACGCGCAGGCCGTCCCTGGGGCCTGCGGCGATCTCGAAGATACAATCGGCGCAACATTTTCACTCGAGGACGGATCTGTCGCCACACTTTCCTATGCCGGGTTCGGGGATACGGCCCTGCCCAAAGAATACATCGAGATATTTTGTGACCGTAAGGTGGTTATAATTGATGATTTCAGACAGATAAAGACCATACACAAGGGAAAGATGGCATCGGAGAAATCCAGGCAGGATAAGGGCTTTAAAGATGAGGTGCGCGCTTACTTGAGGCATCTTCGCTCCGAAAGCGATTGCCCGGCGCCCTTCGAGCAGCTGTTGAACAGCACATTGGCCACCTTCGCCGTGATTGACAGTTGCAGGTCCGGAAGCCCGGTCACTATCCCCAGGATTGTAAAATCGCTTTCATGAATCCAGGTGAAGTCGACAGGGCCGGACTTTTGTCCGAAGTCTCCGACACGGTGGCTCGTATATGCGAACTGCTGGATGAATGCGATGGATACGGGTACGATACTTACGACACGCGGGTAGGGCCGCTCTATCTATATCTGTTGCGAACGCGCGGCCAAAGCCGGGTTTCCGGCCTGCTCCTTCGCTTTCTGTATGCCCTCGAACTCATCTCGCCAATTGCCTATCGCAGGATTAGAGGGATTCCGCCAACGTGGGACCCGATGGGCAACAGTTACAGAGCGGGCATTCAGCTCAGTCTCTATCAGGTAGATAAAGACCGTCGAAGGCTTGAGGCGGCGCGAGACATACTGGATCGCATAGAAAAATGCGCGGTCGGCGAAGCCCCTTCCCGAGGGTTCGCGCTTGGTTTCCCCTGCATAACCGGCTCCAATATGCTCTGGAGCACCTCCACTCCGGTCGCTCATTATTCGGTGCGGGTGGCTCGGAAGTTTCTCATCTGGGAAAGAGTTGTCGGCGATGGACGATATAACGGCGCCTTAAGTGAAGTCGTCTCTTTCCTGACCCAGGTACTGCCCTGGGTCAGGAGGGAAGCGTGCCTCGGAGTGGGCTATACTCCGGACGATCCTCTCCAGGTGATAAATATCTGGGCGGACGTGGCCTCCTTCCTCTCCTCTTACGGTCTCCATTACGGCGCCGGCGAGTACAGGCAACGGTGCTTAAAGCTCATGGAAAGCGTTCTTCATCACCAGGCCCCTGACGGAAGCTGGCCTTATTTCGCTGCATGGGAAGGCAAGCCGGGCGGAGAAGACAATTCTCATACCGCCATGGTGCTGGGCGGCCTGGCCGACATTTGCGCCTGTTATCCGAAAGACACGCGGGAGGTCCTGTTGCCCGCCCTGGAACGGGGCGCAAAACGCTGGATCGAGATGTTCTTCGATCCGGCCTCGGGCAGGCATTGGAATCTCGTAAACAGGCCGAACCAGGTCTCTACGGTGTGCCTGGGCGATACCCTCTACGCAATTCATCGCCTCCTGAGACCGGAGGTCGGCTTGGACGACACACTGAGAAACTTTCTCCAAGGACTGGCCGATAAAGTTGTGCTGTGGTCTTTGAGAAATCTTCGGCTGAAGAACGGCAGATTTTGCGAGAGGTCGCTCCCCTTCAGGAAGTACAGCGTTCGCAGTGTACGCTCCTTCGATGGACTGGTGGGCGACAGCCTCGCCCTCTATTTGGCGGAGCGAAATGCCGGGGCAGGCGCCATATTATGGACGGTTTGAAAGAGGCCGCTATTCAGTCTGCCAATGCGGGGCCCCTGGCGGCCGGACGTCCAGGTCTCTTCTCGGACGTCATGTGGACGGCCCTGTCGCAATGCCTTGTGGCGGGCGCGGTATTTGTCCACTACTACATCATTCGCCGCAACTGGGGGGTGGAACCTTTGGCGCATTACTCCCTGCTG
>DASPQK010000224.1:0-4679 GCA_035624985.1 Syntrophobacteraceae bacterium | reverse complement strand
GCAAACTCATAAAGTTCGCGCTCTACCTTTTCATCGTGCTTGCTCTCCAGGCTCGTCTGGTCCAGCATTTGCCCTACACGGCCCTGAGGGTTGACCTGCTTCTTCCCGTCATGTTCGTGATCGCCGTTGAATGTTCTCCTTTGACGGGTCTTTTTTGGGCCGGATTATTGGGATTCGTCGTCGATGATTTCTCGGGGGAGTTCTGGGGCATGCATGTGGGATCCTTCACGGTGACCGTCTGTCTGGTGAACATGGCTTCTGAAAGATTCAACTGGCGCAACCCCGCCTGTCAGGCCGGGTTGGTCGGATTGTGCGCTCTTGGACAGTCGGCGGCCCTCGGGTTGTTTTTGTCTTTTACACCGGTGGACGTTGCTGTGCCAACGTCGATGTGGATCAGCCTGAGCGTTCGAACGCTTCTTTCGGCAGCAGTCGCGCCCTTTTTGATCTACCCGGCGTTGAACTCTCGTTATGCCATATGAATAACGAACGCAAAAAATTCGACAGTCTTAAACTTATAAATTGGGAAAACGCGGAGTCGGCCTCCTTCCAAAAGCAGTATATCCTTGTCTGGGCCATCATGCTCCTGCTTATGATGGTCTACATGGTTCGCCTCTGGTATCTCCAGGTGATCCAGGGCGAATCTTACCGCTACCAGTCCGAGAATAACCGCATCAGACTCGAAGACATTGCAGCCCCGCGCGGCATCATATTCGACAGAAACGGAGTGCCCATTGTAGAGAACCGCCCCGCTTACCACCTCGTGATAATCCGTGAGGACATCAGCGACCTGGATGCAACGATAAGAGAACTTGCACGTCTGTGCGCGCGGAACCCGGATGATTTCTTCTCAATTATCGAGGCCGACAAGGCGATCCCCAGGTTCATTCCCATACGCCTGGCATCCGACTTGGACAGGGACTGCCTTGCCCGCTTGGAGGCTCAGCGCGTCCGGCTTCCGGGTGTTGAGATCGAAGTCGAACCCAAACGTGAATATAGATGGAATACAACTGCTGCACACCTGATGGGGTACTTGAGCGAGATCACCGAAGCCGAACTCAAAAGCGAAAAGTATCGGGGATATTATCCCGGCGAAGATATCGGAAAAGTCGGAATCGAATCCGCATTCGAAGAGGAGCTTCATGGGAGCAGGGGAGGGCGGCAGCTAGAGGTCGACGCCGCTGGAAGAAAGGTTCGCCTGCTCGAAGAACATCTGCCTGTTGCGGGCCGAAACCTATGGCTCACTTTGGATATGGACCTTCAGAAAACCGCCGAGTCCCTGCTCGAGGATAAAACGGGGGCGATCGTCGCCGTGGACCCCACCGATGGAGCGGTCCTGGCCTTCGCTTGCAGCCCTTCTTTCGATCAGGAAAAGTTCGTTCGTGGGCTTAGCAAGGATGAATGGACCGCGCTGAGCAAAGACCCCCGTCATCCTCTTATGAACCGGGGCAGCGGCGCTGCCTATCCGCCGGGCTCCACCTACAAGCCCTTCGTAGCTCTTGCGGCGCTCAGGGAAGGGGCTATCACCGCTGCATCAACCTTCCCCTGTCCAGGATATCTTCAGTTTGCCGACCGCAGCTACCGCTGCTGGAAGGAGTGCGGTCACGGCGCCCTGTCTGTTGAAAGGGCGCTGATCGAAAGCTGTGACGTTTTCTTTTATCAAGCCGGCCTAAAACTCGGCGTAGATCGATTGGCCCAGGGTGTTGCCCTGTTCGGCCTCGGAGAAAAGACCGGCATAGGTCTCGGAGGTGAGCAGCGGGGACTCATCCCCACCTCTTGGTGGAAAAAACAGGCTACGGGCATTCCGTGGCAGAAGGGTGAGACGATATCCATCTCCATAGGGCAGGGATTCGATCTCGTCACCCCGCTCCAGATGGCGATGGGCTACTCGGCGATCGCCAACGATGGAAAATTGTGGCAGCCTTATGTCGTGAAAAGAATTGAGGGCGGTTCCGCAAATGGAATAGACGAAATCAAGCCTAAACTGAAGCGCAGGATTGCCATCGAACAACGCTGCTTCGATCTTGTAAAGAAGGCTCTGTTGGGTGTCGTGGAAGACCCCAGGGGAACGGGGCATCTGATATGCGACCCCCGTATCCATATTGCCGGCAAAACAGGTACCGCGCAGGTCGTGCACGTGGGCCAGGGGGTGAACAGAAAACTGCTCGAAAGGCTGGCAAAATCCAAAGACAGGGACCATGCATGGTTCATAGGCTATGCGCCCGCCTCGGACCCCAGGATATGCGTGGCGGCACTTGTGGAACATGGCGGCCACGGGGCTTCGGCCGCCGCGCCTCTGGTCCGGCAGGTCATTCTGGCTTATCTGAAAGGCGGCGACAAACAGGCGCAAAGATGAAAGGAATCATCGCCCATGATGGACAGGCGGCTGATAGAAAATTTTGACTGGACCATAATCTGGACTCTTCTGGCAATTATCTGCATTGGGCTGCTCAGCATCTACAGCGCGCTTTATCCCCAGATTCAGGCGCGCCCGACCAACAATCTGTTCATAAAGCAGATCGTATGGCTTTCAGTCGGTTTTACCGTTATGGGTGCTTCGCTTTTTATCAATTATCAGAAGCTGAGGACCTCTGGCCCATGGCTCTATTCTTTGGTGCTGGTTCTTCTTGTCGTGGTCTTCCTGATTGGAAAGGAGGCGCATGGTTCCAAACGCTGGCTCGAGTTGGGCGGTTTTCAGTTCCAGCCCTCTGAATTTATGAAGGTTATTATCGTGATCCAACTCGCCGGGTGCCTTTCATCACAGCAGGTAACCACTTTCCCGGACTTAAAAAAACTGCTCGTTCCTATAGGACTGGTTGTTTTGCCGGTTTCGCTCGTTCTTGCCCAGCCCGATCTGGGTACCGCAATTTCCCTGGCAGCCGTTGCAATCACGATGATCCTTTTTGTGGGAGTCCGCTGGAAATACCTCGCCATCCTGGCTCTGACCGTCATTCCCCTCGTTGTGCCCGTTTGGGAACATCTCCTCAAACCTTATCAGAAACGCCGGATACTCATCTTCTTCAGCCCCGACCTCGATCCCCTTGGCGCAGGATACCATATCAGGCAATCAAAGATTGCCATAGGTTCCGGAATGCTCTGGGGCAAAGGCTTCTTGAACGGCACTCAAAACAAACTGCATTTCCTGCCCGAAAAACATACCGACTTCATCTTCTCGGTTTGGGCCGAAGAATGGGGTTTTGTCGGCTGCGCTGTTTTAATTCTTTTGTTTTGTGCTCTTGTTTTTCTTACTCTAAGAGTCGCCGCAAGATCGCGGGACAGGTTCGGCTCCCTGATCGTGATCGGGATGAGCGCCCTCATTCTTTGGCAGGCCTTCATCAACATCGGCATGGTGATCGGGGTGCTTCCGGTTGTGGGAGTTACATTGCCTTTCGTAAGTTACGGCGGCTCTTCACTGGTTACGCTGTGCCTGGCAATCGGACTGATAGAAAACGTAAGCATGCGGCGCTACGTGTTCCAAACCGCCTGAAAACCACTATATTGAATTAATATCGAAAAGATCAATTTTAATGAGTCAATAATTCTATTATTGGCTGCTTTTCGCTTGCCAACGATCTTGACCTGTGTTAGTAAGCTCGCCTAGTTTTAGGCTGGATGCCGACTTAAGATCGGTTTCGCCCGTTTGGGCTTTATATGGGAAACGACCCGAGTGAGTCGCCATGCCGGCAAAAGTCGGCGTCAGGTGGTGACCGTCTTGATTCCGGCTTGGGCCGCAATGACGACGGCTGCCGCGTCAACTTTTCAAGGCCGTTTCCTATGATAGGCGCCTAGGTGCGCACGGCCCGGGTGCGTGGGGATTTTCGTTTTTGCCGGCAGTTAAAGTGGAGGGTGCAGCAAGATGATTAACCTCAACATCACGCTTTTTATCCAGATGGCCAATTTCCTGATCTTTCTCGTTCTGATGAACTTTATTTTGTACCGTCCGATTCGAAAGATTGTGGCGGAAAGACAGAAGTTGATTTCGGATAAGCAGAAGGGAATCGAGAACCTCGAAGAACAGGCCCGGGCCTGGCTTCTGGAATACGACCGCAGGCTTCAGGACGCCAGAAGAACAGGGGCTCGCAGAATCCAGGAGCTCAAAGCCGCCGGCTATGAGCAGGAAAAGGAAATGCTGCGCCGCAGCTCGGAGCAGACTGCCGCAAATGTTCAGGAACTGCGCGGAAAGATTCGCGATGATATGCAGGCCGCTCGAAAAGATCTCAAGCAACAGGTCAAAACCTTTTCTGTCGATCTGGCGCAGAAAATTCTGGGGAGGAAGATCTAAATGCGTGCGAGTCTTAAAGCAATGTTTTTGAAATTCAGGCGCTTTGCCCCCCTTTCAGGCATAGTGCTCTATTTTGCATGGCTGGGCAACGCCTTGGCCGCAGAGGCTGAACATGGCCACCACGCTCTCAACTGGATTGACTTTGCATATCGCACGGTGGCCTTTGTCATTGTGGTTGGCGTGCTGATAAAACTTCTAGCAAAGCCCATCGCCAGCTTCCTCAACTCGCGCAGGGAAGAGATTCAGCGCTTGCTTGCCGAGCTGGAGGCCAGAACCGCTGAAGTAAGCTCCGAGCATGCGCAAGTGCAGGCAAGGCTTGCCTCCCTGGAGGAGGAGACAAAAAAAATTGTCGGTGAATTGATCGCTGAAGGCGAAGCGGAAAAAGAAAAAATAATTCAAG
>DASPQK010000223.1:0-4698 GCA_035624985.1 Syntrophobacteraceae bacterium | reverse complement strand
CAGTTCAGCGATCAAAGTGCGAGCCGCAAACTACACTCCATTTTAAGAAGTCTTGCTCGGCTCCACGTATCACTGGCCACTTTCCACAAACTACAAAATGGTACGGATTAGCCGGTCAATGCTGTTAATACAGGGAAATTCGCTCCTCCAACCTCCCAACAAGTTGATTTAATTAGCCTTTTTGGGCTTCTTTTTCCGAAATAACAGCGGATAACAGCGGGAATTATTGGAAATCTGCTATAAAAACAAGAGGATATGAGCTTTTTATTCATCTGTGGACTTTTCATTCGGTCGCCTGGAGATGGAGTTCCCGAGATCGGAAAACTTCTTGCCACAAATTCCGGGCAATATCGTACTTCACGATAAGAAGTGATGTCAAGAAAAAAATGAAGCAACAAACAAAATTGATTGTGAGAGGTCCGCCGGGGCAGGGGCAAGGATCAGGAAGTTTCGTCACCAGCTTGGGTAAAGTAAGGACGGGTGTGGCAAGGGCCACTTAAGTTATTTTATTATGCTATAGCCTCCAAGCCCTTCTTTCGCACCAGTGACAGCAGTTTTAGGGAAGCCCCACGCGGTTGCTTTTCGCCCCGCTCCCATTGGCTCACTAAGCCGACTGTCACGTTCAGATATTTTGCGAATACCGCTTGACTGACACCTTCTCTTTTCCTGACTTCGGCTATCTCTTTGGCCGAAAGTTTTTCCACAGTCGTCAGGCACGATGCATCGAAGTCGCGCATTGTCTTTGTGTCGATCAGCCCGATGCGATGCAATCCGAGCGCTGTTTCGTGCAGCGCTTCCAATGCATCACTATGATATTTCTTCGCCACTGTAATTCACCTCTTCCAACTCCCCTTCGCTTAGGGCTTTGGTTATACCCGCAGCACTGAATCTCAGGTATATTTGAGCCAACCTTTGATAGGCATCCAATTCGGCCGCGTTAAGATTGGCTTTGGCACTCTTCGAAAAGCCATACAGAAATACCGCCCGATCACCCGCGCGGTAGACGATTATCGTTCTGTAGCCGCCTCTTTTGCCTTCCCCCAGCCGGGCCACGCACTTTTTGATGAGGCCTCCGCCCAAGTCACCGTCATTCAGACCTTTTTCTACCTCTCGCACGGCGTCAATTAGTTTTTCGTCGCTGATATCCTTTTTTCGTGCAAAGCGTCCAAACCACTTCGTCCTG
This sequence comes from Syntrophobacteraceae bacterium, assembly GCA_035624985.1. Lineage (GTDB taxonomy): Bacteria > Desulfobacterota > Syntrophobacteria > Syntrophobacterales > Syntrophobacteraceae > SbD1. The sequence continues at coordinate 3,515 of DASPQK010000223.1, read as the reverse complement.
AATACCCGCACATTTCCTCCGAATCAGAAATATTATAGCACTTAGTGCTATAAATGCAATAGACAGTCTCTTCTGTCAAGCAGCAAATAGCAAGGGCCATCCCTGTCAGGTGAAATCCCAACATACGCGCGACCAGCCGCAAACTGTAACAAAACCAGGCTCAAGCAGCCTGTTCAATGTGAATCCGAGCATCCATATCCATTCCGAGGGTCAATTCTTACCCGCAGGATACGACCCTGTATTGCCGGCGGGATGGGATATGAGGATACCGCTCAGGACCCGGAAACTCTATTTTCATGTATGATATTGTATGATGTTGTATCAATTAATCCAAAATGGTTGATCGGGGGGTGTATTATGCTCAGAAAGACGATCCTGCTCAGTGAAGACATCGTCAAACGAGTTGGGCTTATCTCAAGGAAGGGGAGGACCGTGACTTCTCCAGCAGCTTGCGCTATGCCCTGAGAATAGGGCTTCTTGCCATCGAAAACCCGGAACTGACTGCCGAGGAAATAAAGGACATTCTTGAGGCCAAGGCGGAACTAGATGAGGGCATGGTGGAGGAACTGGATATTGAAAACCTATGAGACGCCCAAGTTCCAGAAGCAAAGGAAGAAACTGCGAACTGATTTCGAAAAGACTGTTCTTAAGGAAGCCATAGCGGCAATCGCAGCAAATCCGTCGGGCGGGAAAAAACTAAAGGGAGAATTCAAGGACCTCAGGAGCTCGAGATATTTTGCAGATGGGCGAGAAAGGCGAATGATTCACAAATCCGAGCAGAATGCAATCTATCTTCTTTCATTCGGTCCCTGCGAGGGCTTGTCAGAACTTCTCGGGCGCGTGGCCTATGGGGGAGAGCAGATCGTGATCACCAAGCGAGGAAAACCATTGGCCAGACTGGTGCCCGCAACCGTAGAGGCCGAACATCTAGCGGAGGCAAAAGGGTGGCTGGACAGTGACGATGATTTCTTCAAAACTATTGACCAAATCATCGAGGACCGCGACAGGCATATCCCTCGTGTGACCAGGGAGTAACTTGCGGGATGAAGTATCTTTTGGATACCAACATAGTGAGCGAATTGTTAAAGAAAAGGCCGAGTCCTCACCTGATTGACCGCTTGAGATCAAAACAGCCCGAGTCAATATGCACTTCGAGCATTTGCGTTATGGAACTCCGGTTCGGCGCTGCATTGCGCGACGACGCCGAGGTCTTTCAGAATTTAAAGTAAACGGTGCCATCCTCCGACGTCTCCCAGATGGTCTCCATCAAAGAGCATCCCTCAGACAGGGCGACCAGCAGGTCCATGGGAAAAGTGCAGGTGAGCCCATACCCTTTTCCTATCAGCACTTCTGCAACTGCCGGCAGGTGCGGTAATAAGCTTTTCCCTGGCATCTTCGCCGGCGAGCCGGATCGCACGATATTTCTGTTTCATTCTACCTGACAATAATGCCGATATAGATACAGCGGGCGGCTTCCATTCCGCTCACTAAAGGAAGAATAGGAAACCAATCCATGTATTACTTTTCCCAACTTCTCGCCGTGATCGTTATCGTCGTGGTTGTGATGAAGTTCATGTCCGCGAATAAAGATTTAATAGACCGGTGGAAATTCCATGGCCGCTTCCGCTCGTGCTCATACATCAGGGAACCGGTGCTCTTTTCACATTCCGAACGATCGTTCCTTGGGGTCTTGGAACGGGTGTTAGGCTCAGAATACCGGGTGTTCGGAAAAGTGCGCATTGCCGATCTGTTAAGGCCGGAAAATGGGGTTGGGCGGCAGGCCGCTCTCAATCGTATCACCCGAAAACACGTGGATTTCGTTGTGTGTGATGACGAAGACCTTTCCGTCATCGGCGTAATCGAACTCGACGATAACAGCCACCGCCAGCCCAGCCGCCGGAAGCGCGATGCCTTCGTTGACGGTGCTTTCGCCTCAGCGGGCCTTCCGATCGTCCGCTTTCCGGCTGAAGCAACTTATTCTCGTTCAGCCGTGAGAGAGGCTATCGAGCGGCAGTTCAACATCATGATACTGGAACCATGCCAAGCACCTCCAAAGTCGCTCAACTCGGCTAAAGTGACATCCCTCTGCGATTTCAGACATGGGCGTGGCAACGAAAAACAGCCAAATGCATCGTGAAATTGTGTGAAAACCAGGGAAGCTTTCCTGCTCGATTCTTTTTTTAGCTGGGAGCAGTTTCCGGAGGGCAGAGGTATAAAGCGCCTCGCCTGTGCTAATCTGGGGATTTTTGACCAAAAGACGCGCTTCCAGGTGCTACTGGAGGATGCGGTTTCGATATTTTCCCTTTGATCCCACGACAACCGCGACAATCCGCAACAAGACGAATTTGGAGGTTTTCCTGGCGGGGCCCCGCGACAAGAACCACCCCGCGACAACCCTAGTCTTCCAGCTTTTCCACATTTTCGCCGAAGGGCTTTGCACCGCTTTCGTCCTTATCTGCGAAGATCAACTCCGCCGCAATCCTTGCGGCATCCGTGATGATTTCACGACAAAAAAGCGCATGGTCCCGGCAAAGCCATTCCGTTTGCCACCTGGCGGTCAACTCCCGGCAAAGGGTCTGCCCATATTTGGCCTTGAACCGGTTGGGAATCTGGTTGAACAACCTGTACAGGCCGGGCTTGCCGTAGAGTTGTTGTTTAGATCTTATCAGGATTTCTTTTCCTTCACCTTCGGGCAGGGCGGCTCTTCCGTGAACCGCGCTTACCGCCATTACGGCCCCAACTATAGCGCCGCAAGTATCGCCATAGAGCCCGATACCGCCGCCGAACCCCGTAGCGAGCTTTTTCACCTCTGCCGGCAGTCCGGTCTCCACAAGCGTCAAAACCGCTTCAGTGACGCACTCGGCGCAGTTGTATCCAAGGGAAAAATTCTTTCTGGCCCGCTGACTAATTTCTTCCACTTTTTCGCTCATCGGAAATCCTTTGCCGGTTAAAGGCTGAGAGGTGTTTTTTGACCGAGACATGTTTCTTGACCGAAACATGTTAACATTCCAGGCCATTAAATAGAAATGTCTTTTCACCGGAAAACTTACAGCCTCAGACAAGCTGCTACATACCCGATACTCATACCCGTATAGGCCGTGGCCCGCCTGTTCCGAAACACACTCCCGGCGTATCATGGATTTAGGGTGCTCGCTGAGAAATTGCTCCCGCTTTAGTTGGGACATGTGAGATTGCCAAGTGACGGGACTTGCCACGAGAGGGAAAGCGCACAGGATTTCCGGCGCGGATGACGGAGCCGATCCTGGGGGGAGGGCCGATGCGTAGAGCCTCAATTTTGGGGCCAAAAATGGGTTTCTAAGCGCTCCCAGAGGATGCGATTTTGATATTTTCCCTTTGATGTTGGGCTGGTGTCCTATCGCGGTAGGGATGCCGGTCACCCGGCACCCCCCGCACAGATCCGTACGTGAGGAATTATCTCATACGGCTCCTACCTTGGGTTGATGACGTAAAGCCGCTCATTTGGATAAAGGTGTCTTATCTTCGCAGTGGGTAGC
>DASPQK010000222.1:0-4749 GCA_035624985.1 Syntrophobacteraceae bacterium | reverse complement strand
CTTCCGGGACTACGGGTCAAAAAAAGGGGATCAGATATAGTTTCCATCAGCTCGCAACCCACACAGAGAAGTATAATTCCATACTGAAACTTTCCGGCCGGGATACGATAGCGAGCTGGTTACCGCTCTATCATGATATGGGCTTTATAGCATGCTTCATAATGCCGCTCATGCTCGGAGTACCGGTGGTGATGATGGACCCAATGGTGTGGGTGCGGCGGCCTTTGCTGCTCTTCGAATCCATCCGGCGTTATGCCGCGACTGTGTGCTTCATGCCCAATTTCGGTTTCGAGATAATGTCGCGCTATCCTCAGCAGGGGCCGTTTGCGTCCATGAGGAAATGGGTTTCCTGTTCGGAGACGGTCTACCCGGAAACCATGAAGAAGTTCGGGGAAGCTGTTCACGCCGTCCCTTCCACTCTTTCGGCTTGCTATGGAATGGCCGAAAACGTGTTCGCTATCTGCCAAAGCTCGGGGCTTGAGCTGATTGAAGCAGCGCACGGGACCTTTGTCAGTTGCGGTCCACCCGTTCCGGGAACGGCCGTAAAGGTCCTGGACGGAGAGATATTTGTCAGAAGCGAACATTCAATTCACTCCTATGAGGGCGGTAGTGACGTTTTGGACGACGAAGGTTTCTATGCGACCGGAGATCTTGGCTTCATGCACCGGGGAGGCTTGGCGATCACTGGACGCAAAGTCGATCTGGCCAATATCGGCGGCCGCAAATTCCTATTAAATGACCTGGATTTCCAACTGGGGAATGTTTTTCCGGAATCCGCCGGAAGGATTGCTTCCTTGCACCTGTATGACGAAACCATCGGGACCGAGAAGGTGATTTTCCTGATAGAGGCTGAACGATTTTGGGAAAAGAAGGAACCAGAGTTCTATCACACCGTAAAGGATGCAACGGGTCTGGATTTTTTCGAAATGCATTTCATACCTCCATTTTTTATTACCAAGACGTCCTCCGGGAAGATAAACCGAAAGAAAACGCTGGAGGACTGGCTGGCCACACGCCAGACCAAAAACAGCCTTTCCGGGCATCCCGACGGCAATGCTTTGCGTGAAGACCTGCAAAAACTCTTCGGGAGCATCCCCTTGAGCGTGCCGGTAAAAGATGTGGTTGACTCTCTTGGCGCCATTACACTGCGTCTTCTTTGTGAAGATCACGGCGTTGACTTCGATTTGGGATCGAGCCTCGAACAAATGCTGTCAGCGCAACGCCCGCAGGTTTCGGACGATGAGCGCGCCTTCTCCATCCTGGCGCTCACCGACGGGCTTAAACTCGGCATCGGCAAACCCTGGGGCTGGGCAGACCAGGACTTTTTGGAAAGGCTTTCCATGGAGGTGGGATGTCACGTCCACCTCGAGCACCTTATCGTCCCACCCGTACCGATCCTGTTTTCAGACCTCGTGTTTTACGACTATTTCATGCCCCGTATGCAGGGAGCGGAACGCAGCGCCATTTCCGCCTGCATGGAGAAGATCAAGGACGCCAGCTTGATTATCGTCGATGATGAAGACAATTATCGTTTGCTTGACACGTCCGTATACCCACGGCTCAACCACCGGTTCACCAATGCTCCTGTTTCAGCCTTTCTGGCCCACCGGTTTGCCCGATATGTCCAGAAACACCATCTGTTGCCCAAAGATGTCGTACCCGGATCGCAAATATCGCGGGAGAGCATCACTCCCAGTCTGGCAGACCTTCAGGCATACCTCGGAAAACCAATCATGCGGCTGGCATTTCTTGAGAACTTCAGGACCTATACCCACACTTGGGACTACAAGGAATACAGGGCTTACAGAGGTGATGATGATTTCATACGCAATCCGATCTCCAAAGGGCCCTTACAGGACGCAATAGTCCAGTTTGTGCGCGCTCACGGAGAGGGCCTCCCCAAGTCTTCGGGAGAGCAAAGGAACATGCTTATTTCCAAAGACCCGCAGCATTTCTGCTCTTTTCTTATCAACCCGATGGCTGTCCAATGGGTGGTAAACCGTTATGATTCCTTCTGCATCCTAGGTTTTCCATGGAACCTGCCTTACCTCGAACAGGCGCTGAAGCGGCTCGATAAGCGCTACTGCTACGCAACCGGTTGGAATGCGGATTTCGAAGCTTTCGATTGTGTTATAATGACCGGCGTTGAGGGCCTGCCGAAAACCTCCAAGCCCATCTTCGATTTTGTCCACGCCATGGGAAAGCCGGGACGTCCCCACAATGTGCCCGAAGAGTTGATTAAAGAATGCCCATTCTTTTACGCTGGCGTTCCGGAAGTGTTGAAGGCGCTAAGCATCGAAGACCTGGATCGGCTGCCGCTTGGGAATTTCCTGTTAAACGGCGGCTGGTTTAACCTCGTGGTGAGGTCCACGGGGCTTTCCCTGAAATGAATTGCAGCATCAATCATCGAGGTCACTCCTGGCAGGTGACTCCGGTTAATATGCCAGGCTGTGTTTCCTTCGAGGGATTTTGAACGTATTGCCGGCCTATTGCGTTCTTCATAAGCTGTTGAAAAGCGTTGAAGTCAACATCGAGGTCCGTCGCCGATTTGCTGCCGCCCGGAACCATAAGCTGTATTGTCGCGGGTGGGTCGTTCAGTTTCATATGCGTCAGGTTGCGGAGCTGGTCAAATGTCTGCGCGGTGTAGTACACACGGACAAGGTGCTGTTTCGTGCCGTTCGACTGCCGAAGTTCGAGCACGAGAGCTCCGCCGGGGGCGCAAAAATCCTGCTGGTATCCGGGCAACTGCCAATGCACGTTGAGAAGTCCTGCCAGTCCTGCCACAAACGTATCGGAGCTGACAACCACAACGATCCGCGATCCTGCGTTGCCGAATGATCCGAGAAGGTTGGAGCCGGTTACGGCCTGCTGCATCGTGCGGAGTATGTGCGAGGCGGCGTTGGAACTCTGCACCCGGCTGAGATAGGGCAAACGCACTTCAATGTTGGCGATAAGGGTCGCAATTCTGGTCTCCTGGGAGAGTTGGTCCGGTGTTAGCCGCCCCCAGGCCACATCACTCATTGCAAAGTTGTCGCAGTATTGCATGACGAAAGGATCGACGGCATTTTGAACGGCCCCCAGGCCCCCTGGATTGACAACGCTGCCTGTGGACAACTGGGGCGAGGTATTTGGCAGAAGTGTAATCGGCAGGGTGGTCGGGTCAACTTTGCCTTCGGGCGCAGGGGCATTGTCGAAGAGCACACTGCTAATTAGAGAATACTCGCCGCTGTAGGCGGATGCCAACGCGGCTCCGCTATTGAATATTTCCTGAGCCTGGGTGGCGGCGACATTTGGGGCTACGGTGACTACGCCTGCCGCTATCGGATCGAAAACCGGGTCGGGTAGGCTTGGTTGGCCGATTTGGAAGGAGTGTACGGGCGCGCCCGTATCGGGGAGCAATCCGATCCCGAATGCGTCGGCCGTTTCCCAGGAACGCTCGATGGAATTGGAACGGAAATACGAATGTACTGTATCCGTGTGATCGTTGCCGGTGAGAAGTCCCTCGTAGAGCAGGTACTGGCGGAAATAGGCGCCGAGGAGGGTTTCAGCCGTGAACCCGTTGGCAGTCAAACAACCCGGCGAGACAGAGAAAGGGGGATAAGGGTCAAGCGCATACTGCGCCAATTGCGCCGGGGACTGCGTGCCTGATCGTATACTATGGCGTCCAAAGATGATGATCTGTTTCAAGGTTGTGTTATCATTATTTATAACCGTCTGCGCCAGGACCGGGGCCCCGGTGAGGACGGCAAGCGTTAGCAGGAGGCCGAGTACGAAGGCAATACGTTTGAAATTCATGTCGCGTTTCCTAAGTCCATAGATTAAGCAGCATCCGTGGCGGGGATGCATTCCGTGCCGCATCCCTTAGCAAATCGAGTCACAGCCAACAGGGGGCCGGGTATTACAGGCCCCCTGTTTTGCTTTCACCGCAAAAGGCGGATGTTTCTCTTTACGACCCCCGATGCGGTCCCTGCGGCGTCTTGAACTTTGAAGTAAACGGTCTTTAGCCCAGGGGCCGCGCTCAGCGCAAAGGTCGGGTTCGTCGAGTAGGGGTTCCAGGCAGCGCCGGTAAAGGCGGCGGATTCACTGGCCATGTAATGAGCAGGAGCGCTGCCTCCTACGGTATTGTTCAAAGTTACGGTCGTGCTTTGGGTGTGAACGGCGCCGTCATCCACACTGAGAGAACGGACAACCGGTGAAATCGCCTGAAGCTTTTGCTGCAGCCCTATGCTCAGTTGACTCAGCCGTATGACGAGCTCAGCGTTATAAACACAGTTGGATGAAGGATTTTCCCGGTCGTTGGTGGAGGGGACCATGCCAGGTCCCTGCACCCACGCGCACCCGAATATCTGCTGGGCCCCGATGGCACACATGCGCGATTTGAACGCCGGTGAGTTGGTGACCAGATTGACCGCCGGATCGACATCGAGAACAAAGATCGAGATCGTATCGCTGTTGCGGAGGATCTGGAACGCCCTAAACTGCTGAGGGTAGTCCCTTAACGACGGGGTCTCGACCTCCCAGAAGCCGATGCCGTCGGTCGGGTCGCCGTTGGGTTGCGGAGTGATTGCGTTGCGGTGGACATGCCCCGCGATCCACATGACGAGATTTGGATAGCTGTGAAGCGTGTCGAGCAACTGCTGTTCCGAGATATTTTCATTCAAGTAAGGGTTCTCGTTCCAAAGTTCGAGATAATCGAAAGGCGCACTCGGATTACTTGGATTCGGAGGCTTTTGCGCGTAGGCGTGCAGC
>DASPQK010000221.1:0-3532 GCA_035624985.1 Syntrophobacteraceae bacterium | reverse complement strand
CGTGGACCGCTCTAGTACGTCCTTTAGATTTCCAAACTGCATGTGGAGGAGGATAACGATCGCCGCCGGAAGTTCTGCGGGGAGGTCTTTCAGGATCTCTATCACCGCATGATGGCCTCCGGCTGATCCTCCTATGACAATAAGGTTTTCGAGAGCATCGACAGGCACTTGCACCTGCCCTTTACGCCGGAGCCGTTCGCTTGAAGTAAGTTTTGATATCATCAATAAATATAACCTACATTCCGCAACAAGGAGAGCGTGAATTCCTGAATTTTCCGCTTTGATTGCTCTGCAAAAGGGATCAAGAGTAAGCCGACGGATCCATATCGAGCAGCTTCAAGAGCTGCTTCTGTAATGGCGTAAGTTCGATTGGAAAAGCAGTCGTTTCACCCCCTCTTTCAAACTCATACCAGGCGACATCACTGAATATCTCAAGCAGGCGAGCCGTCGTCGGTGTCTTTGACTCCCGGCCCTCCGGCAAAATAGGAAGACTCTCAATACCCTCTCGAAGCATGCCTTGGCGCAAAGTTCGTTCGATTAGAGCATCGAGCATCAGAGCCAGGAACACTGCATGAAGCAAGCCGGCCACTCGGCGGGGTTTTTTCAAATAGACGGGAGCGGTCTCGAGTTCGGTTTTAAGCAATGCATGGCGTTTTTCCACATAGGGTTGGTACTTGTACATGAGCAGGACTTCTTTCTTGGATGCCCGTGCCGGCTCAAGGTTGGTGACGATGGGGAAAACCCCATCGGTGCGAGATTCGTTGCGGAGAACATCCTTGTTATGCTGGATCTCAAGGCGATACGCGGGTGAGCATGTATCGACACGCTCATGAATATTCTTTTTCGGTCGTCCTCGCCTCGGGTGCCGGGTCTGGGTCTGGATTTCGGAGCGTACTTTCACGGTAAAGAATGGCTGACACCCGGAGCTGCGGAGAATGGCTTTTACCTCCCTGGTGATGGCAGGACGAGTTTTCAGCCGGCGGCGGTTCAGCCGAGTGCTAAGTTCCAGGAGTTGGGCCTCGGCCCGTTCAAGGCTGTCCTGGCGCTCTTTCGCATCGATCTCGGCTTTGACTGAGCTGCGGCACCACAGGAGATGATAACCCTCCTTCGTCTGGCTGGGGCCAGCGGCTGTGGTCCAGTAGACTTCGGGGGGATCACTCTTGCGGCGTTGGTTCTCCTGAACATGGAGGCGTCGCCAACGCGCAGGGAGACCTTGCCGGAGATGGTTGCGAAACTCTTTGTCCTCGGCACGCGATCGGGGGAGCACGGTTACGAACCTCCCTCCGTAGCTATCGATGTAAGCGAGATTTTTTTGAGTGGCCAACTTGCAATCCGCCACATATACGAAGTCGTTACGCTGAAGCAGCGCCCGCAGTTGTTCCAGGTTGGTACGATGAATGCTATCGTCGCTGCGGTTTCCGCTGAAAACCTGATGCCATATCGGGACTGCCCCATCCGCGGTTACGTTAACCCCAAAGACCAATTGCTTGAGGTCTGGCCGATGATCTTTGTTGAAGCCATAAGTGATGCGCGGTTCCGAGATCGAGCTCAGGTATTGGCCTCGAAGGGTGACAGTGGTGGTATCGTGATGAATCCGGGCAGTTTCCAACTCGAACTGCTTGATAATATGGAGGGCGAGCCGGAAGAAGATGTTGCCGCCGCGAACGGAAACCAGGGCGTCGAGGCTGCGTGCAACGCGGTCATCGTTGATGGCGGCCTTTTCCTCGTGGGAAAGCCCCAGGGCTGAGCTGCTATAGGGAGCGGCCCATTCCGCCATCCGATACAGGGGGGACGGGGAAAGCAGATAGTTTGCGATCAACAAGGAGAGCGTCTGAGCATGGTCCAGGACATGGCCACGCAGGGTGCCGAGATGGGAACCGACGATACGCGAAAACGTCATGCGGTCCAGGAAGTGCCGAAGGATCGGAAGCGCGCCGATGCGATGAATGTGCATGGCGGCGCGACCGTGCTTGGTAAAGACCTGCCGTGACGCACTGTCGGATTTGGAGTACATCGAGCACCTTTCAATTAAGGGTTCGACGGATCCGGCAAAAACTGGGGAACCGGGTCCTGACAAAGCCGCTCGCGGGCGTTCCGGCATAACGGATAGATGTAGATGTCTTTGATCGCTCGACCCTCGTCGGCATGGGTTCGATCCATGCGGCCGCGGCCCTGAGTCTTACCCAAATAGATCCAGTTCGAAGCCCGGTAGCATGTGCCCAAAAACCGTGAGCCGTCGACCAGGGTTTCCAGCAGCAAGGGTTGATAGCCGTACAAAGCTTGCCAATCCCGAGGGAGTTGCCGTATCACCAGCGAGAGAATCTTGCTCGCCAGGCTTGGAACCGAAATCCAGGGAAGTATCAAAAATCGGCTGTGAGAGACCACGTACTGAAGATTCCGGCGACGCCGTTCATCCGTCCAACCAATCCAAGCATCGCGGGGAGCCATTTTCCAGGCGGGGCTGGAAAATAGCAGACAAGCGAGATGAACGCCCGTCTGGGATTCAACCAGATAACGGACTTGCGCACCGAAAGGGACTCGATAGTTGAGGTAATGGTAGCGCTGGATATATTGGTTGACCAGAGCGTACCGGGGACCATCGCACGCTTGCACCAAGCGCAGAGACAAAGGTTCATATTGCCTCAGGTGGCCAGTTATGGCGGGCTGAGGATTGCCCTCCTGAGTTAATGGGATCCGCCGTGGGGTACCCTTCATCTGGCGCACAACAGGAAGAGAAATCAGATTCTCCGACTGCAGTTTCTCCAAAAACGTCCGGCACTCTTCGTATTTGAGTTTGCCATTCGGGCGTTTCCACTCGAGGAGTTCACAGAGAGTTTTGGAAAGCTCCGTCAGGCTAAGCTTGGAGAATCTTTTCGTAACCTGGGTGACTAGATCCAGATCAGTGGATGAAAACCTGCGCCCCGAAAACTCGATCTCCTGCATTGGTCTGCTGCTCCGATGCCAACGTACCTGAGAACGGAAAGAATGTCCAGCTTTTTCGTAATGATTTTTCAAATCACGCAACACCGCGCGGGCAAAGGGTTTCGTTACGATACAGAAATGTGCAGGCGAGGCCGGATTCCGTCAGCAGATTAGATGCGGGTTTATACTACGCCAATCAGTGAGCAACACAGGTGTCTCTTGCCTTCACTGACAAAGGGAGTCAGTCTGATGTCGATGGCGAGCCCTCATCGAATGTGACCATTGCATGCAGGATATCGGCAGCTCGCCATCGTTTTTCGGAAAATGGCGTTGACTATGGCGAAAATCGACTCTACTCGAAGGAAATACGATTGACCTAAGTTCCTATTCTCGAACAATTTAAGCAAATCCAAAATTCCAGAATTTACCCTCTCCTTGTTGCGGAATGTAGGTTTTAGGTATTGTCATTTTCGATTATGCAAAGACACAATCAAAGACAATATACAATTTCCTATAGTACGCTTTACGGGCTTGGCGGAGGCGATAAGCGTGCTGATTGTCGCGATGGTCGAGTTTTCCTTCGGGTCTTTGCTAGCGGCGCCGATTGGGA
>DASPQK010000220.1:0-36387 GCA_035624985.1 Syntrophobacteraceae bacterium | reverse complement strand
CGCCGGGCTTGACTCGGGCCGATCCGAAAATAGTCACAGCCGGGTAAAGGTCGCTCAGGGTTTCGAACCCATCGACGAACTCGGCCAGAATTTTGAAAAGGCGCCAGGAGTTGCCGATATTTATTGCATCGATCAGGTACTGCTTCTCGGACATGGAGAATCCTCACCCACGTAAAAACCGGAGTTGTAAACAGGAAAAGTTTTCGTTGAAATCGTCGTGCAGCGCATTAGCCCATAATTATATTAAGTTGCCGTAAATTGAACAAGAAAAGAGTTAGAGCGCGTCGCCACTCCAGGTTGCGGCGGACAAATGAGGTTGAACGCACGGAATTAATGCGCTATTTTGTCCGCGTTCAATGCATTTTTTGAAGGTTTTCAAAGTATTGCTCTTTTGCTTTGCCCCTTGGCAGCAGGCCGTTTACATAGAGGAGGGCACCGAATGGAGATGAAGGAATTTATCAGGGCGGCCATAAAAAAGGTTGGACAAAAAGTTCGCGACGGCAGTCTGGATAAAGGCGAAGAAGGCTACAGCGACCCGGAGGAAATGCTTCTCGACTGGATCTGGATCGAATTAAAGGAGGAGTCCCCCGACAAGGATGCCGTCGTAAACATGGACCTGGATGACGTCTATGAATTAATTGAAAGTTCGGCAGACACCTACGAGGATTACCACATCCTGCTGGAATCCTTAAAGGCCGAAGCGTAGCTCTAAAAAGCGGACCCGCCACAGCAAAGCGCTCTTCGCCGGAGCGCTTTTTTTTGTTAAGAAGAGCCATGAAAACCGTAAAATTGCATCCCGGGCGCGAGCGTCGTATTCTCAGGGGGCATCGCTGGATATTCAGCAACGAGATAGCCGGTCCTGTCAATGACTTCGACCCCGGCAGCTGGGTCGAGGCCCTCACCGCGAAGGGAGTGTCGCTTGGGGTCGGCTACATCAATCCCTCATCGCTGATTGCCGTGCGCCTCGTTTGTCCTCCGGGCAAAAAGCCCGACGAGAAATTCTTTCGCCAGGCGCTGCTCGATGCTGCAAGTTTTCGCAGATTCCTTTACCCCGGCCAGGAAACCTTCAGGCTCGTCTTTGGCGAATCGGACGGCCTTCCCGGCCTTGTTGTCGACCGGTACGGAGAGGTTCTCGTCTACCAGGCCGCAACGGTCGGGATGACTGGGATGGAAGATCTGGTGAGGGATCTTCTGGTCGATCTTTTCAAGCCTGCCGCGCTGGTATTCAGAAATGACTCCGCATCCCGCGCCTTCGAAGGGCTAGCCCTGGAGAAGGGAGTGGCGCGTGGAAGTCTGGCCGGCGAAATCTCCGTGAGCATTGACGGGATAGCGTACCTGGTTGATGTGCTCGGCGGGCAGAAAACGGGCATGTATCTCGACCAGAGGGACAATAGGAAAGCCGCAGCACGTTGGATGAAAGGCAAAAGGGTCCTAGATCTTTTTTGCTACAACGGAGCGTGGAGCCTTTCGGCGATTGCGGCAGGGGCATCCGAGGCCATCGGGGTGGATCAATCCCCAGACGCTGTCGAGCAGGCGCGCCGGAACGCGCAGATTAATGGGTTTGGCGACCGCGCGTTTTTTGTAGCAGCCGATGTTTTCGATTACCTCAAACGAATCCCTCGCTCGTCTTTTGACGTTGTAGTCCTTGACCCGCCCGCATTCGCCAGGACCAGGTCGGCGGTGACCGAGGCCAGGAAGGGCTACACCGACTTAAACCGCCGGGCGCTTCTTAGCCTGAAGCCCGGCGGAATCCTGATCACCTGTTCCTGTTCCTACCACATGAGCGAAGAGCTTTTCCGTGACGCCCTTATCTCGGCGGCACAGGCAAGCGGAAGGAAGCTCCGCCTGCTCCAGGCGCTCGGCCAGGCGCTCGACCATCCGGTTCTTTTAGCCATGCCTGAGACCAGGTATTTAAAATGCTTCGTTGTGGAAGTGACCTAGGAATCGATTAGGAATTAGGAATGAGGCTAAACTTGTCCCCCTTGCCGCTTGTGAGGGTTGAAACTCTGGACCCGCTCATGCCAAGGATTTCCGCCGCTTTAGCCCGCGTGACTTTCCTTCAGCTTCTCAAGAAACTCGCCCCGGTTGCCGTTGGACCAATAACGCACGGGATTTCCGGTCCGCATTCCTGTGGAGGCAAGATTCCTGACCTTTCCTTCGCGTTCGAGCTCCAGAAATGCCTTCTGAAAATGATCCATGAACCAGCCGGTCTCTTCCAGCATGTCAGCGAACTCAGTTACCCCGAACGGCTTCGGGGTATGCGAAAGCTTGGCCAGCCAGTACTCCTTTACTCTTGCCGCATCGACTGCCTGCTCATCTTCAACGAACCGGTCCGCCGAAAAAAGCTCAAGTTGGCCGCTGCGCTTGACTTTTCTGGATTGCCTGGCAACGGCTCTCGCCTTCCTCTGCTCCATTTCCAGTTGTTCTGAGGTCTCCATAAAAGCGACAATGCCCAGCGCGTTCCATGTAAGATAGACAAGGTCGTAAATCGTGCGATCTTTTGCGGGACGGTTGACCCTCATATGCGCGCAACGCGGGATTTGGCCTTCGATTATCGGAGCACAAGCCTTGAGTTCCCGGCGATACATGTTGAACAGGGACCTTTCCTTTTCTTCAAAACCAATCTGTGAAATATCCAGCGCCCTGCCGAAGATTGCATTGACGTGCTCTTCAAAGCTCGTTTGGCCGTGAGCGCGAACAATGGAATCAAACATGAAATTGATGAAAAACTCGGAAGATGACCTGTTCAGAAAGGGCTCAAGGGTTGGAATTGCAATATGCCTCCACTCAGTTGCGTCCATGAAGAAGAAACAAAAATCCCGATTGCCGCACCACGACAGTATTTCGCCCTGCAGATCGCAAAAATCACCCCTGAGGCAATTGGTATCGACGCCATCCCAAGATTCGGATTCCAGGAAATTCTCAAGCCTGCCGAAAGCTCCCTTGTCCCGCGCAATGTATAATCCACGAAACTGAACGTTTTTCCTGAATTTTTCAGATAACTCGTTGTGGCACTTTTCCATTATGTCCAAAGAAATCGCAGCTGAAGAGTCCGCAGCCTCCCCTCCTCCCTTCTCCAAAGGGCCGCTATAACAGTCAATGAAGCCAATCCTTGGTTCCCGTTGACCGATGATCGTAAAGAGCGGCTCCAGGTAAGCTCGGAGAAGCTCATTCCTAATGTGCGCCGCCTCTCTCACGGTATAACCGGCAGCCCTCATTTCTTCTCCCCCCTAAACGCGGCAGTAACCGGGAAGCAAAAAGCAGACAGCGAGTTCAAGCGCATTTTTCATCCCGCTTTGTGCCGCCGGCCTCCAGCCGCCGTGTTCAATCAAACTCTTTCCCTGCCCACCTCACGCGACCCAGTACGTACGATTTGAGGCTCTTTTCCGGGTCCAGGGCAAATTCGAACGGGCGGTAGTCAGCAGTGTTGTCGGAAAGACACACCATCTTTAAGCCGCTATCATCCCCGCTCAGGACCAACCTTTTGAGGGCTGTGCTCCCATCGGGCAGGATCACGAGGTAGATTCGCCCGGCAAGCACTTCGATGCGCTCGGCTTCCCAGGTATCCACAAGGGCCATCTCTCCCTGGCTTATGGTGGGCGACATCGAATCTCCCCTGACTCGTATCAGAAAAAGCCCCTTCAGCCGCTCGGCGCTTTCTCCCACCAACTTGTGTATCCACCATTTCTTGAAAGGATAATGGTCGGCGATTTCTCCGTAGAGGATTTCCCCTTCGGGTCCCGCTGTCACACGCGATTCCAGCAGAGGAACTAGCGCGTACTCCTCGCACTCCCCTGCGGCAGATTCGTAAGCGACTTGCGACAAAGCGCTCATCTCACCCAGAAGCAACCAGGCGGGGTCGGCCGAGAACTGCCGGCACACAGACTCCAGAAATGAGGCTCCAGGTGATGTAGCCCCGTCCCGGTAGTTTATCAGCGTATTTTTCGACACGCCGGTTTTTTGGGCAAACCGCACGAGCGACAAACCAGAACCTTGGATGATCTTCTTTAGTCTATCTTGGATCACTTTTTTGGCCACCTATTCCAAATAATTGGCAGTTCCGCTTATTCTGCCTCGCTTTCAAACCAGAATCCTGTCCCAAAATACCTGGTTTTCTTCACATGTCAAGTGAATAGTATAAAAAAATGGTTAATAAGGAAAATTTCGCTCAAAAACTTGTACAGACCGAGGGCCTCCTTGGAACCGGTTTTTTTATTCCGCCGTTGCCATATTTGCTGTATACAACAATGGCGTTGAGAAATTGAAGTGTTTGGGAACTAAGGATTTGGGTTTTATTCGTTTCCACCCACGCTCCTCCATGCGCGTGGGAACCTGAGGAATCGAAAGGGCGAATATGCTTGATTTCATTTGCGGCAAGGACCCGGTTGAATTGGGGATAAAGACATACGAAGGATGGAACATCAGCGCCTTCCTGGACCATCTGAGTTCCTGCGAGAAATGCTCCAAGTCCCAGGAAATCCTCATAAAGAAGCTGAACGAAATCATAGGTGGAAAAGAGCGAGGCGAGCGTATCTGAGCAAGCTCCGCGGCCCAGGAGGCTGTAATCCAATCATCACTTCTTCCATGGCCATTGATCGCGGGGAACGCGATGTTTATTTTGCATAATGAACTAAAGCGCACATAGTCCCTGCGATAACCTTTCGACGATCTTTAGACAAAGGAATAGCAAAATGGCCGACGAGAAGATGCCCCATCCTTATCACGAGCAACACCTCTGTTATCTTCAGAACATCGGATTTGTGGAATCAAGCCTGGAAGAGTACAAGAAATTGGTGCGCAACCCCAAATACGTTTGCGCCAATTGCGGCCGGGCGGCTGCCGAAGAAACGAACCTCTGCAAGCCGCAAAAATTGTAACAGGACTGAGGGATTCCGAATTGGGGAATTCAGGGACTAAAGCCGGATCCCCAAATTCCTCAATTCCTGAATTCCCAAATTCCTCAATCGTTCCTTCTTAAAGCAACCTGAAAGTCTTAAGCCATCCGGGCCGTTCGGCGAGGGCCGAATCGATGGATGCCTGCGCTCCCAGCACCTTCACGATTCCGTTGCTGTTCACCTTTTCCAATACCTCGGCGAAAGCCCTGAAATCCTTTGCAGTAGCGCCCAGGACCTGCTCGCGCATCTTTTGGCGCATTTCTTCGCTCTCCCCGGTCAGGCGGCGAAGCATCGAGACATAGCCTTTCATATCCGGAAGCATATGGGAATCCATGTCTCCAATGGCCCCTATTATGGCTTTGCGGACCTCATCTTCGGGAAGATCGGCACGGCGAAGAAATTCGGCCGCACCGTCGAAGTTCTCAATAGTTTTCATCAGGTTCGGGTCACGGTATGAAATGAAAGTGAAGACCCCGGACATGCGGTCGAACAGGCAGAACCCGCCATAGGCGCCCCCCTGCACCCGCACTTTCTCCCAAAGCCAGGTGCTGCGCAGATAGCCCGCCACAACCTTGCTTGACCCATGCGGTTCATATCCTTCCCGGTAAAGGTCCGCTCCTTTCCCCACATAATTTACCTGTGAGGGGATCATTATTCCTTCAAATTGTGCGAAAAGCCCGGTTCTTTGCCAGGTCTCCATCACCGGCGCCCGTTCGGGGAGGGAACGCAGAAAACCTCTCAGGGGACCCTCTATCGAGTGAAGGTCCTTCCTGCCGGCGGTCAAATTGAAAGCCATTGTCGAACTGTTGGTAAGCAGGCTGCGGACCTTTTCCAGGGTTGAGAGCACACTTTCCCAGTCATTGTCAATCTCTCCGGCTAGCTGCCCCAGGAAAAGAAAATAACTTATTCCATCGGTCAGTTCCCTCACCCAGTCCGCATGGTTGTAGTGAGCGCGGATACGCAGATTGATAAGCTGGTGGCCGCTGGGCACGATTTTCCGTTCCTGCCTGGCCTTCTCGGTGAGAACGATCTGCCGCAACCGCTCCCTGTCATCGAGCTTAACGGCACCCAATACCTCAGAAAGGATATCGGCAAGATCGCCCATCTGCCCGGTCATACTCTTGCCGCGCAGGAAAAGCCACGTAGCAGGCAATCCGTTGCCAATCACCGAGGAGGTGAACACCTCAGGGTGGATGCCGCCGGTTTTGCAGCTGATTTTTTGGGATAAAGATACGAAATCCTGAAAGTCGGTCCCCATCTCGAGCAGCATCCGGCCGAAAAGAGGCGCGTAAGGCAAATACGGCTCGGGAAGAACCTGAAGATTGAACCCGACGTCGAGGTAGGCAATGCCGCTTGTGAAAAGATCGTGATAAAAAGCCAGCACATCCGGGACAGGTCCGGGTTCTATGGGAATAATCCTATTGCGCTTGTCCAGGTCCGAAATCTTCAGAACTGGAATCCTTGCCAAGGCTTCCGGTGAATCCGGCCTCGACTGAATCTCTTGAAGTGTTTTCGCCTTTTCGATAATCCGGCCTATTTTCTCAGCCGGAAAGGAATCTCTGATTGCCTCCAACCTCCTCGTTTCCTCCTCTATTTCCTTTTCAGCAAGTCCCGGCTCCGGCTGGAGCAAAACGACTGTGCGGTGCGTGTTTTCGATCAGATGGCGTTGGATGAGGCCCTCGAGAAAACCTCCGGACCTCAGATGTTGCTTCACCTGGTTAAGGGGCGATTCGAAGGCCGGCAGAGAAGTGGGATCGGCATCATGGAGCCAGGTGCAAAGCGCGCGCAGCATAACCGCCAGCCCTTGAGGGAAGTTTCCGTAGTTGTTTTCACGCAGTCTGAATTCGATCGTGTTCACGCCTGCCTGGATGGTCTCGGGATCGATGCCGTCGCGGGCAAGAGTCGACAGGGTCTCAAAGATGATAGTTTCAACCTTATCGGCATCGCCCGGGCGGATTCCCTTGAGACCAATGGAGAAAAAGAGTTGGCGCAGCTCGGTCTCAAGGCCGACCCCGGCAATATCTTCGCCCAGCCCGGAATCTATTAGGGCCTTCCTCAAGGGTGAACCCGGCATGCCAATGAGAACGTATTCCAGGACCTGAAAGGCAAGATTCAGCTCGGCATCGGTCACTTCAGGCAGAAGCCAGTTAACGGTCACCATGCCTTTGAGTCCACCCGAACCGGCATCATCCGGACCCACGCCAAAAGAGCGTACAATCCGGGCGGGTAATCTCTTCGGCGCCTGAAGAGGCACAGCCGAATCTGGCTCGGCGCGGATGAAATCCTGGAGGTATTGCTGCACTATTTCAAGTCTTCCGTCCGGATCGTCATTGCCGTAGAAATAAATCCTCGAGTTGGAAGGATGGTAGAATTTGCTGTGGAACGACTTGAATTGTTCAAAAGTAAGAGTTGGGATTACCCGCGGGTCACCGCCGGAATCCAGCCCGTAAGTGGTATCAGGGAAAAGAGACTGCTGGGAGATCTCCGAGAGCAGGCTGTCCGGCGAGGAATAGACCCCTTTCATCTCGTTGTAGACTACTCCCTTGATTTCAAGTGGGGCCTCGGGATCATATAGCTCATAATGCCATCCCTCCTGCTGGAAAACGAAGGGAGTCAGGCGCGGGTAGAAAACCGCGTCCAGATATACGTCGACCAGATTGTAGAAATCCTGTGCGTTCTGAGAGGCCACAGGGTAGCATGTCTTGTCGGGGTAGGTGAAGGCGTTTAGAAAGGTTTTAAGCGATCCTTTGATGAGTTCTACAAAAGGTTCTTTGACCGGGTACTTTCTGGACCCGCACAGCACCGAGTGCTCAAGAATATGAGCTACTCCGCTCGAATCCGACGGCGGTGTGCGAAAGCAGACGCCGAAAACCTTATTATCGTCCTCGTTTATAATCGAAAGCAGCTCGGCGCCGGTTGGGATGTGCCTGTAAAACCGGGCGACGCCCCTGAGTTCTGCAATTTGCTTTTCGAAAATGAGTTCAAATTTATCTTTGGCCGCCATAAGTTTTCTCCGCGGTTCCGGGGGTCAATCCGCAGGGGCTTTCCCCCGCCTTATAAGGATAATGGGTTCATCCCATTTGAAAAGAACTCCTTGCTTATCCGACATTATAATTTCGAGATGCTCGGGTTTCAGCAAGCCAAGCGAAATATCGTGTCCATGCCGTTCGCCGGGCAACACTTTCTTATCGAAAACCAGCGATTTGAATTTCTCGGGGTCCGGGTGCCAGGCAATTATTTTACGGCCTTCGTCGAGGTTTTTCACACGTACAGGGTAAAAGTCAGTTTCCCCTTTGAGCGCGGCGTTTGCGAAAATCCAGTTGCCAGCTTCCCTCAGGTAGCAGTCAATGGGTTCACTGCCGGCTCCGGCTTTGACGTCGGTAAGCCTTAGAATGCCTTTGTCTTTATCGAGCACTTCTATCCTGATAAGATCAGAATTGTCGTCTGAGCAATCGGCAGCCCATATCCCGGCCCATTCTTCAATCTTGACGGCGTGAGGCTTCTCTCCGACAAGGTATTGACTTTTTACCTGTTCGGCGCACCCCTGGATGAACACGATGAAAATCAAAATCGGGAAAAAATGTTTAGCCTTCATACTCCCTCCTCCGCTTCAAGTCGGTCGAAATCCGGTCGATTCAAGACATTCACTATTCTAAGACAAATTCAAGTTTGCCGCATATAAATGTCTGTTCTAAATTAGATGTAGTCACATTTATAGGGAGAAGCGAGATGAAGATAAAATTCATCGGAGTCGGAGAAGCGTTTGACGAAGAGCTTGCAAATACCTCCATATGGGTCCGGACGGCGGAGAGCCGCAATGAGAGTTCGATCCTATTTGACTGCGGCTTTACCGTTCCTCCCCCGTTCTGGAAAAATTGCCCGGAGCCGGACAATCTCGATGCAGTCTGGATTTCTCACTTCCATGGAGACCATTTCTTCGGACTGCCCGCCCTGCTCACTCGATTCTGGGAAATGAAACGCGCGAAGCCCCTGCTCATTCTCGGCCAGCGGGGAATAGACGAGATGGTGGTTAAAACTTTAAAGCTGGCCTACTCGTCTGTCATGGACAGGTTAGCTTACGATATCCGTTTTCTGACCGTCGAGCCGGGAGAAGTAGTCCAAGCGGCAGGCGTCACTTGGCGAAGCGCGGTGAACGGGCATTCTCAAAGAGATCTGGCTGTGCGGATCGAGGCCGGCGGCAAAACGCTGTTTTACAGCGGAGACGGGCTTTGGACCGACGAAACGCTCTCGATTGCGCTCGGCGTCGATCTGGTGATTCACGAGGCATTCCGTCTGGACGCTGAAATCCCGGGCCACTCAAACATCGTCAGGTGCATCGATTTTGCCCGCAGAGCCAAAGCCCGCGCGCTTGCCCTCGTACATATCGAAAGAACCGAACGGCGCCGGAGACGGGAGGAGATTTTGCGGGTCAGTGAAGAGGCCAGGGACTTCGAGGTGTTTATGCCCGCGCCGGGAGATGAGTTTGAGATTTAAGGCGCCTTACTTTTTCAGCCAAGAGACTACTTTTTCTTGACAAGCCAATAAGCATACATTAGGCTGTCGCGCGTCTACGACACCAGTGGAGTTTTTCGGTCCCTCAGCCGTCAGGCATAATCGTGGAGGCGTTGTTATATAAAAGGATTTAAAGGAATCATCTTAAGAATCGAGAGGCGTCCCCCGCTCTCAAAGCGTCACCAATCCATTTTAATTAACAATTAAATCGTAACAATTCAAAAAAGGAGGAGTAAATGAGCGCAAGTGTGATCACCATTTTTGCCCTCGCATGTGGTGGCCTCGGTGTCATCTATGCTTTGGTGACCGCTGGCTGGGTTGTCAAGCAGAACGCCGGTTCCGAAAAGATGCAGGCGATCTCGGACGCGGTCCGGGAAGGTGCTACCGCATTCTTAAATAGAGAATATAAAACCGTCGCCATGGTCGGGGTCGTCCTAGCCATTATCTTGACATACCTTGGGAAGTGGACCGCAATCGGGTTTATCATCGGCGCGTGCGGTTCGGCCCTTGCGGGTTACATAGGCATGATGGTAACGGTGAAAGCCAACGTTCGCACGACGGAAGCCGCAAAGCGCGGCCTTCAGGCAGCGCTTAACATCGCCTTCAAGGGCGGATCGGTCACAGGGATTATGGTTGTTGGCCTCGGAATCATAGGCATTACCGGCTATTACCTGGTCGCCAAATCGATGGCGCCCATCGAGGAGGTATTTCACGCCCTTATCGGTCTGGGTTTCGGCTGCTCGCTGATGAGCGTTTTCGCTCGTGTCGCGGGCGGCATATATACCAAGGCTGCTGACGTGGGCGCTGACCTGGTCGGCAAAGTGGAAGCCGGCATCCCGGAGGACGATCCGAGAAACGCAGCGGTTATCGCAGACAACGTAGGCGACAACGTGGGCGACTGCGCAGGCATGGCGGCAGACCTCTACGAGACCTACACCGTTACTCTGGTGGCTGCAATGCTGCTTGCGAAAACGGTTTTCGGCCCCTCAAGCGCCTGGGTGGAATTCCCCCTTCTAATCGGCGGCATCTCGATAGTCGCATCGGTTATCGGCACCTACTTCGTGCGCCTTGGCAAGAACGAATACATCATGGGCGCGCTGTATAAAGGCCTTGCGGTCGCGGGAATCCTGGCGGCGATAGCTTTCTATTTTGCCTCCCGGTGGTTCCTTAAGCTGGAAGGCGTGCAGGCCGGCGGATTCACGCCGGTGGGCGTTTTCACAACCGCCGTCATCGGACTCGCCCTGACCGGCGCGATAGTCATGATCACCGAATATTTCACTTCCAAGAGCTTCAACCCTGTCAAGCACATTGCGGCAGCCAGCGTCACCGGGCATGGAACCAACGTCATCGCCGGTCTGGCGGTCAGCATGAAGTCGACCGGCGCCCCCGCCCTGGTAATCTGCGGCGCCATCGTCTGGGCCTATCAGCTTGGCGGCGGTTTTGCGGGTAATCCCGGCGGCGGTCTTTTCGCTATCGCTCTCACAGCCGTCGCGATGCTCTCCATGACCGGGATAATCGTAGCCATCGACTCCTACGGCCCCATCACCGACAATGCGGGCGGCATCGCCGAAATGGCGAAACTTCCTGAGAGCGTTCGCGCGGTTACCGATCCCCTGGACGCGGTGGGAAATACCACCAAAGCGGTCACAAAAGGCTACGCGATCGGTTCGGCAGCCGTTGCGGCCCTGGTTCTTTTTGCCGAATACTCCCGTTCGTTCCCCGGCCAGACCCTCTTTGACCTCTCCAACCCGAAGGTCATTGTCGGCCTCTTCATCGGGGGTCTACTGCCTTACTTCTTCGGCTCGCTTCTGATGGAAGCCGTCGGCAGGGCTGCGGGCGGCGTTGTAGTGGAGGTGCGCCGCCAGTTCCGTGAAATCCCCGGCATCATGGAAGGCACGGCCAAGCCCGAATACGGCAAATGTGTGGACATCGTCACCAAGGGCGCGATCAGGGAAATGATGGTCCCGGCGCTCATCCCCGTAGCGGCACCGGTGGTGGTTGGGTTTCTGATTGGTAAAGAGGCCCTGGGCGGCGTGCTCATCGGCTCGATCATTACCGGCCTGTTCCAGGCAATTGCCATGACCAGCGGCGGTGGAGCATGGGACAACGCGAAGAAGTTCATCGAAGACGGTATGTACGGCGGCAAGGGTTCGGACGCTCACAAGTCAGCGGTTACCGGCGACACCGTGGGCGACCCGTACAAAGACACGGCAGGCCCGGCAATTAACCCGATGATCAAGGTCGTCAATATTGTCGCGCTGCTGATCGTGCCTCTGTTGAAATAATTGAAAATGAAGCGCAACCGGCGGTCCCTGAGAAGGTCCGCCGGTTTTTTTCAGCTTTTCGGTTCTCAGTCCATGGCTCTTACGCCAAACTGCGTTCTTTGAGCAACTCCCGTGCGCGGCTTGATGTTGTGGCCGACCCACTCGATGATGTCCCCGAGTTTTGCGCCGGGTTCAAAGAGTTCTTTTATGCCGATCTCCTTGAGCTTGGGGATATCCTCCAGGGGGAAAATCCCTCCGCCTATAACCGATATATCATCAGCGTCGTTCTCCCTTAAAAGCTCAATGACCTTGGGAAAAGAATATGTGTGCGCGCCCGACAGTATGCTAAGTCCGATCATGTCCACGTCTTCCTGGATCGCCGTACTGACGATCTGCTCCGGCGTCTGATGGCATCCGGTGTAGATGACTTCAAAGCCCGCATCGCGGAAGGCGCGGGCTACTACTCGAGCGCCCCGGTCATGGCCGTCCAGGCCGGGTTTGGCAACCAGAATACGAAGTTTCCTCGCCCTTTCCATGGAAATACCTGCCTCCCTGATTAATCTTGAGTTATCGGTCTTTTCAGAATGTCCCCGGATCGGTATATGTCCCAAAGACATCTCTGTAAAGATCGCAGCATTCCTGTTCGGTCGCCCCTGCCCGGACCGCCTCAATGAGGGCGGGCATTACGTTGTTTTCCCAACACGGCGGACCTTCGCATCTGCGCCTCAGCTCATCCATCGCTTTTCGGAATCCGGCTTTGTCGCGACTTTGCCTGTAGCGGTCGGTGCGTTCGATCTGCATCCGTTCGATCTCCTCGTCTAGCTTAAGGACGAATTCAAGGTCCGGCCTACCGGATTTATACTTGTTTACCCCGATTACGATCTTTTCCCCGGCCTCGACCTGCTTCTGGTAATGAAAAGCCGCATTGGCGATTTCCATCTGCGGGAAGTCCCGTTCTATGGCGGCAACCATTCCTCCCATTTCATCGAGCTTGCGGATATAAACGTTGGCTTCCTCTTCCATCTTGTCGGTGAGCGCTTCGACGAAATAAGAGCCTGCCAGCGGATCGATCACCTGCGTAACACCGATTTCATCACCCAGTATCTGCTGGGTGCGCAGCGCAATCAGCACGGCTTGCTCGCTGGGAATCATGTAGACCTCATCGAGTGAATTCGTATGCAGCGACTGGGTGCCGCTGAGAATAGCCGCAAGAGCTTCAGTTGTGGTGCGGATGACATTGTTGTAAGGTTCCTGTGCTGTAAGGGAGCACCCGGCTGTCTGTGTATGGAAGCGCATCAGCATGGACCTGGGGTCCTTTGCCCCGAATCGTTCTTTCATGATCCGCGCCCACATCCGCCTGCTCGCGCGCATCTTGGCTATTTCTTCGAAGAAATCTATATGCGAATTCCAAAAGAACGACAACCTGCCTGCAAATTCATCGACTTTGAGTCCCCTCTTGATTGCTTCCTCGACATAAGTGATGCCGTCATAGATGGTAAAGGCAAGTTCCTGAACCGCTGTGGATCCGGCTTCCCTGATATGGTAGCCGCTTATGCTGATCGTGTTCCAGCGCGGCACCTGTTTTGTCCCGTACTCAACCGTGTCCGTTACCAGTCTCAGGCTCGGTTCAGGCGGAAGCATGAGCGTCTTCTGCGCTATGAACTCCTTCAAACAGTCGTTCTGAATTGTGCCGCCCAGCTTGTTCTTCGAATAGCCCTCGTTTTCGGCATTGGCAATGTACATCGCCCATATTACCGAGGCGGGAGGGTTGATCGTCATCGACGCAGTGACCTGTTCCAGATTGATGTTTGCAAACAGCCGCTGCATATCTTCAAGCGTGTCAATGGCCACACCGCATTTGCCGCACTCGCCTCGAGCAAGCGGGGAGTCCGTATCGTATCCCATAAGGGTTGGGAAGTCGAAGGCGGTGCTCAGACCGGTTTCGCCGTGATTAATCAGATAATGAAAACGTTTGTTGGTGTCCTCTGAAGTGCCCAGTCCCGCGAACATGCGCATGGTCCAAAGGCGGGCACGGTACATGGTGCCTTGAACACCCCGGGTGAACGGGTAAATTCCGGGAAAGCCTATCTCTTCAGAAAAGTCCTTGTTTGCTATGTCCAAGGGAGTGTAGAGCGGCTTGATCTCCAGGTCGGAAACGGTTGAAAACCGTTTTAGCCGCTCCGGCACTTTCTCGAGCGCCTTCCGGTATTCCGCCAGCCATTCACCGTATTCTTTTTCGATGCTTTCGAGCGCTGATTCGGAAAGAATTTTTTTTCCCATTCCGCCGCCTCCTCAAAGAGATGAGTGAGAGTGAGCCTCAGGAGCCTAGTTCACCGCATCCGGGATCACTCACATCCTGCATGAGAGACCCGATCGCCTTGCGCCTGTGAAAACCAACAGCTGGAATCCGAAAAAGACGAGAACGAACTTGCTGTTCTGATTATTCTTTTAACTCAAATCCCAATAAAACCCCAAGCTTAAAATGGACCCCGGAGGCAAACGCCCCCCAATTGCAATGTGGGCATTACGAGGCGGCTCTCAAAAGGCGAAGTCTCACCCCCACGCTCGCCTTTCTTTCTTGCTGGTATTCTTTTCCCATTTGAATTGAGCGTGGAAGTTTTGTACATAGAGATAACGAGCCGAAGTCTCGCAGGTTGAGTTAACGTCAAACAGATCCGGAAAACAATGGCTCACTTCGGGTAAGGACCAGAGCGGAACCGCCTAGAAAAATGAAACGCCTACCCTTCGAGAAAGAAGAGATCGCTGTGCTGGCGCAGGCCATTGTCGTCTCCGAAGAGGTGATAAGCAATTTTTACAAGATTTCCACTTCCGAATGGAAAAGATATCGTTATGATATCCAGAGCCTGAGTAACCTTGACGAAGATGAAGTCACCGATGAGGCTTTTGCCCAAATCCGCCGCTACCTTAGGCGCCCCGGCGAAAAAACGCGAGGAAGCGAGTCGGGGGATTTTTTCAAAATCTGCATTCAGGATCACGTGATCAACATGGCAGTCGAGCGCGATAAAGAGATTGGACTTTTTCCACTGACGGCTTACATAGTGACTCACGAACTTATTCACGTCGTCAGGTTTGCCAAATTCGTCCAGCGCTTCGACTCCACCGCCTTTGAACAGAGCGCGGAAGAAAAGCGGGTGCATGCTCTTACATACGGTCTGCTGCAAAAGACCCGCATCCAGGGACTGCCCGAAGTTCTGAGCGCCTTTAAAGACTGCCGGATGATGGAGAATTTCATATGATGGAGGTCAAGATAACCAGACAAGAGGTTCGACACGTGGCGCTGCTCGCGCGGTTGGAACTCTCCGAGGAAGAAGAGGAACGGATGACCGGTCAGTTGAACGGGATTCTCGAATACATGGACAAGCTCAATGAACTCGAAACCAAAGACATAGAACCCACTACGCACGCCACCCACCTCCAGAACGTGTTCCGGCCGGATCTGGTTGAGAATTCCTTAGACCGCAGTGACTCGCTTGCAAATGCGCCGGGAACGGACGGCGTCAATTTTGTGGTGCCCAGGGTGATTTAATGGAAAAGGCCTGTTGACATGCAAATTCACTCCCTTTCAATTCACGAGATACACGATCTGCTCAAGAGTGGAAAAATCGGGGCCGTTGAGACAGTCAGCGCGTTTGTCGATCGAATTCGCGCAATCAATCCAAAGTTAAACGCCTATCTTAGCACGCTGGCAGAGCAGGCGTTTGAGGAGGCAAGGCTTTTCGATTCGAAGGCGGTGGATTATTCGGCTTCTCCCCTGGCGGGTGTGCCCATCGCCATAAAAGACGTAATCTGTGTCAGGGGGTCTCTTACCACCTGCGGTTCGCGCATTCTTGAAGGGTTCGTCGCCCCCTACGACGCCACGGTTACGGAAAAGCTCAGGAAAGCCGGGGCCATTTTTGTCGGAAAGACCAACCTGGACGAGTTCGCCATGGGATCGTCCACGGAGAACTCAGCTTATATGAAGACACGCAATCCCTGGGATCTCGAGCGTGTTCCCGGCGGATCGAGCGGAGGCTCGGCTGCCGCCGTGGCAGCAGGGCTATGCGCCGGAGCGCTCGGGACCGATACCGGGGGTTCGATTCGGCAGCCCGCATCTTTTTGCGGCGTTGTGGGAATTAAACCGACCTACGGCCGGGTTTCACGCTTCGGACTCGTAGCTTTTGCCTCCTCCCTTGACCAGATAGGGCCGATAACCAGGGATGTGGAAGATGCCGCCATCATGCTCCAGGTTATTGCAGGCTATGACCGCAGAGATTCAACTTCGGTCGATCTGGCGGTCCCCGAATACAGGACCGCCCTGAAGGAAACGATTCGAGGTCTGCGCCTGGGGATACCGCGCGAGTATTTCATCGAGGGAACGGACCCGGAAATCGAGGCGGCCGTGCGAAACGCTGTCGCCACTTGCGGTCAACTGGGCGCCCGGATTGTCGACATTTCCCTGCCTCATACCGAATACGGCGTGGCCGCTTATTACATAATAGCTCCTGCTGAGGCATCCTCCAACCTGGCGCGCTACGACGGCGTAAGGTACGGGCACCGGGCACAGGGCGCCAGGGAACTGATCGAAATGTACCGCAAAAGCCGCTCCGAGGGGTTCGGCGCCGAGGTGAAGCGCCGAATAATGCTCGGCACATACGTATTGTCCGCCGGCTATTATGACGCCTACTACAAAAAAGCATCCCAGGTCAGGACGCTTATAAAGCGGGATTTCCTCGATGCATTCGAGAAGTGTGACGCGATACTGGCGCCCGTATCCCCCATTCCGGCCTTCAGGCTGGGAGAAAAAGTCGATGACCAGCTTCAGATGTATCTTAGCGACGTATTTACACTTCCGGCTAGCCTGGCCGGAATTCCCGGAATTTCAGTGCCGTGTGGTTTTACCTCCAATAACCTGCCGATCGGCCTTCAGATTCTGGGGCCGCATTTTCGGGAGGAACTGATTCTGCGGATAGCCCACCAGTTCGAACAGGCAACGGAGTTCCATCTGAAAAGGGCCATGACCGGCGACATATCTTAAGGAGGACGGATGAAAGTCAGGTTTATCGGGCTCGGGCAAATGGGGTCCGGCATGGCCGCCAATCTCCTCAAAGCAGCCCATGAGGTCACCGTCTACAATCGAACGGCCGGCAAAGTTGAGGCCCTCGTTAAGCAGGGTGCGCGCCCCGCAGTTCGGGTCGCAGACGCCTGCCGCGGCGAGGCCGTCATCACGATGCTGGCGGACGACGGCGCCCTCGAGAGCATAGCGTTCGGCAATGAAGGCGTCGTAGCCAGCCTCGGCAAGGGATGTCTGCATGTTTCAATGAGCACCATTAGCGTCGCGTTATCGGAAAAACTGGCCGCAGGCCACTCCGAGGCAGGCCTGCGTTTTGTCGCCGCACCCGTGTTCGGGCGACCGGAAGCCGCGGCCGCAGGCGAACTGTTCATCGTTGCCGCTGGCGCCAGGGATGCCGTAGATGCCTGCATGCCCCTCTTCGATGCGCTGGGACAAAAGACTTTTATTTTCGGCGACAATCCCCCGGCCGCAAACCTCGTCAAACTCAGCGGCAACTTCCTTATCGCCTCCGCGATCGAAGCGCTGGGCGAGGCGATGGCGCTCGTAGGCAAGGCGGGCATAGATAGATACCGCTATCTTGATTTTTTGACCTCAACTCTTTTCGGCGCACCGATTTATAAGAATTACGGCGCGCTGATCGCCGGACAAAAGTTCGAGCCCGCCGGGTTCGCGGCCCCGTTGGGACATAAAGATATGCGCCTGGCCCTCGAAGCCGCCGATAAGTTTCGGGTGCCCATGCCGCTGGCAAGCCTGGTGAAAGATCGGCTGCTGAGGGTGCTTGCCCGGGATGGGGAGAAACTCGACTGGTCGGCTATCGCGCGGCTGGCTGCTGAGGATGCCGGGAGCCGTGATTGAGGCGGCCGTTTCAATATCCAATGCTTTGCTCACTCGTGAAATCCTTTTTGGGTCCCTTACCTTTTCATAAGCGAATTGGCGGGATGAATGAAGCTATATGGCTGGCGGCGCTCCTGATCCTGCTGCCCGGTTTCAACCCCGCATGGGGCACGGAGGCTTTTTGCCGACACGATCTGAAAGTGGAACTCCAGCCCGACGCGCATAGATTGATCGGTCTGGACGATATCCGGATCGAAAGGCGCAACGGCGCGGAAATTAGCCTTCTCCTCTCTGAGAGGGCGAACATCAGGTCAGTGCTGGTAGACGGAAAAACCTCCAAATACTCCTTCAGTTCAGGCAAGCTCAATCTTTCAGGCTTATCCGGCGTTGACAGGCCTCTTCTCATTTCGATTTCATATGATGCCGTATTTAACGACCCGGTGGTCTCGGAACCCGCCACTTTTGACAATCCAGGATTTGGGGTCACCGGCTCTATCGGCGGGAGGGGGACTTTTCTGCTCGAGGATTCCGGCTGGTACCCGCGGCTTTCTGAAGGATGCAGCCAGGCATTTATACTCGAGGCCACCGCTCCCAGGGGCATCTACGCCGTAACGGCAGGTGAGCCGATCGGACATGAGGACCGCGATAAATTCAGCATATCGAGATGGAAAATAAGCCCCATCGGGCAGGGCATTTCACTGTCAGCAGGCAGGTATATAATTCGGTCGAAAAAGGATGGAAGGGTCCCTGTTTATACTTACTTCACTCAAGAAAACGCTTCGCTGTCTGAAACCTACCTTGAAGCCGCCGCCTCACACATCGAATTTTATGAAAGTTTGCACGGGTCTTATCCATTCCCCAAATTTGCGATTGTCGAGAATTTCTTCCCGACCGGATATGGCTTTCCTTCATATACCCTTCTGGGAAGCTCGGTTCTCCGCCTTCCATTCATTCCCCAGACAAGCCTGAGGCACGAGATAGCCCACTCCTGGTGGGGCAACGGCGTGCTGGTCGATTACGCCTCCGGGAACTGGTGCGAGGGTTTGACCACCTACGTGGCCGACTACCTCTCCCAGGAGACAACGGCCGCCGCAGGTTCGAGCGGCGAACCTGTCCGCGGCGACTCGCCCTCCAGGCTTTATCGGCGGCAAATTCTCCAGGAGTATGCGACGCTGGCCGCATCGGGGACAGATTTGCCGCTCCGGCTTTTTGGGAGCCGGTCAAGCCCCGCCACCAGGGCGGTCGGCTACGGGAAAGCTGCGTTCGTTTTTCACATGATCCGGCAAAAACTCGGCGATCGGGTTTTCTGGGACTGCCTGAGACGGATATACAAAGAACGTCTGTTTGTCAGAACTTCATGGGACGATTTCAGGGACATCTTCGTCAGGATTGGAGGCTGGGACGCCTTAGAGGCCAAAGTGTTCTTCGATCAGTGGATCGGGCGAAGCGGGGCGCCGGTTTTGAGCCTTCAAGATGTGCAGTCCCATCCCGACGGGACGGACGCTTCCGATTCTTTTCTAACAACGGGATCCATCCTCCAGAGATCTCCGTGGTATGATCTGGATATAACAGTCGCGGTGAAACTCTCTCAAAATGAGAGAATCGACACAAAAGTCAGGATTAAAGACGGCTCGGCTTCTTTTTCCATCCGATCCGCCCGGGCGCCTGTCAAAATAATCGCAGACCCCGACGTAAACACCTTCCGGCTCCTCTACCCGGAGGAAATCCCCGCTGCCGTAAACAGCATCAAGGGATCGCGGAACCTGGCGGCGGTCCTTACGGAGGACGGAAGACCGAGAAGGGTGGACGCAGGACGGAGGGCGGCCTGCGAACTCTTGCTTGAGGGTCTCGACCAGGCGGATGCACCCGTAATGAGTGAAAAAGAAGCCGAGGCGAAATTGGGCGGGGAAAACGACTTACTGTTTTTTGGCATGCCGCGGTCCGAAAAGCTCAAATATCTTGTGGAGTCTGCTCCGGAGGAGGTTAAGCGGTGGATGAGCGAGTACGGATGGCGGGTAACGGATGAGGCAGGACGGAAGCCTGCCCCTGACCACGATCCGGGGACAGAGGGCGGAGGTGATAAAATTAAGGAAGGCAGTGGGGCCGACTGCATTTTTGTGGTTTTTAAAGACCCCAATCGGGGAAACAGACTTACGGCTCTTTTTCTTCCGGCTCCAGGGGCGCCCGCCGACTCGGTCATGACAGCGGCCCGCAAAATCACCCATTATGGGAAATACGGCTTCCTGGCGTTCGCACGAGGGACAATCCGGCAAGAGCGGGTGTGGGAAGTCTTGCGTTCGCCTCTTGAGTTCGATTTGTAAAATCATCCCCCCAAAACTCGCTCTATACTTTTACGCCTTATATGTTATGTATGGAGGGCAATTAAGCGGCTTCACCGGAAAATGGGTGAAATCCGCTTGCTAAGGGCCGGATTATTTTGGTAATATAATGGCTCCAAGTAGTTTTTGAACCAAAATTGATATTGAACTCTAAAGCGGAGCGGTTCCTAGCCTGACCGACGCCCTCATAGACCAAGGCAGAGCCATATAGAAGGCAAAAGTTAAAAGGCAAAAGTTAAAAGAAAAGAGTTTCCCGGCGGCGGCTGTTTTCTTCCCGACCTCTGATACCAAGTTGCGTTCAAGATTGATGTGGTCGGGAGGGCATACATCGCGCGACGCATTCGCTGCGCTCCCCCTCCCCTATGTAGGGTTGAGGTGCAGGGGTTTATCCCCGCCCAATCTTGAACGCAACTTGGTATGAGTAGCGATCTCTGTTCACTGTTTTTGAGGGTTTTTTGCCTTTGGCCTTTTTACTTTTGCCTTCTTTAGCGCGGGGGCGTTGGAGTGAAATAAATAACAAGCAAGCAGGAGAGAAGATCGCCTATGTGTCGCTTGATCGCGGTAACAAGTGATGAGCCTCAGTCAGCTATGCTGGCCATGCGCGCCCTGGATGTGATGCGTGAGGGGCACGACGGCTCGGGGGTCGGCCTTTTTATGAGCGACCTCAGCGGGCCGTTCGAAGAGTTGAAAGGATTGCCGATTCTGTCGGGCATATTCACAGCGGATGGTGTGAACCGCCTCGATGAGTACATGAGCAATCATGGGTTCGCGACCAGGTACGAGGTTTCCGTGCGGGCTCGCAGTAAAACGCCGCCCCCGGGCACTCCCGCGCGGGACGCCTACGTGATCCGCGTCTACGAGTATCCGCAGTCCTGGGAAGGCCTCGGCCAGGAAGAAATCGAGCTTCGCCTTATGCTTACGCGCCTCCAGCTGAGGCAGATGGGCGAGGCGCAGGAGGACATGATCGTCTACAGCTTATGGCCGGACGTGATCATGGTAAAAGAAATCGGCGACCCGCTCATGGTGACAGAATACCTCCAACTGGACCGCGAGGAACTCAAAGCCAGGGTCGTTTTCGCCCAGGGCAGGCAGAACACCAACTATGCGATAAACCTCTATGCCTGCCATCCATTTTTCATCCAGGGCGTAGCTTCGATGACCAACGGGGAAAATACGGCGTTCGTGCCGATCCGCGAATACCTGATGTCGCGCGGCTTCCCAGGCTATATCGGGTATCAGTCCGACTCCGAGGTCTTTACCCATATAGCCCACTATACGTTGCACAGCCTCGGCTTGGGGATCGAGGCATACAAGCACGTCATAACTCCGCTTCAGGATGAAGACCTCGAATCTCATCCGGATGGAGGTTTTCTCAAGCAATTGAAGCACTCGTGCCGCAGGCTCATTATCGACGGTCCTAACGTCGTCATGGGACGTCTGCCCGACAATACCCTTTTCCTTGTCCAGGACCGGAAAAAGCTGCGGCCTGCCGTGGCTGGGGGCAGGAAGGGCATGTACGCGTTCTCATCGGAGATGTGCGGCCTTGACGCCGCCATTCCCGACAGGGACAAAAGCAAGGATTTTCAGCCGATGCATCTTGATACGGTCATCATTCCTTCTGACCGCTCGGAGGTCCGGGTATGCTCTCAAATGGAAACCTTAGCCCTTCTTCACTGAGCGTGAAGGACCTGCTCTGGCAGGTTCAATGGGACAAAGAAAAATGTACCCTGTGCGGCAGGTGCTGCGCTGTGTGCCCCGTTCATGCCATCGAACTTGGAGTGCACAGAAAGAGGTTCGTTCAGGTTCCTTCACTGGCCGAGATCGGGCCCTCAACTTCTTCGACCAGCGTCTACCAGGTCTATCACGGGATTCGACAGAAAACCGATCCCGCTTACGCATGCGTAGGGTGCGCAATGTGCAACCTGGTTTGTCCAAACGGCGCCATAATTCCACTGAGGTCGGATGAAGTCGATAAGCTGCGCTACCACATCAACCAGGGTGGACAGCCAAGAAGGCGTGGCGGAAGAAGAAACGCACCCGATACTCTTAATCTCGGGACGCTTGACCGGATAAAGTTCATTCGAATCTCAATGCTCACAGACCCCGCGCTCGATGCGGGCCGTCACGAATTCGAACTGCGCACCCTGCTTGGCCGTGTGCTGCCTCCGGAGGAAAACCTCAAGCTTTACCGCGAAAACGGCTGGATACCTCCAGTGCGGGAAATCTATCCTCTAATTATCGGCAGCATGTCATTTGGCGCTCTTTCTCCTACCATGTGGGAAGGTCTTCAGATGGGGGTCGCTTACCTCAATGAAGAGCTGGCAATGCCCGTGGTGATGTGCACGGGCGAAGGGGGCTGTCCTCCAAGGCTTTTGAGGTCTCGATTCCTCAAGTATACCATCTTGCAGATCGCCAGCGGCTACTTCGGATGGGACGAAATTATCCACGCCCTGCCGGAGATGAAGGAGGACCCCTGTGCAGTGGAGATCAAATACGGACAGGGGGCCAAGCCGGGCGACGGCGGTTTGCTGATGTGGTACAAGGTCAACCAGTTGATTGCGGCGATTCGAGGAGTGCCGACCGGCGTCAGCCTGCCCAGCCCGCCGACGCACCAGACGAAGTATTCCATCGAAGAATCGGTCCACAAGATGATCCAATCGATGTACATGGCCTGGGGTTTCAGGGTGCCGGTCTATCCGAAGATTTCCGGGACTTCCACCGCCCTGTCGGTGCTTAATAACCTTACCAGAAATGCTTACGCCGCCGGGCTTGCCATCGACGGAGAGGACGGCGGCACGGGGGCGGCCTACACGGTGTCCATGGACCACATGGGGCACCCGATAGCGAGCAACATTCGAGACTGCTACTTGAATCTGGCCAGACTCGGCAGGCAAAACGAGGTGCCGCTTTTTGCGGGCGGCGGGGTCGGCAAGAACGGAAAACTCGCCGCAAACGCCGCAGCCCTCATAATGCTTGGCGCAAGCGGCGTCCAGGTCGGAAAATACATGATGCAGGCAGCTGCCGGGTGCCTGGGCTCCGAGTCGGACAGGTGTAATATCTGCAACATAGGGTTGTGCCCCAAAGGGATTACCTCCCAGGATCCGCGCCTCTACAGGCGGCTCGATCCCGAGAAGGTGGCCGAAAGGGTTGTTGACATATTTCTCTCGTTCGATACCGAGCTGAAAAAAATCGTCGCTCCCCTTGGGCGTTCGACTTCTCTTCCGATCGGCATGTCTGACGCTCTGGCCATAGATGACAATAATGCGGCCGAGCGCCTTCAGATAAAATACGTTGTATAACGCGTCGCGTATCGGATGCCGGGTGACGGAAACATCTCCGGCATCCCCTCATCTGATATCCGACGTTCGTAAGCGGAGTTTGAGCATGGAACCACAACAGGCAATTCGTCTCTGCGGGTTTGAAAACGGCCATCGAATTGAATCGCGCGTCCTCGAAGAGAGGATACAGCAGGCGGTGGAAAACGGCCATCGCCTGATCGAGATCGAGGCTTTCGGCCAGCATGGCCTCGGGGGCAGGCTTTGGAAGGCCGGAGGCGAGCGGCTTCATGTCAAAATATCCGGCGCGCCCGGCCAGCGCGTCGGCTCTATGGGCTTTCCCAATTCGCTGGTCGAGGTCTTTGGCCCGACTTCAGACGATGTGGGCTGGCTGAACGCCGGAGCGCAGATCGTTGTCCACGGGCACGCTACAAACGGCGCCGGAAACGCGATGGCCCAGGGCAAAATCTATGTGGCCGGAAACATCGGCGCGCGCGGCATGACCATGACCAAACACAACCCGCGCTTTGCTCCCCCTGAACTGTGGGTGCTCGGCTCGGCCGGCGACTACTTCGCCGAATTCATGGCGGGAGGCATCGCGGTTATCTGCGGCTATGAACCCCAGGACCCACAAAATGTCGTGGGCTATCGCCCGTGCGTCGGAATGGTCGGCGGAAGAATCTATTTCCGCGGACCGCATAAAGGGTACAGCTTCATCGACGCCAAACTGATCCCGGTCAGGGACGGCGACTGGGAATGGCTCTCCGAAAACCTCAAAACTTTTCTAACGGCGATCGGAAAGATCGATCTCTATACTCAGATTGCCAACAGGGAGCAATGGCAGCTTTTGGCGGCTCGAGGTCCCAGTGAAAAAGGCCGAAAACCCAGGCGCTCGATGGAGGCTTTCCACCAAGAGATCTGGGATTACGAACTGGGCAGCGGAGGCCTTATAGGAGATCTGGTGGATTTCGAAAGAAGCGCCGTTCCACTGATTACAACAGGCTTTCTCAGGCGTTACGTGCCGATCTGGGAAAACAGGAAGTTTGCCGCTCCGTGCGAGGCGAGCTGCCCCACCGGAATGCCCGTCAACGAACGGTGGCGGCTGATCCGAGAGGGAAGAATCGATGAGGCGGTTGACCTGGCGCTGGCCTACACGCCTTTTCCGGCAACAGTGTGCGGCTATCTTTGCTCGAACCTGTGCATGCAGGGCTGCACAAGGCAGACTGCGCGAATGACCGCAGTGGACGTAACCCAGCTGGGGAAGGCCAGCCTTCGGGCAAAGCTGCCTGAACTTCCGCCGATCGGCGGAGATGGCGGGGAAGGCAGAAGTAGCGAAGACGCGGAAAGAGGCGTGAAAACAATCGCTGTAATCGGCGGAGGGCCTGCGGGCTTATCCGTTGCCTGGCAATTGCGCAGGCAGGGACATAATACGGTTATCTACGATATGAGACCGGAACTTGGCGGCAAGATCTCCGCCATGATCCCGCGGTCCCGCATCCCGGATGAGGTGGTCGAAGCCGAACTTGCCCGTGTTAGGGAAGCGCTGCCTCACGTGCACCTCAACCAGCGGCTCGAAAAGTCGGACCTGGAACAACTTAGAGAGGATTTCGACTTCATAGTGATCGCTTCGGGCGTCCAAAAACCAAGGGTCTTGCCCATCCCGGGCAAGGAAAAGATTATCCCGGCCCTGGAGTTTCTGCTCATGAGCAAGG
Source organism: Syntrophobacteraceae bacterium (assembly GCA_035624985.1). Taxonomy (GTDB): domain Bacteria; phylum Desulfobacterota; class Syntrophobacteria; order Syntrophobacterales; family Syntrophobacteraceae; genus SbD1. The sequence continues at coordinate 11,485 of DASPQK010000220.1, read as the reverse complement.
CCGGCCAGGCGAAAGTGGGAAAGCGCGTCCTTGTCATCGGCGCCGGAAACGTCGGCTGCGACGCCGCTGCTGAAGCTCACAGACTGGGGGCCGAAGATATTCTGCTCATAGATATCCAGGAACCGCTTTCGTTCGGCAAAGAACGCAGACAGGCCGAAGCTGTCGGCGCAAAGTTCAGATATCCCTGCTTCGCCAAAGCGGTGATCGACGAAGGGTTGGAACTCACCACGGGAGAAATCATCCCCGCGGACACGATAATAATTTCAGTCGGCGATGTGCCCGAACTGGATTTTGTGCCCGAAAGCGTCCAGACCGAAAGAGGATTCATAAAGGTAGACGAGCATTACCAGACAAGCGACCCGAAGATTTTTGCCATAGGCGATACGGTAAAACCGGGGCTTCTCACGGACGCAATCGGGGCCGGGAGAAAAGCTGCGGAAAGAATAGCACAGATCGTGTCCGGCGAAGGCGAGCAGACACCGAGTTCCCGTTCGAAGATCGACTATGCCCGCGTAAAACTCGAATATTTCGATCCGCGTATTGCAGGCTTTGAGGGAATTGAGTCTTGCGCCTCCCAGTGTTCCTCGTGCGGGACCTGCCGCGACTGCGGAATATGCGTAACGATCTGCCCGGAGTCTGCCATTTCCCGGCAAAGTCTCTCAAACGGCGATGGGTTTGAAATGGTCGCAGACCCGGAAAAGTGCATAGGCTGCGGGTTCTGCGCAGGCGCTTGTCCCTGCGGCATATGGAATTTGGTCGAAAATGAGTCGATCGAATAGCGAGTAGGCGTTTCGACAGCTTGGGGTGTTAGCGCAAATGTCCGCCCACCGGAAGTCCCGGTGGGCGGTTTTGTCTCGGTGGAGTGGAAGCTTTTAAATCATTCGCGAGCCGGTTTGCAGTCTATCAAGTTGTCAGCAAACCGTCCATGATTCAGTTAGTCTTACACCCAATTCTCGGTCCGAAGCCCTGGGACCCATGCAAATCCCCTTATATGACTCGTTACCAGTGTCAGCGACAGGCTCCGTGCATGAGCGGCGATCAGCAGGTCCATTGCTCCAATCGGTTTGCCGATACGATCAAGATGCGCTCTAATGTCGCCGTAGTGGAAAGCGGCATGCGCATCGAAAGTGCAAATTTCAAACGGGGCCATCAACTTCACCAACGTCTGCCGATTTCTCCCCGGATTACTGCTCTTTGAAGTTCCATGTTCCAGCTCGCAAACGGTGATAAAGGCTCTCACCAGCGATCAAATAAGGCTCGGGAAGAAATGGGCCTAAAAAGGGGTGTTTATCCTTGGTCATGTCGATCCCTTTTCGGTATTATGCTGGATGATGGAATCACGCCGGCATCGAATCGTCTGAGAGGAGGCGGGAATGCATCTGGAGAGCGCGTTGGACATTTTGAGAAGACACCGGCATGAGCTTCAGCAACTTGGGGTCAAATCCATAGCTCTTTTTGGTTCAGTCGTCCGGGAAGAAGCTCGACCCGAAAGCGACATCGACATTCTTGTAGAGTTTGCCCGACCGGTTGGGCTTTTTGCATTCTTTCGACTCCAGCATCGGCTTGAAGACCTCATGGGGATGAGGGTCGATCTGGCGACTCCGGCTGCTTTGAAGCGGCAACTGCGGGACCGTATCCTTAAGGAAGCAGTGTATGTCGAATAGAGACTGGAAGTTCAGGATTGAAGATATCGTTGAGGCAATTGACGACATCGGTCGTCTGGTCAAGAGCCTGACTTATGAGGATTTCTGCACAAACACTACGATTGTAAAGGCCATACTATACGACATGGCGGTAATAGGAGAAGCCGCCAGGCGCGTCCCGTCCTACATCAGGGGGCTCTACCCTGAGATTCCCTGGCGTGAAATGGGTGATTTGCGGAACGTGGTGATTCATGAGTACTTCGGAGTCGATCTGCAAATCGTCTGGGAGACGATTCAGGACGACCTTCTTCCTCTCGCGCCGTTGTTGATGAAAATTGTGACTGAAGATCCCCAATCATGAGAAAGGGAGTTCATGAAAAGTGAAGATATTGGCGATCACGATCGTGTTCGTAAGATGACTGTGGGTATTAAAGTCCTAATCCCTAATCGCATCGGCGATCACCACCCTCGCATCCAAAGCCAGAGCCCCTTTTCCGGCGTCCTTGAGGCTAACCGGGTTCAAATCTATCTCGCTTAGTTGCGGGAAGTGGTGCATGAGCTGGGAGACTTTTACAAGAATGCGGGCTGCCGCCTGCAGATCTGCCTCCTGCATGCCTCGGAACCTGCCGAGTATGCGTTTTCCGGAAAGCTCTCCAAACATTTCCATTGCTGAATCGATATCGATCGGAGCTAGACGCATGCTCACGTCTTTCATTACCTCAACCAGAATTCCTCCCAATCCGGCGATCACCACGGCGCCAAAAGATGGGTCTCTTTTGCCCCCTGCCACAAGCTCTCTTGAAGCCGGGACCATCTTTTGCACCACGACTCCGGAAATGTCATCGGAAACATTTTGCAGCCTGTGCCATTCATCCCGGACAGATGCGACGTCAGCCACATTCAGGGCTATGGCGCCCTTGTCGCTTTTGTGCACAAGCGAAGGGGAGACAGCTTTCAGGGCCAACGGGAAACCGAGGTCCCCGGACACGTCGAGAAGCTCGTCCAGAGTTTTTGCAATGCGCCAAGGCGCCGTCGGGATGCCGGTGAGGTCCAGCAGTTCGAGTGATTCGTCTAGAAGCGGCTGTCGATTTTGCTTCTTGATGTCGTCAAACCACTTTTGGACATCGCCTGAAGGGGTTTCATCTCCCGGATTAAATAGTTCCGTGGGCAATCCCGCGCCATGCGCGGTTGCCGCAATGACTGGAGTCAATTGGGCGGACATAGCGGCAGATTCGGACTTTACGAGTCGTGCGGCAACGGTTTTATTCCATCTCAAATTGACCGCAAGGGCCTCTATGGCCTCCACAACATCAAGGAAAAGGGGCGAATCCGAACCTTTCTCCATGCGCACCCGCTCGTCAAATGGAATTTCCAGCACGGTTGCCACGGGTTTTCCAAATTGCAGGGAAAGCTCGGACATTTTTTCCACCAGACCGCGTGAGCTGTCGAGTTCTACCGCCATCTGGGACACATGGACGAACAAAACGCCATCGATATCAGGCTGAGAGAGAACTTTTTCTACCAGCCTTGCATAAAAAGGGAGGTTGAAAATGTCACCAAGGTCCAGAGGATTGCCCAACCGGATGACACCGGCGCGAGTCTGCCTCCTGGCCTCGTCGAGAACATCCTGCGCCAGTGCAGGCAGATGAAAGCCAAGGGCTGCGCAGGTGTCCGCGGCTGTCACAGCATGTCCGCCGGACCGCGACAGGACGGCGAGGTTTTTGCCTTTGAGCGGTGGGAGGCTCAGACCTTTCGCGGCGTTTAGACCCTCGGTTATGGAATGGACCCTCACGATACCGGTCTCACGGCACATGGCATCGACGACCCGGTCATCCGTAGCCAGAGCCGCGGTGTGAGACCGGGCAATAATGGAACTTGCGGCACTGGTGTTTGACTTGTGAAGGATTATGGGCTTGGAACACCTTCTCGCCAGATCTGCAAAAAGGCGGCCTCTTTTGAAATCCTCCAGGTAAAAGTATATGAGCGTGGTTTCCGGATCATCCATGAGGTAGGCGAGGTAGTCGGCCTCATCGAGATCAAGTTTATTGCCCATGCTGACGAACTTGCCTATGCCCACGCCGGAGGTCGATAGTCTCAGGCAGAGGCTGAGCCCAACTCCGCCGCTTTGTGTAAATACGGCTGTTTTACCTTTTCTGAACGGTTCCGAAAGGGCCGTAAATGGAGCGTAAAGATCGTTGGCGCTATTTGCAATGCCAACGCAGTTGGGGCCGACAAAGCGAATGGCGCACCTTTGGCTCGTTTTGAGTATTCCCTGTTCAAGCGTTTCTCCCTCCCTTCCACGCTCTCGAAAGCCTGCGGTGCTTATAACAGCCCAGTGGGTGCCTTTCTCGCAGCACTGAGCGAGCATATCGCTTACGAAACGTGCAGGTGTGAGAATAACAGCGAGTTCGGCATCTCCGGGCAATTCGGAGACCGAGCGGTAAACCCGCAGTCCGAAGACCTCTCCGCCTCGGGGACCCACAGCATAGATCGTTCCCCGGTAACCGAGGTTAACGAGATTTGAGATGATATTCTTTCCCAGGTTGTCTATGGCATCGGAGACTCCAAGTACCACAATAGATTTGGGATTGAACAAGCCGTTCATAATTTGTCTCCAATGTGTTCCAGGCGAAAGCGTCGAGTGGCAACAAGGTCCCAATTGTCCAATGTTGGTATCTTCCCCGGTATGCCGTATGCCTTGCAAATGTGGGAATAAGTCCTTCTTGGAAGTCGGTCGGCTTCAACCAATACGCCATTTTTCAAACCTCGTCTGTATCACGCCGCCGGCTTCAGCATTCCCAAACAGAGATTGCCTCCTTTGCAGGTCAGTGTCAAGCGCCGCGGTGAGGCGGCGATACGCGGCGACTTCGTTGGTCGGGACGTATAAGACCTGCAGGATCTACAGGATTTATAGGACGCTCGGCACTCCCTTGAACGAATGAATCCGCTTCACGGTTGCGTTCTCTGCGTTTGTGCCGTCAGGATTCGCCGAATTTTATCCCCTGGGCCAGGGGCATTTGTCCGGACCAGTTGATTGTGCAGGTTTGGCGGCGCATGTATGCTTTCCAGGAATCCGACCCCGATTCCCTGCCGCCCCCGGATTCTTTCTCACCTCCGAAGGCGCCGCCAATCTCCGCTCCGGAGGTGCTCATATTTACGTTGGCAATGCCGCAATCGCTCCCCCGGCTGCCAAGGAAAAATTCGGATTCGCGAAGGTCGTTCGTAAAAATAGAGGAAGTAAGTCCCTGCGGAACGTCGTTTTGCAATTCGACGGCCTCCTCAATGGTTCCATAGCGAATCATGTACAAAAGAGGCGCAAAAGTCTCCTTTTTCACCGTGGGATAACTGTTTTCCACCTCGCAGATGCAGGGCAAGACGTAGGTGCCGGCATCATATATGCCGCTGATGAAAGATTCGCCTCCATACAGAACGGTTCCGCCCTGTTTCTTGATTTCTTCGATGGCTTCTCTCATGGCCTCGACGGCTTGAGAGTCAATGAGGGGTCCCATGAGCACGCCGTCTTCCAGCGGGTTTCCGATCTTCAGCTGCCTGTAGGCTGATATAAGCCGTTCCTTGAAATCGTCGAAGATGGAGTTGTGCACGATGAGGCGCCTGATGGTGGTGCACCTTTGCCCTGCAGTCCCAACGGCGCCAAACAGGACGGCTCGCACGGCAAGGTCTTTGTCTGCGCTTGGGGTAACGATAACGGCGTTGTTTCCTCCAAGCTCGAGCAGAACTTTTCCCAGCCGCGACAGAACAGCCTGCCCGACACGCCTCCCCATGGGCACGCTGCCGGTGGCTGAAATAAGCGGCAGCCGCTTGTCTGAGGCCATTCGCCCGCCGATTTCCTCTCCGGCGCCGATTACGACGCTTAAAAGGCCCTGCGGATAGCCGCAATCGTCTATTACGCGGGACGCTATGGAGTTTGCCGCGATGGCGCAAAGCGGGACTTTGCTCGAAGGCTTCCAGACGACCGTATCGCCGGCTATGAGCGCCAGCATGGCGTTCCAGGCCCACACGGCGACCGGGAAGTTGAACGCCGTGATAACTCCTATCGGACCAAGCGGATGATATTGTTCGAACATGCGATGCCCCGGTCTTTCGCTGTGCATTGAAAATCCGTAGAGCATCCTCGACTGACCGACGGCAAAATCGCACATGTCAATCAGCTCCTGGACCTCGCCTTCTCCCTCGGCCCGTATTTTCCCCATCTCAATTGAAATCAGGGCGCCAAGGTCATTTTTCCACTCGCGAAAAGCGGCCCCGATCCGTCGGACCGCTTCGCCGCGCTTTGGCGAGGGGATGTCCCGCCACTGAAGGAAAGCCGCCTGGGCTTGCTGCACCACTTTGTCATAAGTATCCGCGTCGGCCCCAATGATCTTAGCGAGGACTTTCCCGTCTATCGGCGATATGGATTCGAGGGGTTTTCCGGAGCAGTCCAGGCTAACCAGTCCGCTGAAAGCGCCCTGGTTCCGTTCGCCTATAGCGAGCCTTTCGAGCAGGTCCTTCATCGACTTTCTCCAAAAGAGCAAACGCCCCGTGTCTAAGATATCTTCTTCAGGGTTTCTTCGAAAATGGAAAGCCCCGTGTCGATTTCTTCTTCGCTTACGGTAAGAGCCGGGCAAAATCGAATCGCGCTTTCGCCGCAACCGAGCAGGAGCAAACCCCTGTGGAATGCGCCCTGGACAATGAGATTGCGCAACTCCGGGGCGTTCTCTTTCGTGATGCGGTCTTTTACGAGTTCCACTGCCACCATCAATCCCTTTCCGCGCACGTCTCCCATGCATTCGAAGCCTTTCTGCATCTCACCCAGGCCCGCCATCAACTGTCTGCCTCTGAGCCGCGCGTTTTCGATCAGACCCTTTTGGAGAAGATCGATGGTTGCCAGGGCCGCCCGGCAGGAAATGGGATTGCCGCCAAAAGTCGATGCGTGCGATCCGGCGCTCCAGTCCATAAGTTTCGCGTTGGCAACCATTGCCCCGAGCGGCATGCCGGAGGCGATTCCTTTGGCGATGGCCATCATGTCGGGCTCAACGCCGAAGTGTTCCATGGCGAACATTTTCCCGGTCCTTCCCATCCCGCTTTGAATTTCGTCTGCAACCAGAAGGATACCGAACTTTTTTGCCAGCCGGCCGAGTTCGACGTGAAATTCGGGCGGCGGCACGATATACCCGCCCTCGCCCTGAATGGGTTCGACAAAAATGGCCGCGACTTCTTCAGCCGGAATGCTTGTGCGGAAAAGCATATCGTCTATCCAGCGCACGCAGGCCGAACCGCACGTGGGATAGCAGACCCCGTACGGACATCTGTAACAGTTTGGGTAAGGCACATGGGTAATGCCGGGGACGAACGGGTGGTAATACTTTCTATGAAATGCCTTGCTTGCCGAAAGAGACAGTGCGCCCATAGTCCGGCCATGAAAAGCGCCGAAGAAGGAAATCATCTGTTCGCGCCTGGTATGATAGCGGGCCAGTTTCAGTGCGGCCTCCACGGCCTCCGCGCCGGAGTTGCCGTAAAAGACCCTGGCGCCGCCCGTCATATGGGAGATTTCGGCCAGTTTCTCGGCCAGAACTATCTGGGGGGAATAGTAGAAATCGGTTCCCGACATGTGGATCAATTTTCCTGCCTGGTCCCTGATTGCCTCAACTACCTGGGGATGGCAGTGCCCGGTAGCGTTGACGGCTATGCCGGCAGTAAAATCCAGGAACTCATTTCCGTCCACATCCTGCACCCACAGCCCGCGCGCCTTTTCGACAACCAGCGGATAAATCCTCGTATAGGATGGAGAAACACACTCGGCGTCCCGGCGGATAAATTCCGAAGCCTTCGGTCCCGGCAAAGGGGTCCTGATCAGCGGAGCTTTCATACTTCCTCATTTCCAGTAATCGTAATAGTCACCAAAATAGTTATTCGCGTTTCGAATTCCAGATCATACATTGCCCACTGGCAGAAAAAAAAGGCTGTACTTATATTGATTGCTCAATGTCGGGCTGTTTTGCGTAAGTTTCCATTTTTTTCAGTTCATTTGTGTACCCCCCTTTTTCAGTGAAATTAGAGGTGAGAGAAAACAATAATGCCGATCAAAGAAATCGATCTCCCATACCGCGTCCAATACCTTTCGGTTCTTGACCGGGAAGGGGAGATAGACAAATCCCTCGATCCACAGCTATCCGAGGAACTGCTGGTAAAACTGTATCGAACTATGCTGCTTGCGCGAAGATTCGACGAAAGGATGTTGATTCTCCAGAGGCAGGGCAAGATAGGGACTTTTGCGCCGCTCAAAGGCCAGGAAGCGCAAATTGGAGCCGCGGCCGCTCTCAGTCCTGAAGACTGGATAGTGCCCTCATTTCGAGAGACCGGCGTCGAAATCTGGCGCGGCAGGCCCATGGAGCGCATACTTCTCGCCTACAGCGGTTACAACGAGGGCGGCCTCATGCCGGACGGATTAAACCTGCTGCCCGTGTCCGTCCCCGTAGGCTCGCATATGTTTCACGCAGTGGGAATAGGCTACGGGCTTAAGTACAGCGGTCAAAAAGCGCTGGCTGCGACATTTTTTGGCGACGGGGCGACCTCGGAGGGCGATTTCCATGAAGCCATGAATTTCGCATCGGTCTACCGGACCCCCGTCATCTTCATATGCCAGAACAACCAATGGGCTATTTCCGTGCCCAGGAGCAAGCAAACCCATTCAAAGACCCTGGCTCAAAAAGCGCTTGCTTACGATATGCCGGGTCTTCAGGTGGACGGAAACGACGTTCTGGCGGTCTACAGTGCGGCCAGGGACGCGGCGGAGCGCGCCAGAAAAGGCGATGGGCCTACACTTATAGAGATGTTGACTTACCGGATGTCCATGCACACTACTGCCGACGATCCGAAAAAGTATCGCTCTGAGGAGGAAGTCAAGGAATGGGAGAAACGTGACCCCATCACCCGGTTTGAAAAATACCTCGTGGGTAAGCAGATCCTTGACGACCGGAAAATGCAGCCGATTGTCGAGGAAATCAAAGCAGAGATCGGATCGGCGGAGGGGCGCTGGTTGGAGATAGTCGAAGGTGAGATCGACCCCCTGAGCATGTTCGATAATGCCTATGCGGAACTTACCCCGACGCTGCTCGCACAGAGGGAAATGCTCAGAAGGGAAATAAGCGGAGAGCGGGAAGCGGGGAGCAGGGAGAAAAAACCCTAGCCGTTAGCGGGGAGCAGGAAGCTGACAAGCCGGTTTTCATCCGGCTTCCTCCTTCCTGCTTTCCGTTTCTTTACCGGAGATTTGGTCAATGCCCAAAATAAACATGGTTCAAGCCATAAACATGGCTTTGCTTCAGGAGATGGAGAAGGACGACAGGGTTATCCTCCTGGGAGAGGATATTGGCGTAAACGGCGGCGTGTTTCGGGTAACAGACGGACTCTACGACAAATTCGGGCCGCAGCGTGTGCTGGATACTCCGCTGGCCGAATCGGCAATTGCGGGATTTTCGATCGGGATGGCGATCTTCGGGCTTCGACCGGTATGCGAGATGCAGTTTTCGGGCTTCAGCTACTTCGCTTTCCACCAGATGGAAGCTCACGCGTCCAGAATGAGGGGCAGATCGCAGGGCCGCTACAGCGTTCCGATGGTATTGAGAGCTCCTTATGGCGGGGGAGTAAGGGCGCTCGAACATCACTCGGAGAGCCGTGAGATTTACTGGGCGCATACGCCGGGATTAAAAATGGTAATCCCTTCCAGTCCGCGCACCGCGCGCGCCCTTATGATAAGCGCCATCAGGGACCCGGACCCGGTTATTTTCTATGAGCCCAAAGCCCTCTATCGGGCCTTCAGAGAGGAAGTGCCCGAGGAAGAGGAAACCTTCCCCATCGGCAGCTCGCGGATTGCCCTGGAGGGTGATGACATCACTCTCATTTCATACGGCGCAAGCCTGAGGTGGACGCTTGAAGCGGCATCGGAGCTCCAGGCGGAGGATGGGATCAAATGTGAGGTCATAGACCTGCTCTCACTATCGCCCCTTGACGACGAACTCTTCATTGAATCGGTCAAAAAGACGGGCCGGGCCGTTGTGGTTCACGAGGCCGGCTGTAGTTATGGCGCGGGCGCCGAGGTCGTTGCCAGAATAGTGCAAGGGGCCTTTCTCTATCTTGAAGCCCCCGTCCGCAGGGCGACCGGCTTCGATATTGTCATACCGCTCTATCAGCGCGAGCAGGATTATTTGCCGGGCGTGCGCAGGATCAAAGGGGCTGTCCGCGAAACCCTGGCATTTTAAGGCCGTGAACCGTGTGAACGGTAAACTATGAATATTGAACGGTGACCAGTGATCCCGGTTCCCGCCGGGATAACGCACTGAACAGTGAGACCTGGAGGATCGTATGCCGGTCGAATTCAAGCTTCCCGACCTGGGAGAAGGAATCACTGAAGGCGAGATAATCGAAGTTCTGGTTCATGAAGGTGACGAGGTCCAGGACGGACAAACGGTGCTTATTATAGAAACCGACAAAGCGACCGCAGAGGTGCCTTCGCCGGTCACGGGAACCGTGAAGGAAATAAGGGTCAAACCCGGACAAACGGTCAGCGTAGGGGAAGTGCTCATTGTTTTCCTAAAGGAGGGCGAAAGCAGCCAGGATGTCCCTGCCAGGGCTTCTGCCGGCCCGGTGGCGGCAACGCCTTCGACCCGTCGCCTGGCCCGGGAGCTCGGTGTTGACATAAGCCTGGTAAAGCCAGGGGGTCCGGGCGGGCGGGTCACCCCGGAGGATGTCCGCGGGTTCGCAGCAGGCCTCAAGCGGGCCGAGGCTAAAATCCCCCCTTTGCCCCCTTCAGGAAAGGGCACAGAAGAGAAAATTCCCAGCCCTCCTCCCGGCCTAAAGCTTGCGGGAACAGGTTCGGGAAGAAAGCCGGAGCCGGTGAAAGCCTCTTCCCCTGCCGAATCGGAACGTGCCGGCCGGGTCGAGCGGATGCCGCTTCGTTCCGTGCGCCGCGCCACTGCGAAACACATTGCCCTGGCATGGTCTCAAATTCCCCACGTCACGCACATGGATGTTGCGGACATTACCGACCTCGAAGCTTTTCGGCGCAAACACAAAGAAGAGGTCGCCGCGCAGGGCGGTGTTTTAAGCCTGACTGTTTTCGCTATAAAAGCAGCCGCAACGGCGCTCAAGAAATTCCCCGTTTTCAATTCCACCATAGATATGGAATCTGAAGAAATCGTCATCAAACATTACCGTAACGTGGGGTTTGCCGTTGACACCGAGCGGGGGCTGCTCGTGCCGGTGATCCGTGATGCCGACTGCAAGAGCCTGCTGGACCTCGCCGTTGAACTTAAAGAGCTTACAGAAAAGACCCGCCAGGGCAGGGCGACCAGAGACGACTTGTCTGAAGGGACTTTCACGATAACCAACGTCGGTCCGATGGGCGGCACGGCAATCATGCCGATCATCAATCACCCCGAGGTCGCCATCCTGGGAATGGCCCAGGCGAAATTGCAGCCCATGGTGGTTGGAGATGAAAAAAACTTTGAAATCGTCCCGAGGCTGATGCTGCCCCTGGGCATTACTTTCGATCACCGGGTTATAGACGGCGCTGAGGCGGCCGGGTTTCTCTCAATGATCATAGAGGAGCTGCAAGACCCGGAGCGGCTCCTTATTATGGGCTGAATTTAGGAATTCCTTAACCTGAATTCCCCTGATTTGCCCGGAGGGCTTTTTATGGTAATGGGCGAGTTTACGCAGGAAACCGATCTGCTGGTAATCGGGGGAGGGCCGGGAGGTTATGCTGCGGCTTTTCGGGCGGCGGATCTGGGCATGGACGTAACGATGGTCGAAGCGGACCCCAAGCCTGGAGGAGTATGCCTGTTTAG
>DASPQK010000219.1:0-15199 GCA_035624985.1 Syntrophobacteraceae bacterium | reverse complement strand
GAAGGCAGAAAGACGGAGAACGCGGGACCGGCATGCTATCCGTCCTCCTTTCTCAGACATCCGTAAGGGAAATGTCGATGGACGAAAGATCGAAGGCAGCATTGGAACAAAAACGGCGGCTTGAAATGATGGCTCTGTCGGTTTCCGTCAGCTCCTTTCTCATGGCGCTAAAGTTCTATTGCTACTGGCTGACAGGTTCGTCCGCAATCCTTTCTGACGCGCTCGAATCAATAATAAACGTGGTTGCAAGCGGATTTGCCCTGTGGAGCATTTTGCTCGCCTCCAAGCCTCCTGATGTCGAGCACCCTTATGGGCACGGGAAAATCGAGTTCTTCTCGGTAGGCTTCGAGGGGACGTTGATCGTCCTGGCGGCGGGAGCAATTTTCTGGGAGGCGCTGCCAAAAATCATCCAACCAAAGCCGCTGCCAAAACTCGATTTCGGGCTCCTTATCCTACTGGGGACCGGACTGATAAATCTCTGGCTGGCCAAAACCCTTATCAGCGCCGCAGAGCGCACCAAATCCACGGCAATGGCAGCCGACGGCAGGCACATACTGACAGACGTTTACACAACAGGGGGCGTTCTTATCGGACTGTTGCTGGTCCGGCAAACAGGATGGCACTTCCTCGACGGAGCAGTGGCCTGCGCCGTTGCGGCAAACATCCTTTTCATTGGCGCCAGATTGGTCCTCGAGTCTTCGTCGCGCCTTATGCATGCTTACGACCCTGCTTTGCTGGATCGGATCGCCGCGATAATCGAGCAGAACCGCAGACCTGAATGGGTAGACATCCATCGCCTTCGCGCCTGGCGTTCGGGCCGCAACATCTACATAGATTTCCATCTCATCCTGCCGCGCGACATGAGCCTTGAGGATTCACACAAAGAAGTCATGCAGGTCGAACAACTTCTACGGACACAAATGCCGGAAACGGCGGACGCAATGATTCATGCCGAGCCGTGTATCGGCCCGGAGTGTCGTATTTGCTTGCAGGAACCCTGTGGGAATCGCGTTCATGCGTTTTCCGGGCAACCAAGCTGGCGCCGCAAGGATGTGACCTACCCGGGGGCGGCGGAAGACGAGGCGGATTCAAGTCAGGCAAACGATGAATCCGACAGGAAGTTCACCAGGGCAGAGTAAAAATTTGAAAGGATTGACAGATGCGCATCATTTTAATCGGACAGGCGCCCTTCGGGGCAAGGACCTTGGAAGCGCTGCTGGATGCGGGTGAAAATGTCGTCGCGGTGTACACGCCGCCTGAGAAGCCGGGGTCAAAACCGGACCCGCTAAAGGAAGCCGCGCAGGCAAGGGGAGTAAAAAACGCAAACCCGGAGCCAAAAGCGTACAAGGACGAGCAGGTCTTCCGGGAATTCACAGGGTTGCGGCCCGACCTCGTAGTGCTTGCATTCGTTACATTCACTGTACCCGCTCGCTACTTCGGCGCTGCCGGCAAGGGGGCTATCTGCTATCATCCATCGCTGCTGCCGCGCCATCGTGGAGCGAGCGCGATAAACTGGGCGCTGATCATGGGGGAGACTCGTACCGGGCTGACCGTCTTCTGGCCCGACGAGGGGATAGACACCGGTCCCATATTGCTGCAGCGGGAAGTCGATATAGGGCCTCAGGACACTGCCGGCTCGCTGTACTTCGACCACCTTTTCCCGATGGGAGTTGAGGCGATATTGGAGTCGGTAAAGCTCATCCGTGAGGACAAAGCTCCACGCACTGCACAGGACAACTCCCTGGCCACCTATGAGCCTCCGTGCGACGACCGTTATGCGGGTATTGACTGGGACAGCCCCGGCCATCAAATCTGTAATCTGGTTCGGGGGTGCGACCCTCAGCCCGGTGCTTACTCGGGATTGCGCGGGGAGAAGGTTCGCTTCTACGGCGCGAGCTTCGCGCCGGGAAAAATCGCCGGGGGTATCGACGTCGCGCCTGGCGCCCTTACCGGACTGGATCTCAAGGGCCTGAGAATAGCGGCTGCCGGAGGGGAACTGCTTGTGACCAAGGTTCGGACCTCTTCCGCGGGCAAGGTTGATGCGGCCGCATGGGCCGAGTCGGCCGGTGTAAAGCCGGGTGAGAGATTTGGCGGATTACCTAAGTAGTTTATAATTTGAATTCGTAGAGGAGCGCAGAATGTATTTCCCGGTCTACAGGCCAAGGAGATTCAGGCGAACGGAGAATTTGCGGCGAATGGTCCGAGAAACCAGGCTGAGCGTCGATCAACTGATATATCCTCTTTTCGTTGTGCCCGGCAGCGGAGTTAAAAATCCAGTGCAATCGATGCCCGATGTATTCCAGTTCTCTGTGGACAAGCTTATCGAAGAAGTGCGCTCAGTGGTGGAACTGGATATACCCGGCGTTCTGCTCTTTGGGCTGCCTGAAAAAAAAGATGAGTTCGGCTCCGAAGCGTACGCGGAAAACGGGCCGGTCCAGCGTGCCGTGCGGGAGATTAAGCATGCCTGGCCGGATCTTGCAGTCATTACCGACGTGTGTCTTTGCGAGTACACCAGCCATGGCCACTGTGGCGTTCTGGAAGGCAATGAAGTTCACAACGACGCCACCCTGGAGGTACTTGCCAGGGTAGCCCTCTCACACGCCAGGGCCGGCGCCGACGTAATAGCCCCTTCGGACATGATGGACGGCCGCGTTGCCGCAATCAGGAGTGCACTGGACGAAGACGGATTTGACCGCGTGGCTATCCTCGCTTACTCCGCAAAATATTGTTCCGGCTTTTATGGACCTTTCCGTGAGGCTGCCGATTCTGCGCCTCAATTCGGCGACCGGCGCGCCTACCAGATGGACGTCTCAAACACCGAGGAAGCGATCAGGGAGGTAGCCCTCGATATAGAAGAGGGTGCGGACATGGTCATGGTCAAGCCTGCACTGTCTTACCTGGACATAATCAGACGGGTCAGTGAGGAATTCGACAGACCGGTTGCAGCATACAATGTGAGCGGAGAATACTCTATGGTCAAAGCCGCTGCCGCAAACGGATGGATCGACGGCGACCGCATAATGATGGAAATTCTGACCTCCATCGCGCGCGCCGGGGCCGATCTCATACTGACCTACTTCGCGAAGGACGCCGCCAGGCATCTGAGGGCCAAGGACTGAGGAGGGCAAATGGCAATAAGTGCGGAACGCACCGAAATGAAAGTCCGCTCCCGCCATGCAGAAACGGGATCGACACTTTCGGCTGACCTGCGCCTCGTGGCCTGGGAGCTTACCCGATCCTGCAACCTTGCGTGCGTTCACTGCCGCGCTGCCGCGCAGGACCGTCCCTACGAAGGGGAACTTTCCCTGGCCGAGTGCAGGAAGGTGATGAGTGAAATCGCCGAAGTCGCGAAGCCCATAATTATTCTTACGGGCGGAGAGCCGCTGCTTCGCCCCGATGTATTCGATATCGCTCAATACGGCAATGGTCTGGGCTTCCGAATGACCCTGGCCACCAACGGCACCCTGCTCACGCCGCAAATCGTTCGTCAGATGATCGAATCTGGAATCCAACGGATAAGCATCAGCCTCGACGGAGCTGCGGCCCACTCTCATGATGCGTTCAGAAAGGTCCCCGGGGCCTTTGAAGGCGCCCTGCGTGGAATTGCCCTGGCAAGGGAAGGGAAACTTGATTTTCAGATCAATACGACCATAACGCACGCAAATATAGATGAATTCCCCAAGATCCACGAACTGGCCGTATCGCTCGGCGCTGCCGCACACCACATTTTCATGCTTGTCCCGATGGGCAGGGGAAAAGACCTCGCCAAGGAGGCCATCAGCGCCGAAAAATATGAGCAAACGCTGCACTGGTTCTACGAACGGAAGGATCAATCGTACCTCCAGTTAAAGGCCACCTGTGCGCCCCATTACTATCGCATAATGCGGCAAAGAGCCAAATCCGAAGGCAGGGAAATCAACTTCGACACGTTCGGGCTCGATGCCGTAACGCGCGGATGCCTCGGGGGGAGCGGTTTTGTCTTCATATCCCATGTAGGGCAGGTGCAACCCTGCGGATATCTGGAGGTTGAATGCGGCAACCTGCGGGAAAAATCGTTCAAGGAGATTTGGAACGATTCGCCGGTTTTCCGCGACCTGAGGGACCTGAAACGCTACGGGGGCAAATGCGGAAGATGCGAGTATATAAGGGTTTGCGGCGGATGTCGCGCAAGGGCATATGAAATTGCCGGCAACTATCTCGCTGAAGAGCCTCTTTGTCTATATATGCCGAGGTCGACAGGCAGCCCGGTCCAAGAAGTAAGATAGAGGCATGAGGAACAATTTCATCACAGATGCCCTGTGGCAGGGCCTTGCGATTATTTTGATCGCAGTCGCTCTTTCACTCTCGGTCAACCATTTCCGGCAGGATGGGCTGCCTCTTGTGGGGAAGCCTGTCCCCGGCCCGAGCAGCCTTGAAACGCCAGGGAGTTGGAGGGAGGCCGTCATTTCAATTGAGGAGGCGCGGGCGCTTTTCCTCACAAACGGCGCTGTCTTTATCGACGCGAGGCCTGAGGAAGTCTATCGTTGCGGCCATATCAAGGGGGCGCTGAATCTGCCTCCGGACTCCCTTGAGGAATCATTGCCCGCTGTTATGGCGCAAATCCCGCTGGATTCGTTCATAATCACCTATTGCGACGGTGAAGATTGTCCTCTGAGCAAAGAGGCGGCCCTGCAACTGGCAGCCAAAGGGTACTCAAACGTGCAGGTGCTTGTAAACGGGTGGTCCGCCTGGCAGGATGCCGGTTTGCCTGCGGAAAAGTAGCAGGGGAGCAGGGGGGAAAACATCACGCGGAGAGAAAAGAGGCGGAGAAAGAGTCGCCCCGTGTCCTTCGGCGCTTGGCGGCCTGCGCGCAGGATCGTTTTTCCCCCGCGTCTCCGCCTCTTGACGCCGATTTTTTTCCGTGTCCCCGCGTCGGTTTTTTCCCGCTAGTCGCTCACCTCGTTGAAGGGGAGCGGCTGGCCTTTGCGGTAAACCAGGGCCATGCAAGTTACGATCAGATTATCCGTCTCATCACGGATTTTGATATCATATGAGGCTGTTTTCCGCGTGAGGCTCACCTCGCGCGCTTCGGCCCACAGTCTGCTTCCCGGCTGAGGGGGTGCGACGAAGGTGACATTCATATTGAGCGCTACCGCAAGGGTGCCGTGGGAGTTCGAAGCGGTTTCGAAAGCCTCGTCGATAAGGGCGAACAGCGCTCCGCCGTGCGTCATCCCGAACAGGTTTTCCATATCCGGGCGCAATTCCATCTCGACCTTCGAATAGCCGTCCCCTATTTCCAGCAGCTTCAAGCCGAACTTGGAGGCAAAAGGCTCCCTGGCGACCTGGGAATGGAAAGATTGTCTGAGTTTTTCGTCCATACTTTTTCCATCGATAAGGTATTTGTGTTGGTTGAAAAAAGAGAGCAGCAAATTTCAATTTTGCTTGCATAACTGTCTTTTTATTGTATCTTTGTCAAGAGTAATCGATATAAACAGCCGAATTAACAGGATAAAAGCAGGGGTGGACGATCAGAGCGGGATTAATGTTACATTATATCATCTTTTTGGAGAGAGCGCAAATCAATGGCAGGAAAATTACTGGAGATCGCCGCCTCTATTGTAAAAGCCCAGGCTGCTGTGCGCAGGATTTCTGCTGAGGAAATCGAACAGGTTCTTGGGAAAATTTTTTGGGTCCTTCAGCGCTTAAAGCATGCGGAACATCATGGGATTTTGTTCGAATCTGCGGACGAATCGGCGGCCCCAGGCGCACGATTGGAGAAAGTGCCCCAGCCCGCCGCGCCCAAAGACTCAATCCGCGAAAACAGGATCATGTGCCTGGAATGCGGAGTCGAAAGGAAGCAGCTTACCAGAAGACATCTAGCTATTCATGGACTTGATCAACGGGATTATAAGAAAAAATGGGGTTTACCGATGAGGACCCCCCTTGCGGCCAAATCTCTTTCAAGGGCCAGAAGCCGCGCGGCGAAAAAGCGGGGGTTGCCCGAGAACCTGGTGAAATTTTTGAGGGAGAAGAAACACAAAGCCGCAGAGGCACCATCGCTTCCGCCATCTGCGCTTACCTGATTTATCGAGGAAATATTGGCCTATGTTTACGGTGCTGGAACTTTTCGACCTTGCTGTTCAGATCGAGGCAAACGGCGAACAGTTTTACCGACATGCTCGGACAACAGTAAGAAGGGATTCGCTTGTAGATCTTCTCGGCTGGCTTGCCGACCAGGAATCGTTGCACAAAAGCGCGTTTGCCGCCTTAAAGGAGAAGATTGCCTGCGGAGGTGAACCGCCTCTCTCCTTTTCCTCCCTCAGCGGGGAGGTTTTGCGCGGAGCAATGGGCCGCCATGCCTTCTCCCTGGATGAACTTCAATTAGATTCGATTCAGGATGAAGAAGAGATCCTGCAAGCGGCGGTCCTTTTCGAAGAGGACACGATAGTGTTTTTCGAATTCATATCCTCCTTCATCTCAGACCCGGAAGCCATTTCCACGCTCGAAAGGATAAAGGCGGAAGAATCCAATCATAAAGAGCTTCTGATGGAGAAAATTGCGGAAATTCGAACAAAATCCACACTTGGCAAATAAGGCGAAAAACCTGGCCCAGAGTCATAAAGGAGTGATGAGATGGAAAAGCCGATTGAAAGTTTCTGGTCTATAAGGCTTGCCGGCCTCAAGGATGCGCTTGAAGCAAACAACTTCCAAGTTCACATCGCCGAAAATGCCGGCGCTGCCCGTCAAAAAGTCATGGAGCTTCTCCCCCTGATCGGGGCGAAGAGCATGTCATGGGGCGGGTCGATGACGTTTGTAGAAACCGGCCTCTACCAGGAGCTGAAGAATTATCCGGGCATGGAGGTGCTCGACACTTTTCAGAAAGGGCTTCCCCCAGAAGAGATGATCGAGCTTAGAAGGCGCTCTCTTCTGGTCGATCTGTTCATTACCGGAACAAACGCGGTAACCGACACAGGAAAGCTGGTCAACCTCGATATGACAGGCAACAGGGTGGCCGGCATCACTTTCGGCCCCAAAAATGTCATTATTCTTGTAGGGCGCAATAAGGTGGTCCCCGACATTGAAGACGCCATGCTTAGAGTGAAAAATTATGCCGCCCCCGCAAATGCGATGCGGCTCGACAAAAAGACCCCTTGCGTTAAGACCTCGATATGTGAAGAATGTCAGAGCACCGACCGAATTTGCAATACATGGACGATAACCGAAAAGTCCTTTCCAAAAGGCAGAATAAGAATCGTGCTTATAAATGAGGAACTGGGGCTATAGATAAGCTGGTTGCGGGTTGGTTGGCCACGCGAACCACGCTAAGCGCGTGGGGCCGCCTCGCGGGACCGCCTTGGCCCCGCGTTTCGAAGGGTTGCGGGTTTGGGGTCAGAAGGTGAGATTCAGTGGGGATGATCCGGCTCTGAGCGTGTTGAAGGGGAGCAGTAAGTGGATTAAACGTACTTTTAGCCTTCGGAGAATAAACATTAGAACATAGAGACAGGTTGATATTTAACTAACTACCTGCATGCTTATATATACGCATTGTAAGAGCGCGGGTGGCTTATGTCCCGTTCACCATCCTTTACAATGGAACCCAGTGGCCTTAAAATGCAGCTTTAGGGGTACCTTCCTGAATACGGGTCGGAATCACAGGATACGCATTGGCCTGAGAAGATGGATTTAAGGCGCTTACAGCGTGTCAGTATCGGTCCAGGTTAACCTGGTCACCGGCAAAACGGGAGCCTCACTTGGGTAAATTAATCGAGATGAAGTCGTTCCAGAGGGGCTTTTCAAAAACCCCGTTGGCGTTAGACCGAGCTATGAAGCTGTTAGGGCTTAAGAAGTGGCCCGAAAATTGGGAATTTTGGAAAACGGGGATCTTTCTGGATGGACTGACTTCTATCGTCAGGCGGGAGGGGGAACCTTGGGTGAGGATGCACAGGGAAAGTGTCCTGGAAGAACTGGAGCAGCTGTTGAAGCTAAAATCGTTCGATTAAGCGTGGGGATGGGAGATTGCGAAAAATCCGCGCGTTCCGAGTTGCTGTGGGTTCCCATGCCGGCAGTGGGCATGAGCCGGCCAGGATCATAAGAATGGAAACACAGCAAAGGGGGCGCAACAATGGGTTGCCAAATCCGCCTGGAGATTATATAAGTGGGGAGTCCGGCCCCCGTAGCTCAGGTGGATAGAGCACGAGATTCCTAATCTCGGTGCCGCAAGTTCGAGTCTTGCCGGGGGCACCAAGAAAATCAACTACTTAAGAGCCGCCATTGAGCGGCTTTTTCCGTTTTGTGACACTTTTGTGACAGTAGGATTTTTAGAGTCAATCAAGGTAAGACCTTGCAGAAGATTGACGGCTTTTTTCTTGTGCTCCTGAGTGAGATGGGCATAGCGGAGAACCATCGACATGGACTTGTGGCCTAATAGCTCCTGGAGGTCCTTCAAGCTGGCCCCGCGCATGACCATGTGACTCGCAAATGTGTGCCTCAGATCGTGAAACCTGAAATCCTGAATCCCCGCCCTGTCCAGCGCTGCCGCAAAAGCGGTTCTCACATTCTGAACAACGTCAGGAAGGGGAGCGGGCCCTTTCCGTTCTCTAACCGGCTTTTCGCCCTTTAACTTGTGTTCGCCCTTGGTGAACGGGAAAACGTACTGTGCGCCCGGTCCGTGTTCTCTGCGACGAGCGAAGAAAAGAGCTTCGAGGGTGTCGTTAATGTGGGTGGAAGAAAGAAAAAGAAATTTCCCGAAGCCTCGATATGGCCCTCTTTCTCCGCATTTCCACAAGTTCGATTTTTTCTTTAAGAGATATGTCTGACATGTGCGCCCCCTGCTCAAGCGCCCTGCGGGTGATCCAGGGGAAGGCCGTGCAGGTTTCGGCCTTGTCGGGTGCCCCCTATCCCCTAGAAGTCTAATGATCAGATTTGGCGTCTAAAGAATTTCTCCTGATCGGGTTTGTAGGCTTCGGGGTTGGCATCGTATCCAAACCGCTCCATAATCCACAAGAAATGCTCGAACGACAATTCACGACCTTCCGCTATGATCTTTTCGCCTGTTAGTGTCCAGGTTCGAAGAAGTTCCTCCAGATCACAGACATAGACTTTAAATAGAGGGCGAAAGGGGTCTCCCCAGTGAACTAATTGTCGCCCTTTCGTGCCAATTAGGTTGATTTGAATGAAGCCCTCAGGCGCTAAAATCCCTTGCTGTGCTAAACGGGCAGAGAACTCGAACACTTCCGACACCAGATAAAGAGTCGGCAGAATGCTCAAGGCGATCCCCTTCTCAAGTTGCTGACTTAGACCGGCTTCAATGGACCAATCCTCGGATAAGGCACGATAAAAGACAAATTGGCCGCTCTGGTAAAAGCGCCAGGTCTCATAAAAGGCGAATCCAACAGAGGAAAAAGAATGTTCTATGTAATCGATGCCTCTTGTAGCGGGCCCTTCCTGGATGAGGGGAAAAGCCCCACTTCGAAAAGAGACTTGGCAGGCCCATAACCGCTGTTCCATTTCAGAAAGTCTTAAACGTTCTTTTGAGAACAAAGTGGGCCGAGTTATTATTTCAAAGTAGCCCCTGCTCTTTATTTTTTGAAGAATTTCGTTACTCATCAAAATCCTTTGATCTGGTTTTCAAACTGTTGTTCGTCACTGAGTCCCGGCCGACGCGTAACATGTTGCATTCTCAAAAATTTTGAAATGCCTCGTTCAACCGCGAGGTCCAGAAGTTCACGCATGTCTGAGAAATTCGATACAGGTTCGCTGCGAGGGCGCCCGCTTCGAGGCCTAACGTAAATGGCGCTTTCCGAGAGAATATCTTTATAATTGGCTCTGCAGATGATAGGGACTTCCTGGAAACCCACAACGGCAATCTCTACATACTTGAGGCTCTCGAACCCGAAAATAGCAAAATTGAAAGTGGCAGCCGGTTCCGCGTACCTCCTGACAAAGTCAGCAACCGCGTCAAAGGAAAATGTCTCCAGGTCCCCAGGAGAAACGCCGATTTGTCTCCATAAGGTAGTTCCTGGAATCGGCTCAGCGACTCCTATAACGATGGTCCCTCCATCACGCATGTTGCTCATGGCAAGAATAGTCTTAGTTACTCTTGCCATGGTTTCGCCGGCCGTTTTTTTGCTCCATGGAAAAGACGCCTTGAACTCATGGTTTCGATCTTCTCCGTTCGCCAGCATGAGACGAAAGTCATCGGGTTTCATACCACTCTCTTTTTTTAAATTGCCCGCAAGCTGTGACACTATGTGACAGTGACGAAATTTTTAATCCTTCCGAATTATATAATTTATACAACAAAAACCGCATGAACGCTACATTTTCTGTTTTATCGGCATCTTGAATTTTGGCCTCTTTCTGATTCCTAATCTCGGTGCCGCAAGTTCGAGTCTTGCCGGGGGCACCCGTGAAATCAATGGGTTATGGTCATCGTACTGTAACCCTTTTTTCATTGGTGCGTGGGCGCATCAGGACCCCAAAAGGAGAACTGTTTGAGACCGCCACAGGTTCGGTCTGAAAGGGCTGCATAGAATCAACGCATGATATTGTAGCCTGCGCTACCACGAGTTAATTTTAATTAAGAACATCGAAAGATTTTTATTCCGTCTTTGGGAAGGACTTGCAACGCTCTCGCCCCGATCGGGGGCGAAGAACTGAATCGTCTTTTCCTTCGGGCTAATACATCGTGTTTATTCAGGAGGCCTTCATGGCTTATAGAATTGAATCATCGGACTATCCGGCACGGATTCTGTTTGGCTTTACCGCCGGCTTTATCGCCACTTTGACTTTGAACCAACTGACCGTGTTGATACTTTGGTACCTTGGCCTTGCGCCCTTCAATGCTTATTCGATCGCGCGCAACAGCGTTGGAGTGCCGCAGATTCTCTCTTTTGCGTTCTGGGGAGGAGTCTGGGGCATTCTTTTTTCTATGGTCGAACATAGATTTCCGGTCCATAGAGGGTATTGGGTAACGGCGTTTTTGTTTGGCGCTGTGGTGCTGTCGGGTACATTTCTTTTGGTGGTGCTGCCTTTAAAGGGCCAACCCGTCGGAGGCGGCTGGCGTTTGTCTCTCCTGCTCACGGTATTTCTGGCAAACGGGGCTTGGGGTATCGGCACAGGACTGATTCTCGAAGGCCTGTTGAGGTGGTTTCACAGGCAGCGCCATGTACCGGTTTGAACGTTGACCATTTGCTTCCCGTGTTCCATCGTCCAGGCAAAAGGCGCCGCCTCCGGAGTAGTTCGTTAACTCTTCGTCCCTGTTGAATATCCTGCCACGCTTGTTGTGCAACCCGTAATGGTTATCATGATGATCATAGCGACCGCCTTTCGCCGCGCATCACATGGATTCGCCCGGTTCGAACTGAGTGAATACGTTGAACTTTTTAGATAGTGGGCTGAGAATGGAACTCATCGGGCGCTGACGAATCCTGTTCGGAGAATGGAATGATAAACTATAGAGTTGCGAAAAGGATAGCGATTGTAGCCGTTGTTGTCGGCCTCATAGTGATCTTCAGGGTTTTCGCTCTGGAGCAGTATTTCACCCTTTCTTACGTCAAGGAATCCCAGGGCAAGTTCGCCGGACTTTATTCGAATCACCGGTTCATGGTTAGCGCTGCCTACATGGTGATCTATATCCTCGTAACGTCGCTATCTTTACCGGGCGCCGCAATAATGACCCTTGCGGGGGGCACGCTCTTCGGGTTGTTGATAGGAACTGTCGTTGTTTCCTTTGCGAGTAGCATTGGCGCCACGCTGGCATGCTTCATCTCAAGATTTGTCCTGCGCGATTGGGTGCAGCACAAATTCGGTGATAAATTGAAAACAGTTAATGAGGGAATCGAAACAGAGGGCGCTTTCTATCTATTCACGCTGCGCTTGATCCCCATCTTTCCTTTTTGGCTTATAAACCTCGTTATGGGGCTCACCAAAATGCCGATCAGGACCTTCTACTGGGTCTCACAAGTGGGAATGTTGGCGGGGACCATAGTCTACGTCAATGCCCGCAAAGAACTGGCGCAGATCAGTTCTCTTTCGGGGATACTCTCGCCCGGGCTCATCTTCCCTTTCGCACTTCTCGGTCTTTTCCCCATATCGGCAAAGAAACTGCTTTCGTTATATAAAGCCAGAAGGACAAGCGCATAGGAGATTAGGTCGGGTAGCAGGAGGATATCATTGGCGAAATTCGATTTTGACATAGGGATCCTGGGAGGCGGATCAGGAGGGCTGACCGTTGCCGCCGGAGCGGCACAACTTGGGGCAAAAACTCTCCTTATCGATAAGGACGGCAAACTCGGAGGTGATTGTCTCCACTACGGATGCGTGCCAAGCAAGACACTCATAATGACCGCTCATGTCCGGCATCTGATGAAAAGGGCCGTGCATTTCGGTCTTCCCGAAATAGAAGTTCCGCCCGTGGACTTCAGAAACGTGCGGGAGAGGATTCAGCGTGTCATAGGAATGATTCAGAAGCACGATTCGGAGGAACGCTTTTGCGAACTGGGCGTAAAAGTGGAATACGGAGAACCGAGCTTTATCGACGAGCATTGGCTGCGTCTGAATGGAAAGACCTATTCAGCTAAGAACTGGGTTATTGCAACGGGTTCTTCACCCTCGATCCCGCCAATAAAGGGATTGGACAAAACCCCCTTTATCACCAACCGACAGATGTTCTCTCTGGAAAAACTCCCGAAATCGATGATTATTCTAGGCGGTGGCCCCATCGGCACCGAGATGGCGCAGGCTTTTGCCCGCCTTGGAACAAAGGTTACCCTGATTCAACGCGCGGGCCAGATTCTTAACAAAGAAGATAAAGATATGGCGGATCTGGTCATGAATGTTTTGAGCGTCGAAGGGGTGAGCTTCTATCTGAATGCCTCGGTTGAAAGCGCACGAGATGCGGGCGGCGAACGGGAGGTGGTCATCGGGACCGGCGAAGGCGCCATGGTTACACTCAGAGCCGAGACCATTCTGGTTGCAATAGGGCGGGAAGCAAACGTCCAGGGGTTGGGACTCGAACAGATCGGAGTCGATTTCGATAACAGGGGTGTTAAGGTCGACGATCGCATGAGGTCCAATCATAAGCACATATACGCAATCGGCGATGTAAACGGCAAATACCTATTTACCCACGCCGCCGGTTATGAAGGGAGCATCGTAGTCAGCAACGCCATCTTCCATCTGCCCAGAAAGGCCGATTTTACCAACCTCCCCTGGTGTACTTATACCGACCCGGAACTGGCGAACATCGGTATGAATGAAACAATGGCCAAAGCTGCAGGCATAGGATATTCCGTCTGGACGGAGGAGTTCAGGGCAAACGACCGGAGTCTTGCGGAGGGCGAGGAGGTGGGGAGAATCAAGATGCTCCTCGATACAAAAGAAAAGCCTATAGGCATTCAGATTCTTGGTCCCAATGCGGGAGAGTTGGTAAACGAATGGGTTGCGGTTATGAACGGGAAAGTCAAGTTTACATCTATGGTCTCGGCCATTCATCCATACCCGACCCTGGGTGAGATCAATAAGAAAGTGGCGGGCAATTTCCTTTCGACGAAGATATTCTCAAATAAGGTGAAAAAGGGACTCAAGTTCCTCTTTAATCTGAAAGGGAGGGCATGCGAACCGCCGGAAGCGAGGTAGACAACAGCTTGCGCCTGTGGCTGTACCGGGAGGTTCGTTCACTCGTCCTTACCTTGTCTCGAAGCCCTTGCAGGCAAGCTCTTCGGCCCGAATAGCCCAGCTTGGCGGAACACAAAACCACGAACGCCTGTCGCCGGCCTTCCACCAGACGCCTCGAAGTGGTGCGTTCGACGATCGCATCTGTTCGCGGCGTGAAGCCGGACCATGGCAGTCAAGTGCGCCGGAATCTATGATTCGCGTTTCAAATGCCTGACGCCCCCGTGGCCGGCAACGATGACATCCCGGGCCAGGTTCAAGAACAGGCCATGTTCTATGATGCCGGCTCGCGAGGACAGTTTCCGGGCCAGACCTTCCAGGTCGGTGATAGGTCCGAAGCGGCTGTCCAGGATCATGTTACCTTGGTCGGTGTGAAACTCTCTTCCGTCAGGTGCTCGGCGGACGGCGGGTTCGGCCCCCAGGGATGACAGGTAGCGGGCCTGAGACCGCCAGCCGTAAGGCAGCACCTCTACCGGTACCGGCCAACGCTCGCCCAGTTGCGCCGACAGTTTGCTCTCATCCACGATGATGATCTCGCGGCGGCTGGCCTGGGCTGCGATCTTCTCCCGCAAAAGAGCCCCGCCTCCTCCCTTGATGAGATTCAAGTGCGGATCCACCTCATCGGCGCCATCAATGGTCACGTCGATCTCCTTAGGTAGATCTTCCGTAAGCATAGGAAGGCCCAGTTTGACTGCCACCTGCCACACGATCCTGGAAGTGGCGAACGCGACAATATCGCTCAGCCGGCCGTTCCTATACAACTCGGCGATACGCCGGATGGCGTAAATGGCCGTGGAGCCGGTACCCAACCCTACGGTCATCCCGGATTGGATGAATTTGACCGCATACTCGGCCGCTTCCAGCTTGTACCGGGCCAGGGTCTCAGAACCGGGGACAAATTCGGTCATGACTGCCTCCTCAGCGTGGCGGCGGCCGGCTGGTCCAACAGCCAGCGCAGTTCTCCCGACACGGGTTTGACGATCTGGGACGGCAGCACCTCCGGCTGGTAGGGCCCTTCGAGGACCCGCTGCAGCACGTCGGCCTTTTCGGCCCCCGACACGAGGAAAGCCACCTGTCGGGCTGCATTGATGATAACCGGAGTCATCGTGACCCGCCACATACCCACCGCCTCGACGTAAACCGCCATAACCCAGCGTACCATTTCCGTTACCGCGGCCAGGCCCGGGAAAAGCGATGCAGTATGGCCGTTGTCTCCCATGCCGAGGAGGATCAGGTCGAAGCCTTCGGGGGGCGGTCCCCCAGTGACGGTATCGCCTCCGAAAATGCGCTGGAGTATGTCCGTATAGTCTGCCGCGGCCCTCTCCGGCGCATCCTCGCCCCGGATGCGGAATATGTTGCCGGGCGGAATCGGAACCTGGTCGAGTAACGCAGTGCGGACCATCAGGTAATTACTCTGGGGGTTGTCAGGCGGTACACAGCGCTCATCCCCAAAAAAGATCAACACCTTGGACCAGTCGATTCGGTCCCGGTAGCCCGCGGTCGCCAGGCGGGCGTAGACCGGCCCCGGGGTGTTTCCGCCAGAGAG